>DASQUK010000055.1:0-19962 GCA_035641315.1 Acidimicrobiales bacterium | reverse complement strand
GCGGCGTCGATGGTGCGGCCGGTGAGCGCCAGCCACACGGTGCGGTGGCGGCCGATCCGGCGGGGCAGGCTGACCGTGCCACCGGCACCGGGGATGAGGCCGAGGGCGACCTCGGGCAGCCCGATCACCGTGTCCGACCGGGCTACCACCCGGGCTGCGAACGCCGGCAGCTCGATGCCGGAGCCGAAGCACGGGCCGTGTAGGTGGGCGACCACACGCTCGGCCACACCGGCCATCGCCCGGGCCGGGCTGCGCGCCAGGCGCACCAGGTGCGCGGTGGCGACATCCGGCCGGGAGCCGAACTCGTCGAGGTCGCCGCCCGCGCAGAACGCCGGCCCCGCCCCCCGGAGGTGCACCTCGGCGATGGTGGGATCGCCGGCGGCGATGGCGAGGCCCGCCACCAGGTCGTCCCGCATGCGGGCGTCGAGGGCGTTGCGCACGGACGGGCGGTTGAGCACGAGGTCGAGGCGGGCGCCGTCCCGGCGGACCTCGACGGCAGGGCCGGCCTCGGGTCGCGGCGGTCGCACGGGTCGGCCGGCCCGCCAGGTGGCGAACTCCGGCCCCGCCTGCAGGGTCCCGTAGACGGCGGACTCGAGCTGCAGCCCGTCGCCGACGGAGCGTCCCTCGCTGCCCCGCAGCACGAGCGCCAACGCGGTGGCCGCCTGCGGATGCGCGGCCACGGCGTCGACCGTCGCCTCGAGCTCGTCGCTGTCCGGCGCCACGACCACGTCCACGAGCTCGGCGAGGTAGCTGGCCGGAGTGGCCGACGCCGAGGTCCCCACGACGACCGCCGGCAGCGTGGCGAGGGCCGACGACGGAGCCGGCCCCTCGGGTGGTCCGCCGTCGTCGAGATCGACCACCACGACCGACCCCTTGGCGTTGCCCAGCTCGTCGGCCGGCTCGGGACCGGCCAGCACGGCGGCGAAGCCGGTCGCGGTGAATCGGTGGAGGCGCATCTGAAGGGCCATCATGCTCGCTCGTGTCCCCGTCACACCCGGCACACCCGCCGCATCGTCGCCCGGTGTCGACCGACGACGACCGCCGGGCGCTGGCGCACTGGGCCGCGAGCGGTGCCATGGCGCTTACCGGGCGGGCCGACGGCCCGCCGTTGGGGCCTCCCGACGGCCTCGTGCCCGGGCTGCAGCGGATGGCCGCGGTCGGCCGCCAACGGTCGGGGCAGGTCGGCCACGAGCTGCGGCTGGATCCCGTGGTGCTGCTGGGCGAGCGCGCCGCCATCGGCGGCCTGCGGCGGCAGGGAACGACGAGCTGTGGCGGCGCCACCCGGCTGCTCCGGGCCACCGACGGCTGGCTGGCCGTCGCGCTCCCCCGCCCCGAGGACCGCGACCTGCTCCCTGCCTGGCTCGGCCTCGACTCGCCGAAGGGCGAGGACCCGTGGACGGCCGTCGCCGCCGAGATCGGTCGCCGACCGGCCCGGGAGGTCGCCGAACGAGCCTGGCTGCTCGGCCTGCCGGTGTCCGAGCTGCCGGACGAGCCCCTCGCCCCGCGCACCGCCCCGACGCCGCTGGCGTCGCTGCCGATCCGGGCCACGCCGATCCCCGGACGTGTCCCGGAGCCACGGCCGCTGGCCGAGCTGACCGTGGTCGACCTGTCGGCGCTGTGGGCGGGCCCGCTGTGCGGCAGCCTCCTGGCCCTCGCGGGTGCGCGAGTGGTCAAGGTCGAGTCGACAGGGCGCCCGGATGGCAGCCGGGGCGGTCCGCCGGAGTTCTTCCACCTCGTCAACGGCGGCAAGCAGGGCGTCGCCCTGGACCTCGACGACCAGGGGTGGAATGTCCTCCGGCGCCTCCTCGCTCGGGTCGACGTGGTGATCGAGGGGTCGCGGCCGCGGGCGCTCGAGCAGCGCGGGATCGTCGCCGCCGAACTCGTCGCCGCCGCGCAACCCCGGGTGTGGGTGTCGATCACCGGACACGGGCGCACAGGAGAGGCGGGCAACCGGGTGGCGTACGGCGACGACGCCGCCGTGGCCGGCGGCTTGGTGGTCACCGACGAGGCGGGGCCGTGCTTCTGCGCCGACGCCGTCGCCGACCCCATCGCCGGGCTGGCCGCTGCGGCCGCCTGCCTCGACGCGTTGGCCGTCGGTGGGCGGTGGATGCTCGACGTGGCCATGGCGGGCGTGGCGGCGTCCCTGGCGGGACGGACCCTCGTCCCCGAGGCGGGCCGCGACGCCGGCGCCCCAGCTGGCACCCGTCCGCCGGAGGCGCTCGAGGTCGCCCCACCCCGATCACGCCCGGTCACGTCTCGGGGACCGGCGCTGGGCGAGCACACCGCCCAGGTGCTCGCCGACCTCGGTGTCGAGTCGTGAGTCGCCGTACGCTTCCCCACCCATGGCCGACCTGTTGCTGCGCGAGGTGGTCGTGGAGGGACGCCTCGTCGACGTGCGCGCCAGCGACGGGGTCGTCACCTCGGTCGGTCCCCGCCTGACCGCGCGCCCCGGCGAGACCGCCATCGACGGTCGGCGGGGCGCGCTCGTCCCCGGGCTGCACGACCATCACATCCACCTGCTGGCGTTGGCGGCCGCCGAGCGGTCGGTGACGGTGAGCCCCGCGGCGACGCCCGACCCGGCCGCCTTCGCCGCCGCCCTGGCCGCAGCACACCGCTCGCTGCCCCCGGAGGCGTGGCTGCGCGTGGTCGGCTACCACGAGTCGATCGCCGGTCCGCTGGATCGCTGGCGCCTCGACGACATCGTGCGGGACCGGCCGGTGCGGGTGCAGCACCGCACCGGGGTCGAGTGGGTGCTCAACTCGCGGGCGGTCGAGGTGACCGGGCTCGATGTCGCCGATCCGACCCCGGCCACAGGAACGGCCATGTCCGGCACCGAGGGCACGGAGGGTACGGGCGACTGGACCGGGGACATCCCTGCGATCGGCGATCCCGTCACGGGCGTCGAGCACGACGAGCGGGGACGCCCCACGGGCCGCCTGCGCGGCCTCGACCGCTGGCTTCGGGACCGGCTCCCCCGTGAGCCGCCCCCCGACCTGGCCGCCGTGGGTCAGCGCCTGTCGCGCCTCGGCGTCACGGGCGTCACCGACGCCACGCCGATCGACCGCCTCGAAGACCTGGCCCCACTCGCCGAGGCGGCCGCGTCGGGCGCGCTGCCCCAGCGGACGGTCGTAACCGGAGGGCCGAGCCTGGCGGCAGCCGAGCTGCCGTCACCGTTGGCACGGGGACCGGTGAAGCTGGTGATCGCCGACCATGCGTTGCCCCGACTCGACGATCTGGTGGGTTGGGTCCGGACCGCCCACGAGCAGGACCGGCCCGTGGCGGTGCACTGCGTGACCCGCACGGCGCTGGCGCTGGCCGTCGCCGCCCTCGACGCCGCCGGCGCGTTCATCGGAGACCGGATCGAGCACGGTTCGGTCGTGCCGCCGGAGCTGCGGCGCCTGGTGGCGTCGCTGGGGCTGGTGGTGGTGACGCAGCCGAACTTCGTCGCCGAGCGGGGTGACCGCTACCTGGCCGAGGTCGACCCCGACGACCAACCGCACCTCTACCCGTGCCGTAGCCTGCTGGACGCCGGCATCGGCGTGGGCGGCGGCACCGACGCCCCCTTCGGCGATCCCGATCCCTGGCTGGCCATCCGGGCGGCCGTCGAGCGCCGGACGGCGGGCGGCGCGCCGCTCGGCCTGCGGGAGGCGGTGTCCCCGGAACGTGCGCTGGCCCTGTTCCTCACACCCCCCGACGACCCCGGCGGGGAACCCAGGCGGGTTCGGCCCGGCGCGCCCGCCGACCTGTGCCTGCTCGACGCGTCCTTGTCGCAGGTGCTGGAGGAGCCGTCGTCCGAGCGGGTCGTCCTCACGGTCCACGCCGGCGTGCCCGGCCAGCGCTGATCGCTAGTAAGGATTCCGCCGGTCCCTCACCGCGTCGACAATCTCGTCTGGCGTGGCGTACGTCATCCGCGGAATCGACCCTCAGTTCACCAGCCGCTCGGCACCTTCCCAGTACCGGGCGCGCAGGGCCTTCTTGTCGGGCTTGCCGAGGGGACTGACGGGGATGGACTCGACCACGTCGACGGACTTCGGCGCGTGGACAGACCCCTTGGCCTGCTTGACCAGCTCGATCAGCTCGTCGGGCACCATCTCGGCGCCCGGGCGGGGCACGACCACGGCCTTGACCGCCTCGCCCCAACGCTCGTCGGGCACGCCGATCACCGCCACCGCCGACACCGACGGGTGCGAGGAGATCACGTCCTCGACCTCACGCGGGAACACGTTGAAGCCGCCGCTCACGATCATGTCCTTCTTGCGGTCGACGATCGTGTAGTAGCCCTCGTCGTCCTCCCGGGCGATGTCGCCCGTGTGCAGCCAGCCACCGGCCAACGCCTCCGCCGTCTGCTCCGGCTTGTTCCAGTAGCCCTGCATCACCAGCGGGCCCCGCACGCAGATCTCGCCCGGCTCGCCCCGCGGCACCTCGTTCCCGGCATCGTCCAGCAAGGCCACGTGGACCCACGGCACCGGCCGCCCACACGTGGCCAAGCGCTCGGGCCGCGCTACGTCGTGCTCGTCCTTGCGCAGCACGCAGATGGTCATCGGCGCCTCGGCCTGGCCGTAGTACTGGAAGAAGATGGGCCCCAGGCGCTCGATCGCCTCGGCCAGCCGGGTGGGCGACATGGCGGCGGCGCCGTAGTAGACGGTCTCGAGGCTGGACAGGTCCCGGGTGGCGAAGTCGGGATGGTCCATGAGCATGTAGAGCATCGTGGGCACCACCATCGTGGCGGTGATCCGCTCCCGCTCGATGGTCTCGAGCACGAGCCCCGGATCGAAGTACGGCACCACCACCAGCGACCCGCCCAGGAGCAGCACCGGGATGAAGAACGCCGCCCCGGCGTGGCTGAGCGGCGTGCACATGAGGAAGCGGGGCTCGCGGGGCCACTCCCATTCGGTCAGCATGATCTGCGCCATCGTCGCCCCCGCCCGGTAGCTGCCCATCACGCCCTTGGGCTTGCCGGTGGTGCCGCCCGTGTACGCCAGGCCGGGGACGTCGGTGCCCTCCACCCGCGGCGCCACCAGCCGCCGGGGCTGGAAGCTCGACGCCAGCGCGATGTAGTCGTCGCCCACCTCGGTGGGACCGAGCGCCAACAGGTTCTTCAGCCCCGGGACCCGGGCCGCCAGCTCGGCGGCGCGCTCGCCGAAGAACTCGGGGTCGAACACCAGGGTCTCGACGCCGGCGTCCTCGAGCACGTAGGCGTGGTCGTCGAGCGAGCCCAGCGGGTGCAGCGGCGTCGTCCGGCAGCCCACGAGCATCGACGCGCCCATGTTGAACAGGACCTCGGGGCGGTTCAGCGCCAGCACCGCCGCCGGGCTGCCCCGCCCGAGGCCCTTGGCCTCCAACGCCTGGACGTAGCGGCTGATCTCTCCGGCGACCTCGGCCGCGGTCAGCACCTGGTCGCCGAGGTACACGGCCGGCTTCTCGGGATTGCGGCCGAGCGCAGTGACGAGCAGGTCGGGCATGTAGACGCCCCGGTGCAGGTCGTCGGTCACTGGGACGCCCGATCCGGCGTGGGGATGGGATCCGACGCCGCCTCGCCGTCGGCCGCGGCCGGCGCCCGCAGCTCGCCGACCAGCCGATCCACCTGCGCCTGCCCCTCGTAGAGCTGGCGTAGCAGCCAGAAGCGCAGGAACCGGGCCAGCGAGTAGCGCAGGAAGACCGCGGCACCGGCGACCGCCAACGCCAGCATCGCCACCGCCAGGATGATGAGGGACTGGATGTCGCGGTCGTCGGCCTTGTCCAGCGACAGCTGGTAGGCGACGAAGGCGACGACCACCCCCACCACCATCGCCAGGGCGCCCGCGGCCTGATAGAGGCCGTCCCGCTTGGCCGATGTGCTCACCTTCAGGTTGGCCGCCTCCTGCTCGAGGCGTGCGACACGCTCGCTCATGTTGTCTCGCTCATGTTGTCTCCCCCAAGTAAGCGGACGACAGCTCCGACTGCAGCTCCGCCGGCGTGCCGGCGTGCGCCACCACGCCGTTGACCATGATGGCCGCCCGGTCGGCGATGCCGAGCACGGCCCGGGCGAACTGCTCGACCACCAGGATCGAGATGCCCTCCTGCGCCACCTGCGCCACGATGTCGTAGAGCTGCTGGACGACGATGGGCGCCAGTCCCATCGACAGCTCGTCGAGCACCAGCACTGCGGGATCGGTGACCAGCGCCCGTGACAGCGCCAGCATCTGCTGCTCGCCACCCGACAGCGAGCCAGCCAGCTGGCTGCGCCGCTCGCCCAGCAGCGGGAAGCGCGCGTAGGCGCCGTCCTCGACCCGGTCGAGGCGGGGCGCGCCCGCCACCTGGGTCGCCATCCACAGGTTCTCGCGCACCGTGAGGTTGGGGAACACGCCCCGCCCCTCGGGAATGGTGCACACGCCGATCCGGGCGAGATCGTGGCACGACGCCCCGGTCACGTCGTGGCCGGCCACCCGCACGGCGCCGGCGCTGGGGGCCAGCAGGCCGGCGGCGACCTTGACGGTGGTCGACTTCCCCGCCCCGTTGGCACCGAGCAGCGCGACCACGGCGCCGGCCGGCACGGCCAGGTCCACGCCGTGCAGCACCTCGATCCCGCCGTACGCGGCCCGTATCCCGGCGAGCTCCAACAACGGCTCGGTCGCAGGGGCCACCCCGTTGCCAGCCGGGCTCACGAGATGACCTCGGGCGCGGACGGGCGAAGCCGGCTCACCCGACGCCCTCCGGCGTGCCGAGGTAGGCCTCGAGCACTGCGGGGTCGTTGCGTACCCGGTCGGGGGGACCGGCGGCGATGGTCCGCCCGTAGTCGAGCACGTGGATCGTCCGGCACACGTCCATCACCAGCGTCATGTCGTGCTCGACCAGGCACACGGCGAGCCCGTCGCTCGCCAGGCGGCGCAACAACCCACCGAACGCCTCCGTCTCGCGCTCCGTCTGCCCGGCGGCAGGCTCGTCGAGCAGCAGCACCGACGGGCGGGTCATCAGCGCCCGCGCCAGCTCCACCACACGGGCTTGGCCGGTGGGGATCTCCGACACCTCGCGATCGGCGATGGCGCCCAGCCCGGTGAGCTCGATGATGCGGTCGGCCTCGTCGCCGGCGTCGGCGTGACCGCGCCGAAACCCACCGAACCGCCGAGCGCTCCACCGGTTACGGATCTCGCCACCCACCCGCACGTTGTCGCGCACCGTCAACGACGTGAACAGCTCGAGCCGCTGGAACGTGCGGGCCAGTCCCAGGCGGGCCCGGCGATGCGGTGGGGCCGACGTGATATCGGTGCCGTCCAGGACCACCCGTCCGCCCTGGGGGGCCAACAGCCCGCACACCACGTTGAACAGGGTGGTCTTGCCGGCGCCGTTGGGGCCGATGAGGCCCGTGATGGCGCCCGGCTCGACGGCGAGCGATGTGCGGTTGAGCGCCGCCTTGCCGCCGAACCGCACGGTGATCTCCTGGGCCTCGAGGAGCGCCATCGGGCTATCGGCCCCCCACGGGGAGGCCCAGCTCGCGGTCGAGCCTCTCCCGATCGGCAGGCGAGAACGGCCGGCTCACCCCGACCAGCTCCAGCGGCATCTCGTCCCCCCCATCGGCGGACGCAGGACCCGCCGGCGCCGGCGCCGGTCCCAGCCCCGGCGCCGGCGCCAGCCGCTTGGCCGCCAAGGGCATGGCGGCAACGACCACCCCGACGATCACGACGAACCACCAGTTGCTGATGCTGTCGTTGCGGGTCAGCAGGTAGGCCACCGCCACGGCGGCGCAACCGGCCACCAAGATCGGCTTCACCCGGCGCAGCGCACCGAACTCCCGGACGACCTGCTCCACCGCCCCGGTCGGGTTGCGGCCCATGCTCACGCCCATGAGTGCGGGCATCACTGTGGTGAACCGGGCCAGGAAGTCGAACAGCCCCTCCGCGTCCGGATAGTCGACGCCCAGCTTGTCGAAGGTGTTCTGCAGGGCGACGAACGCCACCCCGAACAGGATCCCGCCGAACAGCGCCCCGCTCACGTAGCCGATCCCGCCCACGACGGTGAGCATGAGCAGCGACAGGCTGAGGAAGATGTCGTAGCGGTCGAGGTTGGCCGACCCCAGCTGCGACGTCATGAGCGCCCCGCCGACGCCGGCGATGGCGGCCGACAGCATGAAGACCGACAGCTTGAGCGCCACCGGGCTCTGCCCCAGCGTGGCCGAGGCGGCGGGGCTGTCCTTCAGCGCGGTGAGCCGGCGGCCGTAGCTGCTGTGCCGCAACGCCACCAGCCCCACGCCGATCACGGCGAACAGGACGGTCACGGCCATCAGGAAGGTGGGCATGGCCGCCAGGTCGAGCGGCCCGATCTTCGGACGGGGCACCGTGAGGTTGCCGCTGGGGAAGATGCTGAACTCGGTGTGCAGCAGCGGCAGCTTCCGCTCCGTGATCTCCCGCAGCACCATGTTGGACACGAACACGCCGAACGCCATCGTCGACAGCGCCAGGTAGAGGCCCCGCAGTCGTAGCGACGGCAGCGCCACCAGCGCGCCGATCACCGCGCACACCACAGCCGCCAGCACGTAGCCGCCGAGCGTCGAGCGGGCGTCGCTGCCGCTGCCCGATATGCCGTAGTGGTGGACGACGATCGCCCCGATCGCCCCGAACGACAGCACCGCCAGGTTGATCTCGCCGGCATAGCCGGTGAGCAGCACCAACGACAGCGCGATGACCGCCGCCGTCATCGAGAACGCCATGTAGTTGAGGGCGGTGGGGGCCAGGATCTCGCGCACCAGGAACATCACGCCGACCAGCGCCAGCCCCGCCACCACGGCGCTGCGGACGCTGGGCAGGCGGAACCGCTCCCGGGTACGCAGGATGGTGGCGCCCCGCAGTCGGTCCTGCGGCAGGAACAGCAGCACCACGAACAGGGCGATCATGGGCAGCGACACGCGGAAGTTGCCGGTCCAGGTCCAATCGTCGGCCGGGAAGTAACCGATGACGTAGCTGCCGGCGAGGCCGAGCACCAGCGCGCCGAGGAACGTCCGGGGCAGGCTGCGCAACCGGCCGAACATGGCGGCCGCGAAGGCGTCGATCACCAGCAGGGTGAGGTCCGTGGCGCGCATGGCGGTGCCCTGGATGGGGGTGATGAGCACGCCGGCCAGCGCCGCCAGGAACGCCCCCAGCGCCCATGACAGCATGGCCAGCCGCTCGGGCCGCCCGGCGTTGAGCTCGAGCAGGTCCGGGTCGTCGACCACGGCCCGCATGGCCACGCCGCTGCGCGTGCGGAAGAAAAGGAACCGCAGGCCGAGGGCGATCACGACCGCCAGCACCACCGACAGCAGCTCGTGGTACGTGACATTGACCCCGGCGATGCTCACCGTGTTGTCGGCACCGAAGAACATGAGGAACAGCCGGGGCTGGCGGGGCGTCGGGTCCCACACCCACGTGGACAGCGCCAGGAAGCCGAGCATCACGCTGACCGGCACGACGATGCGGGTGACCTCGGCCGTCCCCCGCAGCCCTCGCATCACCACGCCGTACAACAGCGCGCCCAGCAGCGGTGCCAGCACGCCGAGCACGAGCAGCAGAGCGAGCGGTGCCGGCCAGCCCCAGTCGAACCGCACCTGCCAGTACACGAACGCGGCCAGCATCGCGACCGCCCCGTGGGCGAAGTTGAAGATGCCCGACGTCGTGTAGGTGACCACCAGGCCCGAGGCGGCGATGCCGTAGACCCCGCCGGTCACCAACCCGAAGATCGTGTACTGGAGGAACGTCTCCATGGTGGGGGTGCCGGGTCGCCCCTACTGCTGCGGCTGGAACTTCGTGGAGATGCGGTTCTCGTCGAGCTCTGCCTGGTCGACCACCCGGCCCGTCAGCTCCACCCGGCTGTCGGGGTCGCAGTAGAACTCGCCCTCCCCCTCGGGGTGCACCTGCACGAAGGCCGTCCCCTCGAGCTTGAGGATCATCGAGCACTCGGGCGGCAGGTTCTCCCCCGGGTTGGTCTCGGCGTGCAGGCCACCACCGGTCCAGCTGGTGACCTGCGACAGCTCGTCGAGCACGCACTGGCGCGTCAGGTCGGCGCCGCATTCCTTGGCCGCCGTGGCCCACAGCAGGAATGACGACGTCGCCTGCTCGCCGAGCTGGCTGGTGTCGCCGCCGTGCTCGGTGACGATGTCGAGGTACTGCTGGGTGGCGGGGTTGCTGTCGGCCTGCTCGAAGGGCGTGAACGACGTGCGGAGGTAGACGCGGTCGCCGTTGCCGGTGGCGTTCCAGTCGGCGAACGACTGCAGGTAGGCGTTCGACTCGGCCAGCCAGATGGGGTCGTACCCGACCTGGGCGGCGTCGTCGAGCAGGTTCTGCATGAGCGGGTAGGGCTGGCCCGAGTAGTAGACGACCTCGGCGCCGCAGTCGCTGAGCCGCTGGGCGAAGGGCTTCCAGTCGGGCTCGCCGGCGATGTTGTACTCGATCGGGCAGTCGAGCCACTGGAACCCGTAATCGTCGAAGACCTGCAGCACCTTGTCCTTGGTGTCGATGGTGGCGGCGAAGTTGCCGTACATGACCGTGGCCCGCGTGATCTCGTCGGGGAAGAGCTCCGCGAGCTGGGCGGCCCACGCGCCGGGGTAGATGTCCGCGGGGTTGGGCACCGCCTGGTACATCAGCGGGGCGTTGGCGAACTCGGGGCTGACCGAGTACGTGGGCACGGCCGGCAATCCGCAGCCGAGGCGTGTCTCCTCCTGGCCCGAGTCGAGCGCCCAGGCATCGCCCACCAGCATGAAGACCTCGCCGCACGCCTGGGTCGTGGCGTTGACGACGTCGGTGATGGCGGCGTCGTAGTAGTTGCCGACGAGTTGGCGGCCGTTGATGCCACCCTGGTCGTTGCACCAGTCGATCATCGCCTCGATGGCGTCCGACGCCTCGTGGCTGAGCCCCGGCGACGTGGCGAAGCCCGCGTCGTCGCCGTAGCCGATGACGATCTCGGAGTCGGTGACGCCCTGCTCGGCGGCGCCGGCCGCGGCGGCGTCGCTGTCGTCCTCGGCTTCGCCGCACGGGGACTCGAGGTCCCCGAACATCACGGCGTCACCGCTGCCCTCGCCGTCGGTGGCGGTGGTGTCGCTACTGCCTGCCTCGTCGCCGGTGTCCTCGGCCGCCGTCGGGTCGTCACCGCGGTCCGAGCCACACGCGGCGGCAACGACGGCCAGCGCGGCGAGTGCGGCAAAGCGGTGCAACCAGGTGTGACGCACGGCGTGTCCCCCCTTGTGTCGATGCTCGACGCTGGCTGCCCGGGACGCACCCGCTGTCGAGAACGTGTTTCAGTTATGACGCGGCGTCAGATTAGCGGCAGGCGTCGGGGCGCGCGGCGCGTTCTTCGCTGGTACCGGCGGTGACCCGGCGTCTGTACAGTGGTGCACCACATGTCTCCTCCCGGCCACTCTGCGTGCTCCGACACCACTGGAGTGGCTGCCATCATTCCCGCCTGGAACGAGGCCGCAACCGTGGGAGCCGTCGTCTATGCGGCGTTCGACGCCCGGCTCGTCGACCACGTGATCGTGGTCGACAACGCGTCGACCGACGCCACGGCCAGCGTCGCCGGCGACCACGGTGCCCGGGTGGTCCACGAACCGACGCCGGGCAAGGGCGAGGCGATGCGGACCGGTGTCGCCGCGGCGGACGGGGCCGAGGTCATCGTCTTCCTCGACGCCGATCTCGTGGGGCTCCGGCCCCACCACGTCGACGGGCTGGTGGCCAGCGTCCTCGCTGGCGATGCCGACATGGCGTGCGGCCTGTTCGACCGCGGGCCGGTCGCCAACCCCATCTTCCTCGAGGGACTTCCGGTCCTGACCGGCCAGCGGGCGCTGCGCCGCGAGCTGTTCGAGCAGCTCGACCTGCGAGACGTCCGGGGCTACCGGGTGGAGGCCGCGCTCAACAGCCTCGTGGCCCAGCGGGACCTGCGCCGCTGCGACCAGGTCCTCCCCGGGCTGTGGCACCGCACGAAGGAAGAGAAGCTGGCCAACCCCGTGGTCGGCTTCGTCACCAAGCTGGTGATGCTGGGCAGCGCCTGCTGGAGCTACACCCGCTTCGCCCTCGCCCGCCGGCCGGTGCAGCCCGCGTCATAGGGGCCTGGCGCGCCGTTCTCCGTGCCGGATCGGTTGCCCAGCAACCAGATCGGTGCCAAGAACCACGAGGGCGGCTACGTTGCCGGCCGTGCGACGAGCCGCAGCGCTTGCGGTGGTTCTGCTGTTCCTGGCGACGACCATGGCCTGCAGTCGACCAGCCGGACCTGTCGGAGCTGGCGGCGGGAGCGCAGTAGGCGGCGGCGACCGCGCAGATCAGCTCGGCTCGGGGAACGGCTACGTCGACCGTCGGGTCTGGCGGGCGCGCCAGGACGAGTACCTCCGCTTCGCCACCGAGCAGCTCGACAGAACCTCGCTGGCCAACGTCCTCGCCCACTTCACCCGCGCCGAGCGCGATCGGCGCTTTCGGTTCGACCCCGCCAGCGTCGGCCCGGACGACTTCACCGCCACGTTCGCCAAGATCGACACCCACACGGACACCAGCGACTTCGACATGATGCGGCTCGTGGCCCTGTGGTACGGCCACCGGCGCGACCTGCGCCCCGACCTGCGGGCCGCGATCGAGCGGCGCTTCAACGGCTTCCGCTACTGGTACACCGATCCGCTGCCCGCCGGCATCGTCGACAACAAGTGGTTCTGGTCCGAGAACCACCGCATCATCTTCCACGCCCTCGAGTACCTGGCCGGCAGGGCGCTGCCCCGCGAGACGTTCGCCATCACCAGCGAGACCGGGCGCACCCACGCCGAACGGGGGCGCCGGCGCATCGAGGCGTGGCTCGACGAGAAGGCGAGGTGGGGATTCAGCGAGTGGCACTCCGACGTCTACTACGGCGAGGACGTCGAGGCCCTGCTGCTGCTCACCGAGGTCGGCGAGCCTGACCTCGCCGAGCGGGCGGCAGCCATGCTCGACGTGTTCCTGTACGACCTGGCGATCCACCAGGTGCAGGGCAACGTCGGCGTCACCCACGGCCGGTCGTACATGAAGGACAAGAGCCGGGCCGCCGACCAGGACGTGTTCGGCACGGTCAAGCTGGCGTTCGGCACCTCCGACCAGCCCTACCCCTCACGGTCGGACGCCACCGCGACCGCGCTGGCCGCCGCCGATCGCTACCGCCTCCCGGCGGTCATCGAGCGAGTGGCCCGGTCGCCGGAGACCATCGTCGACCGCGAGCACATGGGCGTTCCCCTCGACGTCGACGCGGTGTTCACCGCCGATCCCACCTCGCCCGTCCCGGGCACATCGTTCACCGACCCCGAGACCGTGCCGTTCTGGTGGGAGCGGGGTGCGCTCACCGCCTGGCAGGTCGTGCCCCTCACGCTGGCCACCATCGAGCGCCACGACCTGTGGGAGACGGCGCTGTTCCAGCCGTTCCGCGCCCTGGCAGACGCGTCGGGCGGCGATCCCCGGGTCGCCGCGCAGCTCGCCCACGCCCTCCGGTGCCAGATCAACGTCGGCCTGCTGCGCGACGTCGACACGATCACCTGGCGCTCGCCCCACGCCATGCTGTCGACGGCGCAGGACTACCGCCCCGGCTGCTTCGGCTGGCAGTACCACGCCTGGCAGGCCACGCTCGACGAGGACGCCGTGGTGTTCACCACCAACCCCGGCAACGAGCCCCGCCCGGGCGACCGCTGGGTCGACGCCGACCTGTACTGGAGCGGCGCCGCCACCATGCCCCGCAGCGCCCAGCACGGCGCCGCGGTGATCAACATGTACGCGCCGCAGTACCCGGCGCCGACCGGTCCACCGCTCGACGCCTTCGGCTACCTGCCGTACACCCACGCCTACTTCCCCACGGAGCGGTTCGACGAGGTCCGCCACGTGGACGCGGCGGGCGGGGGATGGACGTTCGGCCGCCGAGGCAACGGCTACGTCGGCCTGTGGTCGTGGCGGCCGACCGAGTGGCGCACGCACGACCCCGCCTTGACGTTCACCAACGGGCTGACCGAGCCGTTCGACCTGGTCGCTCCCGGCGGGGCGAACAACGTGTGGATCGCCGAGGTGGGCGACGCTCAGGGTTGGGGATCGTTCGACGAGTTCGTGGCGGCGGTATCGGCAGCCCGGATCGACGTCCGGGACCTCGGGACCGGAGGCGGCGTGTCACGGGGCTTCGACGTGAGCTACGCGTCGCCCAGCGAGGGGACGTTGGCGTTCTCCTGGACCGGCCCCCTGACCGTCGAGGGCACCGAGGTGCCGCTCCACGGCGGCGAGCGGTTCGGCAACCCGTTCGGCACCACCCGGTTCGGCGACACCACCATCGAGATCAGCGACGGCCCCGCCCGCCTGACGGTCGACCTCGTCCGCGGCGAGCGCCGCGCCGAGCTGCGCCACGACCGGTGAGCGACCGGTTCCTACTCTCCGCCTCCCCACGGGCGGTCGCGGGGCTCGTCGTACAGGACGCCGACGTTCTCGCCGTAGATCGCCCGGAAGGCGTGCTCGCGCCACTGCGTCGCCCCGGCCAGCGGCTCGGGCAGGTCGGCGTCGGCGAACCAACCCACGGCCCGGGTCTCGAGCGGATGGGCCTCGAGCTCGCCGCCCACCGCCCGGCACAGGAACACCAGGCTGTAGAGCGGCACCCGGGTGAAGCCCAGGCGCAGGCCGTCGAGCAGCGCGATCAGCCGCACGGGGACGCAGTCGATCCCGGTCTCCTCCCGGACCTCCTTGACCGCGATCTCGCTGGCCGAGTAGCCGACGTCGGCCCAGCCGGTTGGGTACAGCCAGATGCCGCTGTCCGCCCGCTGCACCAGCAGGATCTGGCCTTCGTCGTTGTGGACCACCGCGCCCACGGCCACCTTGGGCGTGATGTAACCGGCCACGCCCTCGCCCACGCCCTCCATCCACTCGTCGACGAAGTGCTCGGCGTCGAACTCCTCGTCGGCCTCCGCGGCGACACGGATGTCGCCCGCCACCGCCAGCACCTCCTCGAACCGCTCGCGCTCGTACAGGCTCTGCGTGAACCCGAGCCCGGTGCGGGCGATGCCGGACAACGCCTCCGACCAGCGGATCAGGTCCTGGCGGGTGGGCGGGAGTCGGCGGCTCACAAGCGGACCATAACCCTGGTGCGCTATCCCGCCTCCAACGCGTGGAGCAGGGCCCGCTCGGTCTCGGCGAGCACCGCGGGGTCGGTGACCTTGGCGCCCTGGACGTCGCGCACGTAGAACGAGTCCACCACCCGGGGGCCGAGCGTCTGCACCTTGGCGCTGGTGATGTCGAGGTCGAGGTCGGCCAGCGCGCTGGTGATCCGGTACAGGACCCCGAGGGCGTCGGCGGCATGCACCTCCACGACCGTGGCGTCGGGCGTGGCGTCGAGGTCGAAGCGGATCTCGGGCTCGACCACCTCGTGCCCGCGGACCCGGGTGCGCCGCGGTCCGTACGTGCGGATGCGGTCGGCCAGCCGGGCCCGGATGGCCAGCTGCCCGGCCAGCGCGCGCTCGATATCGGCCAGGACCTTGGTCCACGAGAACGTCGGCCCGAAGCTGGACTCGACCCGGAACACCTCGAGCGCCCACCCGCCCTCCGTCGTCGCCGCGGCATCCAGCACGTCGAGCCCGTGCAGCGCCAGCACGCCGGCCACTCGCGCGAACAGCCCGTGCCGGTCGGCGGCCACCACCGTGAGCCGGTGACCGTCGCTGACGACCGCCTGCTCGCCCGCCCGCAGCAGCGCCCGCTGACGTTCGTCGGGAAACTCGCGGGCGACCTCGACCGCCTCGCCGCCCCGCATCACGTGGTCCGCCCGCGCCACCAGCGCCCGCACCAGGTCGGCCTTCCAGTCGCTCCAGGCGGCGGGACCGGTCGCCAGCGAGTCGGCCTCGGTGAGCGCGGCGAGCAGCTCGAGCACCTCGTGGCTGCCGCCCAGCTCCCCCACGACCGACTCGATCGTCGCCGGATCGTCGATGTCGCGGCGCGTGGCGACATCGGGCAGCAGCAGGTGGTGGCGGCACAGCAGGAGCAGCACCGACCTGTCGTGGTCGTCCAACCCCATGCGCCGCGCGATCTCGCCGACTAGGCGCACGCCGTTGGCGACGTGGTCGCCGGGCTCGCCCTTGCCGATGTCGTGCAGCAGCCCGGCCAGCACCAGCAGGTCGGGTCGGGCGACCCGCCCGGCGAGCTGGGCCGCCTGAGCGGACGCCTCCCACAGGTGCCGGTCGACCGTGAACCGGTGGTAGGCGTTGCGCTGCGGCTTGCTGCGGACCGACGGCCATTCGGGGAAGTAGCGCTCCCACACCCCCCGCTGATCCAAGGCCTCCAGCAGCAGGATGGCGGGCGGACCGGCCAGCAGCAGGTCCACCAGCGCGGCGCGCACGGGCGCCGGCCAGGGCGCCACCGGCGCCGGGGATTCGGCGCGCAGGCGGGCCAACGACTGGCGATCCAGCTGGGTGGCGTGCCGGGCGGCGGCCGCCGCGGCCCGCAGTGCGAGCGCAGGATCGCCCGCCACGTCGGCACCGTCGTCGACGTGGACCTCGCCGTCCCGCAGGCGCAGTCCCCCCTCCAGCGGCCGCTCGCGGCGCAGCCGGCCCAGCGGACCGGCCAGGGAGCTCTCGATGCGGGCCCAGGAGTCGTCGCTGGTCCAGGCGATGGTGCGGGCGGCGTGGGCGACCCAGCGCATGAGCTCGTCGGCGTCGTCGTAGCCGAGGACGTCGGCGACCGCATCCTGCTCCTGCAGCAGCAGCCGGTCACCGGGACGGCCGGTGCGGCGGTGCAGCTCGACCCGCACCGCCAACAGCCGGTCGTAGGCGGCGTCGAGGCTGGCACCGTCGGGCTCCCACAGGATGGTGCGCGCCGCCTGCGCCCAGCGCAGCGCCTGCACGTCGCGCAGGCCGCCCCGCCCCTCCTTGAGGTCGGGCTCGAGCAGGAACGCCACCTCCCCCGCCTGCGCCTGGCGGTCGCGTACCCGTTGCGCCATGGTCGACAGCCAGCGCTTGGCGCGCTTGCGCCATTGCAGCGTGGCCTTGTCGGCCAGCCTGTCGGTCAGGCTGCGGTCGCCGGCGAGATGGCGGGCCTCGAGCAGCGAGGTGGCAGTGTCGAGGTCATCGGCGGCGAGGGCCAGCGCCTCCTTGACGGTGCGGACGGAGTGGCCCAGCTTCAGGCCCTGGTCCCAGATCGGGTACCAGATGCGGTCGGCGACCGCACCGATGTCGGGCCGGCCGTCGTGCAACAGCACCACGTCGATGTCCGACTGCAGCGACAGCTCCCGCCGCCCGTAGCCCCCGCACGCCAGCAGGGCGATCCCCGCCGCCGGTCGATGCTCGAGCGCCGCGTCCAGCAGTGCCGACAGCCAGCGGTCGACCTCGTCCGACCACGCGTGGCACAGCTCGCGACCGACGAGCGAGTCGTCGGCGGCGAGCTGGGCCCGGGCGGTCGTGATGGTCAAGGGCGCCGTCGGGTCACGCTACAAGGCATCGGTGTCGACCTCGCCGGTGCGGATGCGGATGATCCGGTCCACCTCGGTGATCCAGATCTTGCCGTCGCCGATCTTGCCGGTGCGGGCGGCGGTCGTGATCGCGTCGGCCACCCGCTCGGCGTCGGCGACGTCAGCGAGCACCTCGATGCGCACCTTGGGCACGAAGTCGATGGTGTACTCGGCACCCCGGTACACCTCGGTGTGGCCTGCCTGGCGGCCGAACCCCTGCACCTCGGTGACGGTCATACCGGTCACGCCGGCGTCCTTGAGGGCGGTCTTCACGTCGTCGAGCTTGAACGGCTTGACGATGGCGGTGATGAGCTTCAACGGAGGTCCTTTCCTGCGTCTTGTGAGGGTCGATTCCGCCGGCTGGGGCTGGTCCCAATGCTCGTCGGTGCGGCCTGCGTGATCCGCGGAATCGACCCGCAGTCAGTCGGCGTAGGCGACTTCGGCGTGCTGGGACAGGTCGAGTCCCTCGTCCTCGGCCGCGTCGTCGACCCGCAGGCCCATGGTCGCATCGATGGCCAGGCCGATGGCGCAGCTGACGACGAACGAGTAGGCGAGCGTGACCACCGAAGCGACGACCTGGTCCCACAGGAGCGACCCGCCACCACCGAGGAACACGCCCTCGTTGACCACCGCCGGGTTGATGGCGGCGTCGGCGAAGAAGCCCAGTAGCAGCGATCCCACGAGGCCGCCCACCAGGTGGACGGCGATGACGTCGAGGCTGTCGTCGAGGCCGAACGCCTTCTTGAGGCCCAGCGCCAGGTAGCACACGGCGCCGGCGATGAGGCCTATGTAGACCGGCGCCATCCCGCCCACGAAGCCGGCGCACGGCGTGATGGCGACCAGGCCGGCGACGGCACCGGAGGCCCCGCCGAGGGTGGTGGCGTGGCCGTCCTTGAAGCGCTCGACAACGAGCCAGCCGAGCATGGCCGCCGAGGCGGCGAGGAATGTGTTCATGATCGCCTGGGCGGCGACGCCGTCGGCGGCGAGGGCGGAGCCGGCGTTGAACCCTGCCCAGCCGAACCACAGGATGCCGGTGCCCAGCACGGTCAGCGGCAGGTTGTGGGGCGGCATCGGTGTGTCGGGGTAGCCCTTGCGCCTGCCGAGCAGCAGGACCAGCGCCAGCGCCGCGGCGCCGGCGTTCATGTGGACCACGGCGCCGCCGGCGAAGTCGAGCGCACCCATGTCGGCCAACCAGCCGCCGCCGAACACCATGTGGGCGATCGGCCCGTACACCAGGACGAGCCAGCCTCCTATGAACACGGCGTAGGCCCCGAACTTGAGGCGGTCGGCCGTGGCCCCGGTGATCAGCGCCGGGGTGATGATGGCGAAGGTCATCTGGTAGGCGGCGAACAGGATGAAGGGGATGGTCAGGAAGCTCAGGAACTCCTGATCGGTCAGGGCGGGGCCGACGTCCTTGAGCCAGACGTAGTCGAAGTTGCCGATGAACCCGGCGTTGCCGGCGTCCCCGAACGCCAGGCTGAACACCACCACGACCCACAGCACCGCCAGCAGGCCCATCGCGAACAGGTTCTGCATGAGCATGCCGAGGACGTTCTTGCCCCGGACCATGCCCCCGTAGAAGAGCGCCAGCCCCGGCGTCATGAACAGCACCAGGGCCGTCGCGATCAGCATCCAGGCGGTGTTACCCGCATCCAGCTCCATGGTCTTCCTTTCCCTCCAGCTATGGCCGGCGCCAGAGGCGCCGGCCTACGCGGCTCGCTTCCCGCTCTTGCAGCTTCGCTGCGGGCCGCTCGGGCCCCGGCCTCGCCTTTCGGCTCGGCCTCCAGGACTGGCGAAAGAATCGCGACAGAAGATTGCGGCGGCGATTCCCGTGTGTTTCCTGCGGGTTAACGGGCGCCAGCCCCGGTTGACGGAGCTAGCGCCGTCCCTCACGGCGGCGGCGGGCCAAGTGGACGTGGGCCTTGGCCGCCCCCCACACGAGTCCCGGCTCGTGGAGCGCGGGATCGACGTCCGCGAACGAGGCGGGCGTCAGGTCGTAGACGTCGTCGGGGAAGCTCCGCTCGCTGAACTCGTCCCGGGAGACGGGCTGGGCACCGGCGTGGCGCAGCACCGCCGTGGCGTGGGAGACCAACGCCCTCAGCACCGACAGCGGGTTGCCCCGCTGGGCGTCGATGTCGGTGGCGAGAAGGGCCCGGACCCGACGTGCGCCCTCGGCCTGCGCCTGCCGCCCCGCCTCAGCGATGCCGCCGGCCAGCCCGCCGTCGACCGCGATGCCCTGGTCGTCCAGGACGCCGCGCACCAGCCGATCGATCCATCCGGGTATCGCGGCCTCGATGCCGTCGGCCAGCGTGGCGGCGTAGCGGGCCAGGGCGTCGGCGTCACCAGGATCATCGAGGGGGCGGCCATCGTTGGCGGCCTCGGGCATGCACCCGATTGTCGCCGCGTGCGGTCACCATTGCGGAACCTCACCGTGGTACGAGCCGTCCTGCCGGTCACAAGCGGACGATCGGGCACGTGAGCGTGCGGGTCACGCCTCCCACGAGATGGATACGCGACACCACCAGCTTGCCAAGGGCGTCCACGTTCTCG
>DASQUK010000054.1:0-71097 GCA_035641315.1 Acidimicrobiales bacterium | reverse complement strand
CTGCGGATCCTGACGAACTGCCGGGCCGCGCTGAACGACGGCGGTCGCGTCCTCCTCGCGGAGGCGGTGCTCCCCGAGGGACCCCAGCCGTCGCGCGCCAAGCTGATCGACATGGCCATGCTCGTGATGGGACCGGGGCGGCAGCGCTCCGAGTCGGAATACCGCGACCTGTTCCAGCGCGCCGGGCTGCGTCGGTCGGGCATCGACCCCAGCGGTCCCGTGTTCAGCGTCGTCGAAGCCGTCGCCGCGTAGCGGCGCTACGTATAGCTGGCGGCGCGGGCGGGCTGGCGCAGCGGCGGGCGCTCGTGGCGCACCTGCGCCCACCCCAGCCGGCGCAGCACCCGGATGATCGGCCACGCCGGGTCGTACTCGCCCCGGCGGAACGCCAGGCGCGCCGACGTGGGTGCGGCGTGGTGGTTGTTGTGCAGACCCTCGCCGCCCGTGAGCCACGCCAGCCACTGCAGGTTGGTGGCCCGGTTGTCGTGGGGCCGGGCGCCGAACGTGTGCGTCACGGCGTTGATGGAGGCGTTGAGCGACAGGTACAGCACCACGTGGATCACCGCGGCGACGGCACCCCACACCGGCCCCAACAGCAGGGCCAGCAGGACGAAGCCGATGCCGAGGCCCAGCCAGGCGCGGTCGAACAGCAGGCGGTCCCAGCGGTCGGCCGGGATGTCCCGGGCGTAGCGGGGGACCGTGACGCCGTCGCGGGCCGCCCGGCGGTACAGCGCAGCGTTGGTGAGCTGCACCCGCCCCCAGCCGAGCAGCACGGGGGAGTGGGGGTCGCCCTCGACGTCGGTGAAGGCGTGGTGCCGGCGGTGCACGGCGGCCCACTCCCGGGGCTTGATGCCGGTGGAGATCCAGATGACCGTGCGGCACGCGAACGCGACGGCGGGCGACAGCGTGACCGCCCGGTGGGCGAGCGCGCGGTGCAGGTAGATCGTGGTGGCAAAGTTGGCGACCTGGCTGGTGACGATGCCGACCAGCAAGGCGAGAACGGGCGCGGGCACTGCCCGGAGGGTATCTACCGACAGGTCGGTAGACAACGAATCGCGTCCCGGTTGGGCGGGGCCGGTAGCGTGAGTGGTCGTGGCCAATGACGGCGAGGCGGGCTCGACACGAGAGGCGATCCTCGTCGAGGCGCGGCACTGCTTCGCCCAGAACGGCTACCAGGGCACGTCCCTCAACGACATCGCCGCCGGCGTCGGCATCCGCCGGGCCAGCCTGTTGCACCACTTCCACTCCAAGGAAGCGATCTACCAGGCGGTCTGCGAGCGGGCGCTGGCCGACTGGGCCGACTGCATCGACGAAGCGGTCAGCGGGCCGGTGGGGGAGGGCTGGAACTACGTCGACCAGGTGCTCACCGCGGCCGTCCGCTGGTTCGCCCAGAACCCCGAGTTCGTCCGCCTGGTCCGTCACGAGTCGCTGGCGGCCGGCGACCACCTCGGCTTCGACCTCGGCAAGGCCATACGGCCCTGGTTCGAGCGGGCGGTCAACCACTTCGAGCGGGAGATGGGGGCCGGCCGCTTCCGCAAGCACGATCCCGAGCAGCTGCTCATCAGCGGCTACGGGGCGGTACTCAACTACTTCAGCGACGTCCACTTCCTGGAGAGCCTGCTGGGCCGCGACCCGATGACCGAGGAGGCCATCGAGGCCCGCATCGAAGCGATCCGCGAGTTCTTCCGGGCGGCCCTCGAACCCTGACTTCGGGCCGGTGACGACCCCTGGGTACCCTCACCGGCCATGCCTACGCTGTCGGAGGCCGCATCCAAGGAGCTGTTGGGAGGCTTCGGGGTGCCGTTCCCGCCGGAGCACGTCGTCGCCTCGGCCGACGAGGCGGTGGGCGCCGCCGAGGCCCTCGGCTACCCGGTGGTCGTCAAGCTGGGGGGCGACACCATCGCCCACAAGACCGAGCGGGGGCTGGTGCGGCTGGGGCTCGGGTCGGCGGACCAGGTGCGTGACGCCGCCGGATCGTTGCTGGCGGCGGCGACGCCCCAGGACGGCGACGTCCACCTGCTGGTGGCGCCCATGGTGCGGGCCAGCCGCGAGCTGATCGCCGGGCTCCACCACGATCCGCAGTTCGGCATGACCGTCATGCTCGGGGTCGGGGGGATCCTGGCCGAGGCGGTGGCAGACGTGAGCTTCCGCCTGGTGCCGATCGCGCCGGTGGACGCCGAGGACATGATCGACGACCTGGCCCTCCAGGCGCTGCTGGGGGAGTTCCGTGGCGAGCCGGCGGTGGAGCGGGTGGCTGTGGCCGACGTTCTGCTCGGGCTGTCACGGGTGGCGGTCGAGCGCGACGACATCGCCTCGGCCGACGTCAACCCGCTGCTCATCGTCGACGGCCGGCCGCTGGCGGTCGACGCGCTGGTGGAGCTGCGCTGATGGCCGGGGCGGCTCGCTCAGTGCCTGGCACCGAGCGGTTCCGGGCGCTGTTCGAACCCCGCGGCATCCTGGTGGCGGGCGCCTCGACGCACCCCGGGAAGTTCGGCTTCGTCGGCCTCCACAACATCCTGGCCTGTGGTTACGCCGGCAAGGTGTTCGCCACCAACCGCGACGGCGCCGAGGTGCTCGGCGTCCAGTCCGTGGCCGAGGTCGACGAGCTGCCCGACGGCGAGATCGATCTGGTCTTCGTCTGCACGCCGGCATCGGCCAATCCCGACCTGCTGCGGGCCTGCGCCAAGAAGGGGATCACGGCCGCGTTCATCGCCTCCGGCGGCTACGGCGAGGCCGGCCCGGAGGGACGCAAGGCCGAGGCCGAGCTGGTCGCCTTGGCAGACGAGCTGGGCATCCTGCTCGCGGGCCCCAACGGCCAGGGCGTCGTGTCACCCCCGGCCCAGTTGTGCGCCCAGATCGTGGCGCCCTTCCCGCCCCGGGGGCACATCGGCATCGCCAGCCAGTCGGGCAACTTCGTCAGCTCGTTCGGGAACTATGCCCAGCTCACCGGCGTGGGCGTGAGCCGGGCGGTGTCGGCGGGCAATGCCGCCGCCGTGACCATCCCCGACTACCTCGACTACTACGCCGACGATCCCGAGACCCACGTCGCCCTGACGTACGTCGAGAACGTGGGCGATGGGCGGGCCTTCGTCGACCGGCTGCGGCCCGTCGCCGCGCGGTTGCCGATCGTGCTGGTCAAGGGGGGTGCCAGCGCCGGCGGGCAGCGGGCCGCGGCCAGCCATACCGGTGCGCTCGCGAGCGACGACCGGGTGTTCGACGGCGCCTGTCGCCAAGCGGGCATCTCGCGGGCCGAGACGATCGAGCAGGCCTACGAGGTCGCTGCCACGTTCGCCACCCAACCCCTGCCCCGGGGGAACCGGGTGGTGGTCGTCAGCACCGCGGGAGGATGGGGGGTCGTCACCGCCGACGCGTTGGCCCGCACCGGAGGTTCGCCCCGCGGCCTCGAGCTGATCGAGCTGCCCGCCGACCTGCGCGCCGCCATCGATGGCGAGCTGCCGCCCCGCTGGAGCGGGAACAACCCCATCGACATGGCCGGCGGTGAGACCCGGGACACCGTGCCCAAGGTGCTCGAGCTGGCGGCGTCGCATCCCGACGTCGACGCCGTGATCTTCTTGGGCATGGGCATCCAGGCCAACGAGGCCCGGCTCATGCGGGAGGGGCCGTTCTGGCCGGGCCACGGGCTGGAGCGCATCGTCGCCTACCACGAGCGGCAGGACGCCCGCTTCGCCGAGGCCGCCGCCGCGGTGAGCGACGCCACCGGAAAGCCGATCTTCAGCGCCACCGAGCTGGCCGTCACCTCGCCCGACAACGCCGCGCCCGCCGGGGTCCGGGCAACCGGACGGTTGTGCTACCCGTCCGCCAACCGGGCGGTCACCGCCCTCGAGCACCTGTGGCGCCGCTCCCGCTGGTTGCAGCGCCGGCATTTGCCGTGAGCCACCGGGTGGGTCCGTGACCACGCCCACGACCGGCGTCGGGCCGGAGGACGCGGCGCCGGAGCCCGAGCCGAGCTCGAGTGGCCCGGGGTCGGGAGGCCCGGAGCCGCCGCAGTCCCCGGAGCCGCTGGAGCCGTCCGAGGCGCCGGAACCGCCGGAACCGCCGGAGCCGGCCGAGGCACCGGAGCCGTCCGAGGCGCCGGAGCCGGCCGAGGCACCGGAACCGGCCCGGCATCTCCGGCCGCGTGGCCGGCCCTGGGTGCTCCCCGGCGTCCTGGCCATGGCTGCGATCGGCGCCGGGGCCGCGGCGCTGGCGCTCGACGCCAAGCCCGCGTCCACAGCGATCGGGGCCGAC
Source organism: Acidimicrobiales bacterium (assembly GCA_035641315.1). Taxonomy (GTDB): domain Bacteria; phylum Actinomycetota; class Acidimicrobiia; order Acidimicrobiales; family VFJN01; genus DASQUK01. The sequence continues at coordinate 66,852 of DASQUK010000054.1, read as the reverse complement.
ACCGTGGCGACGCCGCTGCTGTCGGCGCGCCGGGCACCCGAGGTCATCGCCGCACCGGTGGCCGAGCGGCGGCTGGTCGCCGATCTGCAGGCGTGGCTGGGGGCGTCGCCGGCCGGCACCTGCCTGACCGTCGAGAGCCAGGGCGAGGTGCTGTTCGAGCACAACGCGGCAACGCCGCTGGCCGGCGCCTCCACCCAGAAGCTGCTGACCGCCACCGGGCTGCTGCTCGCCCTGGGGCCCGACGCGTGGTTGGAGACCCGGGCCGTGGCCCCGGCCGCACCGCAAGACGGCGTGGTGGCCGGCGACCTGTTCGTCGTGGGCGGTGGCGACGCCGCCCTCGGCACGGCGGCCTGGACCGGCAGCGCCCCCGGTATCCGTGAGCCCCTGGTTCACGACGTCGACGGCTTGGTCGACGCGATCGTCGCCGCCGGGGTCACCCGGATCGACGGCTCGGTGGTGGGCGACGGCAGTCGTTACGACGGTGAGCGCTACAACCCGGTGTGGCCGCAGCGGTTCATCGACCAGGACGCCGTCGGCCCCATCGGCGGGCTCATGGTCAACGACGGGTTCGCCGCCTTCTCGCCGGCACAATCGGCGGCCGCCACCGTGCCAGCCCCCGACCCGGCGGCCGACGCCGCCCGGGTCGTCACCGACCGGTTGCGGGCCAAGGGGGTCACCGTGGTCGGCGCCCCCCGGGCCGGCCGGGCTCCCGGCGGTGCGACCGAGGTGGCGGCGCTGGCGTCGCCCCCGGTGTCGCAGATCGTGGCCGAGATGCTGACCGACAGCGACAACGAGACGGCCGAGGCGGCGCTCAAGGAGATCGGTGTGGCCGTGTCCGGCGAGGGCTCGTGGGCCGCGGGCAGGGCGGCGCTGACACAGCTGCTGAGCGACGCCGGGGTCCCGCTCGACGGCGTCACGCTCGTCGACGGCAGCGGCCTGTCCAACCAGGGCCGGCTCACCTGCCGCACCCTCACCGACCTGCTCACGCGGCCCGAGACCGGCACCGTCATCCGAGACGGGCTGGCGGTCGCCGGTGAGACGGGCACGCTCGCCGAGTGGTGGCGGGGTACGCCGGTGGCTGGGCGGCTGCGGGCCAAGACCGGCTCGCTGCGCAACGTCACCGCCCTCGCCGGCGAGGTCGACCCCCAGTCCGGGGGGACGGTGACCTTCGCCTACGTCGCCAACGTGCCCGAGCCGGGCCTGCTCGACCCCGGCGACGTCAACATGAACGGCCTTGCCGACATCTTGGTCAGCTACCCCGGCGGCGTGGACCTGGCCGCCCTCGAGCCCCTCCCGGCAGGCTAGATCGCGTCTTTTGCAGGCCTTCGCACCGATCCGGTCGGGTTTGCTTCAAGGACGGCGGGAGGTCAGCCCCAGCTCTTGCCGTCCGGGGGGCGGAGGGCGGCGGCGGGCTTGACGGGGGTGACGGTACGGGCTTTGAGCATGGCGACGTCGCCGCCGGCGCGCTCCTCGACCACGCCCCTGATGCGCAGGAACGGGCTGCCACGCACTTCGGTGCGGTAACGCTCGTAGAGCTGGGGGGCCACCATGATGTTGACCAGGCCGTGCTCGTCTTCGAGCAGCAGGAACACCGCGCCCTGGCCGGTGCCGGGCCGCTGGCGGCAGACCACCAGCCCAGCGATGTCGACTGTCCGCCCGGCGGGAACCTCGAGCAGCTCGCGGCTGGAGCGGACCTTGCCCCGCAGGTCGTGCCGCAGGAACTGCATGGGATGGGCGTCGGGGGACAGTCCGAGCAGCTCGTAGTCGTCGACCATCGCCCGGAAGCTGGTCACCTCCGAGAGCGGCACGTGATCCTGCTCGGTGGGCAGGTCCAAGCGCAGCTGCCGGGGCCGGGACCGGTCGGGTGCCCCCGGCGCCCCGCGGCCGAGGCCGAGCAGCCAGAGCTGCCACAACAGCTCCCGGCGCCGCAGCCCGAAGCCGTCGAAGGCGCCGACCCGGATGGCGTTCTCGATGGCCTCGCCGGCCAGCCCGGTGCGCTTGGCGAAGTCGCGCAGCGACCGGTAGGGGCCGGCCCGGTCGCGCTCGTCGACGATGGTCAGGGCCGTGGCCTCACCCATCCCCTGGATGAAGCGGAGCCCGAGGCGCACCGTGCCCAACCCGGCCGTGTCCGCCACGGTGCAGTTCACCCGGCTGGCGTTGATCTCGGGCCGCAGGATCCCGACGCCGCGTCGCCGGGCGTCGTTGGTGAACACGTGCGGGGGGTAGAAGCCCATCGGCCAGTTGTTGAACAGGGCGCAGAAGAACTCGGCGGGGTAGTACTCCTTGAGCCAGGTGGTCTGGTACGCCAGCAGCCCGAAGGCGGCGGCATGACTCTTGGGGAAGCCGAACTGGGCGAAGCCCGCCAGGCTCTCGAAGGTGCGCTCGGCCACGTCCAGCGGGACGCCCTTCTCCTCCGCGCCGGCCAGGAACTTGCCCCGATACGTCTCGATGTGCTCGGGCCAGTCGTTGCGGCCCATGGCCCGCCGGAACGTCTCGGCCATCCCGGAACTGAACCCGCCCATGGCCACGGCCACCTGCACCACCTGCTCCTGGAACAGCACCACGCCGAAGGTCTCTTTCAGCACCCCATCCACGCACTCGTGGGGGACCAGGCCGGCGGCATTGGGGTTGGCGCGACCCTCGACGTAGTTGTGGACCGCCCCTCCGACGATGGGGCCGGGCCGGATGATCGCCACCTGGGCGGTCAGGTCGTCGAGGTTCCGGGGCTTGGTACGGGGCAGGATGCCGGCCTGGGCCCGGGACTCGATCTGGAACACGCCGATGGTGTCGCCCCGCCCGATGCGGTCGTACACCCGGTCGTCCTCGAAGTCGATGCGGGAGAGGTCGATGAGCGTCCCCCGGTGCTCGGCGCAGAGGTCGAGGCACTCCTCCACCAGCGACAGCATGCCCAGCGCCAGGAAGTCGATCTTCACCATGCGGGCGTCGTCGACGTCGTCCTTGTCCCACTGGCACACGTAGCGCCCGGGCCAGGCCGCGGGTTGGATGGGCACGCAGTCGATGAGCGGATCGGAGGCGATGACCACCCCGCCCACGTGCTGGGAGACGTGACGCGGGAAGTTCGCCAACTCGCGGGCCAGATCGATGAGGTGGTCCCAGCCCGGCGCGTCCAGGAGGGGCCGCAACTCCGGGATCCGCTCCATCTCGGTCCGGACAGCGCCGGCCGAGCCGTACCCCTCGGCCAGCTTGGCCAGCCGATCGATCTCCGCCGGCGGGAGGCCCAGCACCTTGCCGAGGTCGCGGACGGCGCTACGGATGCGGTAGCGGGGGAAGGTGGCGACCAGCGCGGCGTGGTCGCTGCCCCACTGCTCGTACACCCGCCGGAACAGCCGGTCACGGATGTCGCGGGGGAAGTCGAGGTCGATGTCGGGCAGGCTCGTCATCGAGTCGTTGAGGAACCGCCCGAGGAACAGGTTCTTCTCGATCGGGTCGATGTGCGACAACCCGATCAGGTAGCACACGATGCTGCTCACGCTCGATCCCCGACCCCGCCCGGGCGGCATGTCGAGCCGCCCCCGGGGGGCGTCGCCCCGCACCTCGGCCGCCACCTCCTTGGCCAGGCCCAGCACCTGGTGGTACACGAGGAAGAACCCGGCCATGCCGTGCCGCGCGATGAGCGCCAGCTCCTCGTCCAAGCGCTCGTGCGCCTTCCGCCGCAGCGCCCCGGCGTAGCGCCGGTCGAGCTCCTCGCGGCAGAGCTCCTCCAGGTAGGAATCGGGAGTGTGGCCCTCGGGGACGGTCGGGGTGGGCAGCCGGTAGCCCAGGTCCTCGGTCAGGTCGAAGGCGCAGCGCTCGGCGATGCGGACGCTGTTGGCCACGGCCTCGGGCCATTCGGCGAACCGCTCGACCTGGTCGTCGGGGCGGCGCAGGTAGAACTCGCAATTGGGCCGGCGCCAGGTGTGGCTGGCGTCGAGCGTGGTGCGGTGGCGGATGGCGCAGAGCGCGTCGTGTAGCCGGTGCCGTCCGGGGTCGTGGTAGTGGACGTCACCGGTGGCGACGATGCCCACGCCCAGCTCGCGGGCCAGCGACACCTGCGCCCGGATGCGGGGCCGGTCGCCCTGCACCAGGTTGTCGTGCAGCTCGACCCACACGCTGTCGGCCCCGAACCAGTCGACCCAGCGGCGCAGCACGTCCCTGGCCCCGGAGCGATCACCGGCCACCAGCCGCCGGGACAGCTCGCCGCGGCGTCCGCCGGTGAGGCAGACGATCCCGGCGGTGTGCTCCCGCACGTGGTGGAGGGCGGCGCAAGGGTCGCGCCGGCGCCGCTCGCGGTCGGCCTGCTCGACCAGCCCCCAGCCGTTGGCCAGGCTGACCAGGCGGCACAGGTTGGCGTACCCCTGGCGGGTGGCGGCCAGCAGGGTGAGGTCGTGACGGGCACCGGGGTCGCCGGATTCGCCGGGGTCGGCCGGGTGGGCGGGGTCGGCGCCGGAGCCGGCATCGGGGTCGACAGCCACGGTGAGCTCGACGCCGATGACGGAGCGGATGCCGGCGTCCCGGCACGCCCGGGCGAAGACCATGGCGCCGTAGAGGTTGTTGCGGTCGGTGATCGCCAGGGCGTCGTAGCCGTAGCCGGCGGCCCGGACGATCAGCTCTTTGGGGCTCGAGGCACCCTCCAGCAGCGAGTAGCAGGTGTGGAGGTGCAGCTCGGCGTAGGGGGCGTCGTCGATGCCGAACATTTCAGGACCGTGTCTCCACGGGGGCTGCGCCCCCGGACCCCATCGCCGCCCGGCTCCCTGGCTTGTCGACCCAACTATTCGCCCGTCTCGCGGCGACAAGGCGAGCAGGCTCTAGTTGGGTCGATCGCGCGGTCGGCCGGTCAGGAGCTCCGCTCATGACCGCTGCGCCCACCACGTCCCGTCCCGCAGGTCGCGGTAGACGGTGACGAGACGGCCGTCGTCCAACACCAGTCGGTAGTAGAGCCGGGACACCGGGTTGGGCCCCCACCAACCCTCGTCGATGCGCCAGCACTCGGCCACCTGCGCCACCGGCACCGGGCGCCGGTGACCCCGCAGCCCGACCGCCCGGGGTGCGCCGCCGGGGCCGACCCGGACGGGTATGCGCACCGGTGCGTTCAGCGGCCGGGGTCGTGCGGCGTGCTGGGCCTCCATCACTCCGTCCCGACCCCCACCCGCCGCCCCGTGGCGGCGTCGGCCTCCGGCCGACACTCCGGCCCGACCCCCACCCGCCGCCCCGTGGCGGCGTCGGCCTCCGGCCGACACTCCTTATTCACTCGAGCTCCACCAACGCCCAGCGGCGCTCGGGGATCCGGCTCCACGGCTCGATCGGGACCATCCGCCCGACCAGGCTCCGCCCGTAGCGGGCGCGCACCTGGCGCAGGCCTTCCTCGACACGCTCCCGCCGCTCGGCCGACGCCCCCTGGGCCGACTCCTTCGGCAGCAGCTCGCCCTGCCACCCCCGGGACGCCCGCAGGCCCCGCAGCTCGACCGACAGCTCGCTCACCGGGCCCGGCAGCGCCGCCCGTTCGAGGGTGGGGGCCAGCGCCAGCCACACGCCCTCGCGGTCGTCGCGGGCATGGCGCAGCGTCACCGTGGACTCCCAGCGCTTGCCCTGCTCGGTCTCGGCCCGCACCACCAGCTGGCGGGCCACCCGGCCTCGGCGGCGTGGGTGGCGCAGCACCCGGCGGAGCACCTGGGCGGCGGCCGCCAGCAGCGCCTCACGGCTGGTGAGCGGCTCGGGAAACGCCAACCGCTCGCCCAACCGCTCCTCGCGGGGACGGGGGCGCACCGGCTCGGCCGCCCCGTCGAGCAGCGCCGCCAGCCGGGTGCCCTCGGCGCCGAACTGGGCCACCAGCGCATGCCGGGGCAGCGCCGCCAGCTCACCCACCGTGGCGATGCCGACGAGTCGCAGGCGCCGGATCACCTCGGCGTCGACCGGCAACGCCGTCACCGGGACCGGCGCGACGAACGCCGTCACGTCGACCTCGTCGACCACCCTGACGTCACCCGGGGCCCCGACATCCCGGGGGGCCCGCAGCGCCGCCAGCCGGGCCACGAACTTGGTGGGCCCCACCCCCAGCCGGGGCCGGAGCTCGCGGGGCGCGCAACCGAGCAGCGCCGCGTGCAGGGCGTTGGGGGAGCGGTAGCAGCGGACCAGGCCGGCGAGGTCGACGTAGGCCATGCCCAGGCCGGCGGGCTCCACGCCGGGCACCATCGCTTCAAGCGCGTCGAGGATGGCGGCATCCCGGGCCTCGTACCGGGCCAGCCGGGCGTCGAGCACCACCAACGAGGAGCAGCGCCCCATGGCCTCGGACAGGCGCTGACCCTCCTCCACCCCCTCGGCCGACGCCGCCGGGGACGCCGACCACACCACCGGGGCATCGGGATGGGCCGCCACGACCGGACTGCCCCACAGCTCGGGTCGATCGACGAGCTCGCAGGCCAGCGGGAAGCGGGGCACCACCAGGCAACCGACGGGATGATCGTCCATTGGACGCCCCACCATATACGAACAACAGTTCGATGGCTACGCTAGAAGACGTGCCGGTGGTCCCGATGTTCCCGTTGGGCACCGTGCTCGTGCCGGGGATGGTCCTACCACTCCACGTGTTCGAGCCACGCTACCGGCGCATGGTCGACGACTGCCGGGTGGGGGACGGCACGTTTGGCGTCGTGCTCATCGAGCGGGGGTCCGAGGTCGGCGGCGGCGACGTCCGCACCGACGTGGGAACGTTGGCTCGCATCGCCCGCGCCGAGCAGCTGCCCGACGGGCGCTGGATCCTGGGCGCGCTCGGCGTCCACCGCATCCGCGTCGAGCGGTGGCTCCCCGACGACCCCTATCCCCGGGCGGACATCGAGGAGTGGGCCGACCAGCTGACCGAGTCGGACGAGGCAGCCGGGGACGCGGGCGACGATCGGGCCGAGGTCACCACCCTGTTGCGGCGGGCGGCCGCGCTCCGCCGGGAGCTGGGGGAGCCGGCACCGCCGCTCGACCTCGAGCTGGCCGACGACCCGGTGGTCGCCAGCTACCAGGCGACGGTGGTGGCGCCGCTGGGGCCGGTCGACCGCCAGGCGTTGCTGGCGGCGCCGACCGTGCCGGCCCGCTGGGCCCTGCTGCGCGAGCTGCTGGCCGACCAGATCGACCTGCTGCAGGCCCGCCTCGCCGGCGGGTAATCACTAGACGGCCACCACCGGTCGGTATCTCCGGGCACGTCCGTACCGGCGTGGTACAACCAGACATCCCTAGCGACGCATCCCCAGCGACGAGGAGCAGGGCCGAGGTGCCGGAGCCGCAGTCGAAGTCCATCCCCGAGGTCGCAACCGAGCTGTGGGCGCTCACCAAGGACTACGCCCGCCAGGAGACCGTCGATCCGCTCAAGGGCGTCGGCCGTTACCTGGCGTTCGGCGGCGCCGGCGCAGTGCTGATCGGCTTCGGGGTGGTGCTGCTGATGCTGGCGGCACTGCGGGCGCTGCAGACGCAGACCGGCACCGCCCTCGACGGCAACCTGTCGTGGCTGCCGTATCTCATCGTGCTCGTGGTGGCGGCCGGACTGGCCGCGCTCGCCGCCACCCGGATCACCAAGACGAAGAGGTAGGCCGATGGCAGTGCGAACCGCACTCACCACCCCCATCACCCGGGACGACCTCGAGGCCAAGTTCCGCGAGCTCGAGGGCGAGGCGCGCGACCAGGTCGCGTCGGCGAGGACCACGCTGATCATGGCCGGGGGCATCGCCGCCTTCATCGTGCTGCTGCTGGTCTTCCTGCTGGGCCGGCGGGCCGGCAAGCAGCGCAGCACCATCGTCGAGATCCGCCGGGTGTAGTGCGTGGCACGCACCCGGACGAGCTTCGTCGATCGCGGCCTGCGGCTGGTCCAGACGCGTGGCATGAGCCGCGGCGTGATGGGCGGCTCGGGACCCTGGTTCTGGGTGTTCCTGGCGGCCTGGGGCGCCCGCCGCCTGCGACGGGCCATCGGCAGCGAGCCGGTCGTGGTCTATCGGGGCGAGGTCAAGCCGGGGCACACGATGGAGATCAGGCACCTGCTCGAGACCTACGACGGCAAGCGCGTTCGTCGTCGTTAGGCGCCGGCGCCACAATGGACGCGTCATGCGCGTCCTTCTCCGCAACCCTCGCCGCGAGCTCGAGATCGACGGGCCGCTCAGCGTCACCAAGCTGCTACGCCGGCTCGACCTCAACCGCGAGTCGGTGCTGGTGGTGCGGGGCGACACGCTGGTCCCCGGCGACGCGGTGCTGGCGGACGACGACGTCATCGAGATCCGCCCCGTGATCTCGGGAGGCGCACTTTGAGGACGCCCCGATGAAGTGCACCGTCTGCCGTGGCCCGGCCGTCATCGACCTGCGCCGCCACAACGCCAACTTCTGCCCCGACCACTTCCTCAAGTTCTGCCGCGACCAGGTGGCCCGGGCCATCGACGAGCACCACATGATCGAGCCGGGGGAGCGGGTCCTGGTGGCCGTCTCGGGTGGCAAGGACAGCCTTGCCCTGTGGGACCTGCTGCTCGAGCTCGGCTACGACGCCGAGGGCATGACGATCGGGCTCGGCATCGGCGACTACAGCGCCGCCAGCACCGAGGCGGCGGTGGGGTTCGCCGAGCGGCGGGGCCTCGAGCTGCGCCTCATCGACCTGCGGGACGACTTCGACTACGACGTCCCCACGGCGTCGGCGGTCACCCGGCGGGTGCCGTGCTCGTCGTGCGGGCTGTCCAAGCGCCACCTCATCGACACGGCGGCGCTCGACGGTGGCTATGACGTGGTGGCCACCGGCCACAACCTCGACGACGAAACGGCGGTGCTGCTCGGCAACGTGCTCCACTGGCACACCGAGTACCTGGGTCGCCAGCAACCGGTGCTCGGCGAGCGAACCGGGTTCCCCCGGAAGGTCAAGCCGCTGGTCAGGCTGGCCGAGCGCGAGACCGCCGCCTATTGCGTCCTGCGGGGCATCGACTACATCGTCGATGAGTGCCCAATGGCGGAGGGCAACCGGCACCTGCGCTACAAGGAGGCGCTCAACGCCATCGAGGCCGACTCGCCCGGCGCCAAGCAGGCCTTCTACTTCGGCTTCCTGGCCCGGGCGGCCGACCGCTTCTCGCCCGAGGTCGACGCCGCCCAGCAGGCGCTGCGGCCCTGCGCCCGCTGCGGGTCTCCGACGACCGGCGAGGTGTGCGCCTTCTGCCGGCTGGTGGACCAGGTGGCCGGCGAGGACCCGGTGCCGGTCGAGCTGGTCCGCCCGGGCCGGGCCGGCGTCCTGAGCGAGCGTCCCGGAGGGCGAGAGAGCGAGCGAGGCTCGAGCGGCCCGCTGCGCAGCAGCAAGAGCGGGAAGCGCAGGCGATGACGTGACCCGGGCGTTCGCCGACGGCGACCAGGTCCTGCTGATCGACAGCAAGAAGCGCCGCTACCTCGTGACCTTGGCTGCAGGGGGCGAGTTCCACACCCACGCCGGCGTGATCGCCCACGACGACATCATCGGGGCGGCCGAGGGGTCGTCGTTCCGCTCGACGCACGGCTCGACGTTCCTCGCCATCCGTCCGACGCTGGCGGAGTTCGTGCTGAAGATGCCCCGCGGCGCCCAGGTGATCTACCCCAAGGACCTGGGCCCGATCCTGATGCTGGCTGACATCTTCCCCGGCGCCCGCGTGCTCGAGTCGGGGGTGGGATCGGGTGCGCTGTCGATGACGCTGGTGCGCGCCGGCGCCGTGGTCACCGGCTACGAGCTGCGGGAGGACTTCGCCCGCCGCGCGCAACGCAACGTCGCCACCTTCCTGGGGGAAGACGCGCTGGCGAGCTACCAGGTGGAGATCCGGGACGCCTACGACGGCATCGACGAGACCGACCTCGACCGGGTCGTGCTGGACCTGCCCGAACCGTGGCGGGTCGCCAAGCACGCCGCCCGCGCCATGCACCGGGGCGGCGTGCTGGTCGCCTACACCCCCCAGATCACGCAGGTGACGCAGCTGCGCAACGAGCTCCTGGGCAGCGGGTTCGGCATGGTCGACACCATCGAGGTGCTCAACCGGGCCTGGCACATCGAGGGCCAGTCGGTGCGGCCCGACCACCGCATGGTGGCCCACACTGGTTTCCTCACGAGCGCTCGACTTTTGAGCTAAACGGAACGAGCCAGGCTCGACGAGGCGGCCGGGGGAGGTGATGTGAACGTGTTGGATGTCGTGCTGGTCCTGGTCGCCATCAGCGCGGCCGTGGGCGGCTACCGGCTCGGCTTCGTCGCGCGCGCCACCTCGTGGCTGGGGCTGGCCCTGGGCGTCACCGTCGGCGCGCTGGCGCTGCCACCGCTGCTGCGGCACGTGTCCGGGACCAGCGACGTGACCAAGGCCCTGGTGGCGATCGCGGGGCTGGCGGGCGCCGCGCTGCTGGGCCAGGCCCTCGGACTGGTGCTCGGGACGCGCCTGCACGTGGCGTTGCCCGCCGGGCCGGTGCGGCGCGTCGACCAGGGGGTGGGCGCCGTTCTGGGGATCGCTGGCCTGCTCGTGGGCCTGTGGTTGCTGCTGCCCACTCTGGCCGACGTGCCGGGCTGGACCGCCGAGCAGGCCCGCGGCTCGGTCATCGCCCGCGAGGTCAATGCCCGGTTCCCCGACGCCCCCGACACCCTCCAGGCACTGCGCCGGCTGGTGGGCGACAACCCGTTCCCGCGGGTCTTCGACGCGCTCCGTCCCTCGCCCGATCCGGGGGTGGTGCCGGGGGCGAGCGGGCTGTCCGACGCGCTGGCCACCACCGTGGCCGCCTCCACGGTGAAGATCGAGGGCGAGGCGTGCAGCCGGATCCAGGAGGGCAGCGGGTTCTTCGTGGCCGACGACCTGGTGGTCACCAACGCCCACGTGGTGGCGGGCGAGGACGATTCAGACGTCGTGCTGTCCGACGGCAGCCGGTTGGACGGCACGGTGGTGGCGTTCGACGCGGCCCGTGACCTCGCGGTCCTGCGCACGTCGGGGACCGACCGTCCGGCGCTCCCACTGCGCGACGCCGAGGTGGGCACGACCGGCGGCGTCTTCGGGCATCCGGGCGGTGGTCCGCTCGAGATCAGCCCCTTCCAGGTGGGCGAGCAGATCACTGCGGTCGGCACCGACATCTACGACTCGAGCCGCAGCGAGCGGGAGGTGCTGGTGCTGGCGGCCGACCTGGCACCCGGCGACTCCGGGGGCGCTCTGGTCGACACCCAAGGCCAAGTGGTGGGCGTGGCCTTCGCCATCGCCCCCGACCGCCCCAGCGTGGCCTACGCGCTCGCCGTGGACGAGGTGGCCGCCGTACTGGCCGGCGACCTCACCCGGGAGCGGGACACCGGTGACTGCCTGGTCTAGCGGGCGACTGGCCTCGTCTAGGGCGCTACTCGACCTCGATGAAGATGCACTCGCCGGGGCACTCTTCGGCGGCCTCGATGACCGCTTCTTCCTGCCCGGCGGGCACGTTGGCGAGGCCTTCGGCGCCACCCGGGTCGGAGAAGACCTTGTCGCCTTCCTTGACGTAGGCCAGGCCGTCGTCCAGCAGGGTGAACACGTCGGGGGCGATCTCTTCGCAGAGGCCGTCGCCAGTGCAGAGATCCTGGTCGATCCAGACCTTCATACCTGTGACTCGCTCCTGGCTCGATGCGGAGGACTAGCCGAGGTGCCTAGCTGGCCTCCCAGCGATGGAAGTACCTCAGTCACCGGTCAGACTAGCGAACCCAGCGATTAACACGGCAATTTCCAAAGAAATGGGTCGGCCGAAGGCCGACGCCGCCACGGGACGGCGGGGTGGGGGTCGGGCCGGAATCAGGGGGTGTGGGTTGGGAAGGGCCGGTGTAGGGTCCGACGCCGAGGGACCGATCGAGGAGGTGGTCACCGTCGACGAGCAACGCGACCAAGGCCGTCGGTCCGCGGCGGAGGCCGACGGGGCCGGGCAGCACGACGAGATCCGCGCCCTGGAAGAAGAGGTCCTCGCGCTCCGGCGGCGGCTGCAGGACGCGCCCAAGCGGGTCCGCACGCTCGAGGAGCGCCTGCTCGAGACCAAGGGCCAGCTGGCCCAGGCCGTGGCCCAGAACGAGAAGCTCACCTACACCCTCCGCGAGGCGCGCGAGCACATCGGCGCCCTGCGCGAGGAGGTCGACAAGCTCACCCAGCCCCCGTCCGCCTACGGCACCCTTCTGTCGCACAACGACGACGGCACGGTCGACGTCTTCTCCGGCGGGCGCAAGATGCGGGTAGCCGTCCACCCCGCCCTCGACGAGAACGAGCTGGTCCGCGGCGGCGAGGTCGTGCTCAACGAGTCGCTCAACGTCGTCATGGCCCGCACGCCCGAGACCACCGGCGAGGTCGTGACGGTCAAGGAGCTGCTCGATGACGGGCTCCGGGCGATCATCGTCGGCCGGGCCGAGGAGGAGCGGGTCGCCGACCTGTCCGAGGGGCTCAAGGTCGACCGTCTCCGGGCCGGGGACTCGGTGCTCATGGACCCGCGCTCGGGCCTGCTGCTCGAGAAGCTGCCCCGCCCCGAGGTCGAGGAGCTGGTGCTCGAGGAGGTGCCCGACATCTCCTACGAGGACATCGGCGGCCTCGACGAGCAGATCGAGCAGATCGCGGACGCGGTCGAGCTGCCGTTCCTGCACCAGGAGCTGTTCGCCGAGCACAAGCTGCCGGCGCCCAAGGGCATCCTCCTCTACGGGCCGCCGGGCTGCGGCAAGACGCTCATCGCCAAGGCTGTGGCCAACAGCCTGGCCAAGAAGGTGGGCAACCAGTCGGTCGACGCCAAGGCCAAGAGCTACTTCCTCAACATCAAGGGCCCCGAGCTGCTCAACAAGTACGTCGGCGAGACCGAGCGCCAGATCCGCCTGGTGTTCCAGCGGGCCCGGGAGAAGTCCGAGGAAGGCTGGCCCGTCATCGTGTTCTTCGACGAGATGGACTCGATGTTCCGCACCCGGGGCAGCGGCATCAGCTCCGACGTGGAGTCGACCATCGTCCCGCAGCTGCTCGCCGAGATCGACGGCGTGGAGTCGCTCCGCAACGTCATCGTCATCGGCGCCTCCAACCGCGAGGACCTGATCGACCCCGCCATCCTGCGGCCCGGCCGGCTGGATGTGAAGATCAAGATCGAGCGGCCCAACGAGGCGGCGGCGGCGCAGATCTTCGCCCGCTACCTCACCACCGACCTGCCGCTCGACCCCGACGACGTGCGCGAGCTGGGCGGCAACGACCCGTCCAAGTGCGTGCAGGCGATGATCGAGCGCACCGTCGAGGAGATGTACCGCTCCGACCAGGAGAACGAGTTCCTCGAGGTCACCTACCAGAACGGCGACAAGGAGATCATGTACTTCAAGGACTTCGCGTCCGGGGCCATGATCGAGAACATCGTGCGGCGGGCCAAGAAGCTGGCGATCAAGCGGCACTTGGCCGAGGGGCGCAAGGGCATCCGGGTCGGCGACCTGGTGGAGTCGATCCACCAGGAGTACAAGGAGCACGAGGACCTGCCCAACACCACCAACCCCGACGACTGGGCCAAGATCTCCGGCAAGAAGGGCGAGCGCATCGTCTACGTGCGCACCATCGTCAACCGCGACGACGGCAGCGCCACCGGCGGCCGCAGCATCGAGCGGGTCGCCACCGGCCAGTACCTGTAGCGCCGCCCGAGCGGCTCAAGCGTCCGGAGCCCACGACGCGCCTCCGAGGTTTGACCGAGACCAAGGAGGGCCGCTTGGCGATCATCCTGGTCGTGGGCGGCGTGCTGGTCGTGGGTGGAGTGCTCGGGAACATGGCCATGAGCAACGTCGCCGACGACCGGGCCGAGCGAATCCGTCGGGCCGTGCGCGAGGACTTGGCCGCCGTGTCGGACGAGACCCTGGCCGGCTATCCCGGCACCCGGAGCACGATCGAGTCGCTGGCGGCAGAAGTTGTCGATGACCTGCCCGGCCGGGTCGTCGGATCCGCCCGTCCCGACGAGGACGGTCCCGTGGTCGTGGCGGTGGAGACGCGCTGGGGGATCCAGGCCCGGTGTGTCACGGCCGAGCTGCGGGGCGACGGCACGGTCCTCACAGATGTGGATTCAGGCGGCTGCTAGGCAGGGGGCGGGCGACTCGCTTGCCACACCAGGCGGGTAACGTCCCAGACGTGGCCTTGCGCAAGATCGTCGGTGTCGAGACCGAGTTCGGCATCATCGTGCGCGGGGCGGGGGAGTCCAACCCCATCGCGGCGTCGTCGGTCCTGATCAACGCCTACGTCCACGAGCTGGCCCGGGCCGGGGCCGGTCCCCGCGACAACCCCAAGGTGGGCTGGGACTTCGAGGACGAGCACCCCGACATCGACGCCCGCGGCTTCACGGCCGAGGGATCGCTGGCCCCCGAGGTCGAGACCCACTTGGTCAACGCCGTGCTGACCAACGGCGCCCGATACTACGTCGACCACGCCCACCCCGAGCTGTCCACGCCCGAGTGCGCGGACCCTCGCTCGGTCGTGGTGTTCGACAAGGCGGCCGAGATCATCCTGCAGCGCTCGATGCGGGTCGCCCGCGACCTGCTCCCCGAGGGGCAGGAGATCGTGGTCTACAAGAACAACTCCGACCGCAAGGGCAACTCCTACGGCTGCCACGAGAACTACCTGATGGATCGCCAGGTGCCGTTCTCGCGCATCGTCACCCACGTGATGCCGCACTTCATCAGCCGCCAAGTGTTCACGGGCGCCGGCAAGGTGGGCACCGAGGTTGCCGGCCTGACCTCCGACGACGTGCCCTTCCAGCTCACGCAGCGGGCCGACTTCTTCGAGGAGGAGGTCGGCCTCGAGACCACGCTCAAGCGGCCGATCGTCAACACCCGCGACGAGCCCCACGCCGACGCACAGCGCTACCGGCGGCTGCACGTGATCGTGGGCGACGCCAACCTGTCCGAGGTCGCCACCTTCCTCAAGGTGGGCACCACCGCGCTGGTGCTGTCGATGATCGAGGACGAGTTCCTGCCCCGGGACCTCACCCTGGCCGCCCCCGTGGCGGCCCTGCGCCGGGTGTCGCACGACCTGTCGCTGCGCCAGCCGCTCGACCTGGCCGACGGCACCACCATGACCGCGGTCGAGATGCAGTGGGAGTACCTCGACCGGGCCAAGAAGTACGCCGAGGAGCACGGGCTCGACTGCATCGGGCCGCTGGACGTCGGTGCCGAGGTACTGCGGCTGTGGGAGCACGTGCTCACGGGCCTCGAGACCGAGCCGGCGTCGGTGTCCCGGCAGGTCGACTGGGCGGCCAAGCACCGGCTGATCGACGGCTACCGCGCCAAGCACGACCTGCGCTGGGACGACGCCCGCCTCGCGGCCATGGACCTGCAGTACCACGACCTGCGGGCCGAGCGGGGCCTGGCGTCACGGGTGGGGCTGGAACGCCTGACCACCGACGACGAGGTCTTGCGGGCGGTGACCGAGCCGCCCCGCGACACCCGGGCCTATTTCCGGGGGATGTGCCTGCAGCGCTGGGCGCCGCAGATCGTGGCCGCCAACTGGGACTCGATGGTGTTCGACATCGGTGGCGACCCGCTGCGGCGGGTGCCCATGATGGACCCGACGCGCGGAACCGAAGCACACGTGGGTAAGTTGATGGCCGAGAGCAGCAGTGTCGCTGAGTTGTTGGACCGGCTGGGCCAGTAGGGCTGGGCCATTAGGGGCCAATAGGAAGGTACGGGGCACATGGCTGAACGAGAGCAGAAGCGCAAGGCATCCACCCCCGTTCGCGAGGAAGAGGTCGTCGAGGAGGCGCCCGCTACCTCGGAGCAAGGCGAGAAGATCAAGGCGGAGCTCGACGACCTGCTGGACGAGATCGACGAGGTGCTCGAGGTCAATGCCGAGGAGTTCGTCAAGGCATACGTCCAGAAAGGCGGTCAGTAGCCATCGGATGACATGACGTCCTGATGGCGGTCGGCCTGGCATAGGTTCGGCCTGGCATAGGTATGGCGTAGATCTGGCGCCTCCCTGGACCGGGGAGGCGCCTGCGTGGTTTTCGGTCGGTTCCGGGAGCGGAATTGGTGGCTGGCCAACCAGTTCGGCGCCACGGATCGGCCGACGTGGCCGGTGAGCCATGACTCCGGTCGTGCGGACAGCCGGTAGCCTCCGCTGCGATGACCCTCCCGCTGTTCCGCGCCGATGACGATCCCGGCCCGTCCTTCCTCGAAGTCCTCAAACGCGCCGGGGTCGAGCCCCGCTGGGCCGATCTGCCTCGTGAGCTCCAACCCCATGAGATCACCCACGGCACCACGGTCGTGGCGATCCGCTACGCCGACGGCGTGGTCATGGCCGGTGACCGGCGGGCGACCGCCGGCGGCTTCATAAGTCACCGCTCGATGGAGAAGGTGTTCCCCGCCGACCGGCATTCCGGGGTCGCCATCGCCGGCGCCGCCGGCCCCGCGGTCGAGATGGTCAAGCTGTTCCAGCTCCAGCTCGAGCACTACGAGAAGGTCGAGGGCGCCGAGCTGTCGCTCGACGGCAAGGCCAACCAGCTGGCGGGGATGGTGCGCAGCCACCTGCCCGCAGCCTTGCAGGGCTTCGCGGTTGTGCCCCTGTTCGCCGGGTTCGACACCAAGCGGGGCACCGGCCGGCTGTTCGAGTACGACGTGACCGGCGGCCGCTACGAGGAGAGCGAGTTCGCCGCCACCGGGTCCGGCAGCCTGCACGCGGGCACCGTCATCAAGATCGGCTACAAGCCGGATCTCGACCGTGACGCGGCCATCGAGCTGGCGATCAACGCCCTGTTCCAGGCGGCCGACGAGGACGCGGCCACCGGCGGGCCCGACCTGGTGCGGGGCATCTTCCCGGTCGTGGCCACCATCACCGCCGACGGGTTCGCCCGCCTCGAGGACGAGGACGTCGCCGGCCGGTTCCGGGCGCTGGTCGACCGCCTGTCGATCCCCGGCAGCACCACCAGCGTCGGCGTCAGCCCGACCGCGAGCGACGGAGGCCCCGCCCGATGAGCATGTCGATCTACGTCCCCGCCGAGCAGATGATGAAGGACAAGGCCGACTTCGCGCGCAAGGGCATCGCGCGGGGCAAGGCCCTGGCCGCGCTTCTCTACGCGGACGGCATCCTCATCTGCGCCGAGAACTCGTCGTCGACGCTGCACAAGATCAGCGAGATCTACGACCGCATCGCGTTCGCGGGCGCAGGCAAGTACAACGAGTACGACCGGCTGCGCATCGCCGGCGTCCGGCACGCCGACCTCAAGGGCTACTCGTTCAGCCGTGAGGACGTCGACGCCCAGAGCCTGGCCAACGCCTACGCCCAGATGCTGGGCGACGTGTTCACCCACGAGATCAAGCCCATGGAGGTCGAGATCGTGGTGGCCGAGGTGGGCACCGACCCCGACGGCGACCGGCTGTTCCACATCCTCTACGACGGCACGGTGGTCGACGAGACCGGCTTCACGGTGCTGGGGGGCGAGGCCGATGCCATCGCGGCGCGGCTCAAGGACACCTACCAGCCGGGCCTGGCCCTCGACGCCGCGCTCCGGGCCGCCGTGGCGGCGCTGGCCGGCCCGGGCCGCACGCTGGCGCCGGCGGAGCTGGAGGTGGCCGTCATGGCCCGGGGCAACGGGCGGCGGGCGTTCCAGCGCCTGGGCGACGACGCCACGGCCGCGGCCCTGTCCGGCGGCGAGGTCAAGGTCGAGACCCCGCCCGAGGTGACGCCGCCCGCCGAGGCCACCCCCAGCGAGCCGCCGGCGAGCGGCGACGGCGAGGACAGCCAGGCCTGAAGGTCAGTCCTCGTCGAGGCCGACGATGATCCGGGCCACTTCGAGGTCGGCGGCCGGCACCAGGACCTCGACGGGGCCCACCGGGTAGGGCCCGTCGACGTCGCCGCGCAGCTGCCACACGATGCCCTCGGCACCGAGGTGGGCGGCGAGGATCCGGGCCGCCATCGGATTGGCGGCGGTGGTCAGCGGCACCATCGGGCCAATCGCCATGCTCGCGACCGTACCCGCACCTCGGTTGCATGCGATGCGGCGGTAGCGTGCGATGACATGAGCGAGCGTCCCGTAGGGCGAGAGAGCGAGCCCAGGGCCCGAGCGGCCCGCCGCCGCAGGCGGCAAGAGCGTGAGACACAGCGTCGGAGCCCGAGCGGCCCGCTGCGAAGCAGCAAGAGCGGGAAGTAGTGGAGCGACGCATCTTCGGCCTCGAGAACGAATACGGCGTCACCTGCACGCTCCGCGGCCAGCGCCGGCTGAGCCCCGACGAGGTGGCCCGGTACCTGTTCCGCCGGGTCGTCTCGTGGGGCCGCTCCAGCAACGTCTTCCTCGCCAACGGTGCCCGGCTCTACCTCGACGTGGGCAGCCACCCCGAGTACGCCACGCCGGAGTGCGACTCGATCCTCGACCTGGTCACGCACGACAAGGCCGGGGAGCGGATCCTCGAACAGCTGCTGGTCTCGGCCGAGCAGCGGCTGCGGGAGGAGGGCATCCGTGGCGTCATCTACCTGTTCAAGAACAACACCGACTCCGCCGGCAACTCCTACGGCTGCCACGAGAACTACCTCACGTCGCGGCGGGACGACTTCAGCCACTACGCCGAGGTGCTGATCCCGTTCTTCGTGTCCCGCCAGATCTACGCGGGCGCCGGCAAGGTGCTGCAGACCGCCCGGGGCGCCATGTACTGCATCGCCCAGCGGGCCGAGCACATCTGGGAGGGCGTGTCGTCGGCCACGACACGCAGCCGGCCGATCATCAACACCCGCGACGAGCCCCATGCCGACGCCGAGCGCTACCGGCGCCTCCACGTGATCGTGGGCGACTCGAACATGAGCGAGTACGCCACGTTCCTGAAGGTGGGGGCCACGTCGATCCTGCTGCGCATGCTGGAGGACCCGTCGTTCGTGCTGCGGGACATGACGCTCGAGAACCCCATCCGGGCCATCCGGGAGATCAGTCACGACCTGTCCGGCAAGCGCACCGTGCGGCTGGCCAACGGGCGGGAGGCTTCGGCGCTGGAGATCCAGGGCGAGTACCTGGACCGGGCGCGGCGCTACGCCGAGACCAAGGGCCTGTCGCCGCTCGAGCTCCAGGCGCTGGACATGTGGGAGCACTGCCTGACCGTGCTCGAGTCCGACCCGTACAAGCTCGACCGCGAGTGCGACTGGGTGATCAAGCACAAGCTGATCGAGGCGTACTGCGCCAAGCACGACCTGCCGCTCAGCCACCCCCGCGTCGCCCTCATCGACCTGCAGTACCACGACGTCAACCGCGAGCGCGGCCTGTTCTACCGGCTCCAGGAGCGGGGCATGGTCGATCGGGTCACCACCGACGAGGCCATCGACGAAGCGGTTGAGACGCCGCCGCAGACCACCCGGGCCCGGCTTCGGGGTGAGTTCATCCGCCGGGCCAAGGAGCGCAAGCGCGACTACACGGTCGACTGGGTGCACCTGAAGCTCAACGACCAGGCCCAGCGCACGGTCCTCTGCAAGGACCCGTTCAAGTCCCGCGACGAGCGGGTGGAAAAGCTGATCGCCGGGCTGTAGCCCGACGCGTTCTGCCCGCGCTCACGGTCGATATGAGCGGCGAGCGCGGGCAGAATCGCTCGTACCAGGCCGGGTAGCGTCGCCGGGTGCCGAGCTTCGTCACCACCACGGTCACCGAGATCCTCTCCGAGCGGGAGGGTCTGCAGCGGGTGGCCACCGACGCGGGCCGGGCCTACGTCCTCACCGGGCTGATCGGCACGGTGGGGGTGGGCGATCCCGTGGTGCTCAACACCACCGCGGTCGAGCTCGGCCTCGGAACCGGCGGATGGCACGTCGTGCACTGGAACTTGGCCCGCCGGGCCTGGTCCCGGCCCGGGCCCGGCCACATCATGAAGCTGCGCTACACCAGCCTCCAGGCGGACACCGGCGCTGCCGACGAGGACCGTACCGAGCTGCCCGAGGCGCTCGACGGCATGCCGCTGGTGGCGTGCTCGCTCCACAGCCAGGTGGGCGTGGTGTCTGCGGTGGTGCGCCACCTGCGGCCGATCGCCCGCATCGCCTACGTCATGACGGACGGCGCCGCCCTGCCGCTGGCGCTGTCCGACCTGGTCCACAGCCTGCACACCCGCGGGATCGTCGACACCACCATCACCACCGGCCACGCCTTCGGCGGCGACCTCGAGGCCGTGTCCGTCCCCTCGGCGCTGGCGCTGGCCCGCCACGTGGCGGGCGCCGACCTCGCCATCGTGGGCATGGGGCCAGGGGTGGTGGGCACGGCGTCGCCGCTCGGCACCACGGCCGTCGAGGTGGCGGGCATCGTCGACGCCGCCCACGCCCTGGGCGCCAGGGTGGCGCTGTGCTCGCGGGCCTCGGGCGTCGATCCCCGCGAACGCCACCGGGGGGTGAGCCACCACGTCCACACCATCCTGCGGCTGGCCGCGCACCGGCCCGAGGTGCCGCTGCCGGCCGCCTTGGCGTCCGAGGTCGACGGTGCCACGGTGGTGGACGCCCCCGACGCAGCCGGGGTGCTGGCGAAGCTCGACCTGACGGTGACGTCGATGGGCCGGGGCCCGGGGGACGATCCGCTGTTCTTCGCGGCGGCGTCGGCGGCCGGGGCCTGGGCCGCCGGCGCACTCGAGGCGGTGGACCAGCGGCGCACCCGCCATCGGTAGCCTTCCGCTCGATGTCAGCGGCGAAGCTGGAACGGCTGCTCAACCTCACCGCCCTGCTGCTGGAGACGCCGCGCCCGCTGTCCGCCCTGGAGATCCGCGACCGGCTGGGCATGTACGCGGACGAGACAGACGCCTTCCGCCGGGCCTTCGAGCGCGACAAGGACGACCTGCGCGCCATGGGGGTGCCGCTCGAGGTCCAGGACGTGCCCGGCGTCATCCCCGCCGTGGAGGGCTACCGGATCCCCAAGGACCGCTACTACCTGCGGGACCCGGGCCTCGACGCAGACGAGCTCGCCGCCCTCCACCTGGCGGCATCGGTGGTCCAGATCGACGGGCTCTCGGCCCGCGAAGGACTGCTCAAGCTGGGCGGCATGGTGGGCGAGGCGGACGGCGCCATGGGTCTGGCCGTTGCGGCACTGCCGGCCGGGCACGTCGGCCCGCTGTTCGGCGCCATCGCCGCCAGGACGCCGGTGCGGTTCACGTACCGGGGCAAGGCCCGCATCGTCGACCCCTACCGGCTCGACTTCCTGCGGGGCCGCTGGTACCTCAGCGGCTTCGACCACACCCGCGACGACGAGCGGGTCTACCGGCTGGACCGCTTCGAGAGCGGGGTGGAGCGGCTGGACGGTCCCCGGTTCGAGCGGCCCACCACCGCCGTGCCCGGCGGCCAGCTCGAGCCGTGGCAGATCGGCGAGGACGAAGCCGTCGACGCCCAGGTGCTGGTGGACGCCGCCCAGGCGCCGTGGATCGTGCAGCACCTCGGCCCCGGCGCCGTGGCCGAGGAGCGACTCGACGGGTCGGTGGTGGTCACGATGACGGTGACCAACCGCGACAGCTTCCGCTCGTTCGTGCTCACCTTCCTCGACCACGCCGAGGTGCTCGGGCCGCCCGAGCTGCGCGCCGACATCGTCGGGTGGCTGGCGGCACTGGCCGCATGAGCACCGCTGCAACCCCTACGCCGGCCCGCACCAAGGCGTCCGACCGCGTGGCGCGCATGCTGGCGATGATCCCCTGGATCGCGGCGCACGGCGGACCCACCGTCGACGAGATCTGCGAGCGCTTCCAGGTCAACCGCCGCAAGCTGCTCGAGGACCTCGAGGTGCTCTCGCTGGTCGGCGTGCCGCCTTACACGCCCGACACGCTGATCGAGGTCACGATCGAGGGCGATCGGGTGTGGCTGCGCTTCGCCGACATGTTCGCCCGCCCTCTGCACCTCACCCCGGAGCAGGGCCTGGCGCTGGTGGTGGCCGGCCGGGCGTCCCAGGCGCTGCCCGGCACCGAGCCCGGAGGGCCCCTGGCCACCGCCCTGGCCAAGGTGGCAAAGGTGCTGGGGGTCGATCCCGACGAGGCCGTGTCGGTGGCGCTGGGCGAGACCCGGCCCGGCGTGCTGGCCGAGCTACGCCAGGCCGCGGCGGCCGGCCGCCGGGTGCGCCTCGACTACTACGCCTACACCCGGGACCACCGGACGACCCGCGAGGTCGATCCGCACGCGGTCTTCGCCCACGAGGGTGCGTGGTACGTGCGGGGCTATTGCCACCAGGCGTGTGACCAGCGGCTGTTCCGGGTCGACCGGATCTACGGCGTCGAGGTGCTGGACGAGACCTTCACGCCGCCCGCCAACGCCGACGAGGGGGGCGGCGTGTTCGACCCGGGGCCTTCCACGCCCCTGGTGACCCTGGAGCTGGCGCCGTCCGCCCGCTGGGTGGTCGAGACCTACCCGGTCGACGAGGTGGGCCCGGCCCCCACTGGTCCCGACGGCTGGCTGCGGGTGCGCCTGCGGGTGTCGGCCGCCCCATGGCTCGAACGCCTGCTGGTGCGGTTGGGGCCGGACGTCCGGGTGGTCGATGCCGACGCCCCGGAGCTGGTCGACGCCGGCCGGAACGCCGCCCGCCGCATCCTCGCCCGGTATCGCCGCGACCACGGCAGCTGACGGGATCGTCACCCCGGCGCGCTAGCCTCGCCCTGCCGTGCGTGACGCTTCTCCCCCGCAAAAGAACAGGCGAGCTGGCGCCCGGGAGCTCCCGCACCAGCCCCGCCACCTCCGCTCCAACGGCGACGGCCGCGCCCCCTTCAAGGGCGAGGACCCCGACCACCACCGGCTCACCGAGCGCGCCGACTCCGCCAACCGGGGCGGGGGTGACGGAGACGACGAGGGGGACGGGGGCGACGGCGGCGACGATGCCCGCGCCAAGCCCCGCCGGCGCTGGCGCCGCACCATCCTCGAATGGCTGGGGGTCATCGGCGGCGGGATCGCCATCGCGCTGCTGGTCGAGGCCTTCCTCATCCAGGCCTTCTGGATCCCGTCGGAGTCGATGGAGCCGACGCTCCACATCGGTGACCGCGTGCTCGTCAACAAGCTGTCGTACCAGCTCCACGACGTCAACCGGGGCGACGTGGTGGTGTTCGAGCGGCCGCCCGTCGCCTCCACGGGCGAGGACGGTGAGATCAAGGACCTGATCAAGCGGGTCATCGCCGTCAAGGGCGACATGATCGAGTGCCGCAACAACGACGTCTACGTCAATGGCGAGCGCATTGACGAGCCCTACCTCGCCGAGGACACGCCGGCGTGCGGGACCGGCAGCTGCGAGCTGCAGCCCCAAGAGGTGCCTGACGAATCCGTTTTCGTCATGGGAGACAACCGCACCAACAGCGACGACAGCCGATGCTTCGGCCCGATCGACGAGGACGACATCGTCGGCCGCGCCTTCATCCGGGTCCTGCCCATCACCGACATCGGATGGCTGTGAGCCGTCACGGATAGAAGGTGCTGAGGGCTTGGACCATGCGGTCGACGTGATCGCTGTAGACGGCGTCGATCCCGGCGTCGAGCAGCTCGCTCAGCACCCGCGGCGTCTGTGCGTCCCAGCCGAAGGCCAGCACCCCGAAGCGGTGGAACAGGGTCGTCAGCCCGCCGGTCCAATCGAGGTGGTGGAGGTTGACGGCGTCGATGCCCTTGGCGGCGAGGGTGGCGGCCCGGCGCTCGCCGCCCTCCTTGATGCGGTCGAGCCGGGTGGAGTTCACCAGCCGCACCTCGTCGTCGCGGGCCCGCCATTCGACGACCTGCTCCCAGCGGGGATGGCACAGCCACAGGCGGGACAGGGCGTCGTCACCCGCCGCCCGGGCCACCGCCACCACCGGGTCGAAGGCGGCGGGATCCTTGACGTCGAGCGACACGTCGATACCCGTGCCGCAGGTGGCGTAGAGGTCGTCGAGGGTCGGGATGTGGGCCGGCAGCCGGGCCCGGGTCAGCGCGGCGATCGGCCGGCGCCGCACCCGCCCGCCCACCAGGCCGTCGTGGTCGAGGACCGGCTCCCCGTCGGCGGTCAACCACACGTCGCTCTCCAGACCGGTGGCCCCCAGCCGCTGCGCCAGCGTGAACGCCTCCAGCGTGTTCTCGGGCGCTTGAGCGCGCGCACCGCGGTGAGCGAACGCTATGGGTGGTGTCCTCAGCGCGGGAACGCGGGTGGGCATGGGGATCCTGTCGGTGGCGATGGGACATCATCGGGCAAACGGCGTCATGATGTCTCGCTCGGTCCCTCCCTTGGGGGGAGCGAACAGGGAGACAAGGACAGATGGCGACCTTGATCAGAGCCACGTGCAGCGACTGCGGTGACGTCGAGCTGGGAACGCGCGACCTCGTGGTCAGGTTGTGCGAGACCGACGAGGCGGGCACCTACGTGTTCCGGTGCCCCAACTGCACGCAACCGGTGGTCCGCCCGGCCGACCGGTCGACGATCGATCTGCTGATCTCGTCGGGCGTGCGGCTCGAGCTGTGGACCATCCCGTCGGAGCTGGTCGAACCCCGACCGGTCGGGGCCCCGTTCACCCACGACGACCTGATCGACTTCCACGACATGCTCACTGAGAGGGGCTGGTTCGACCAGCTCCTCGCCGCCCACCGCCGCAGCCTCTAGCGTCGGCGGCGATGAGCCTGCTGTGGACCGTCCCCGTCGTGGCGGCGGCTGTCGCAACCGGGCTGGTGGCGGCGCGGGCCCGGGCACTGGAGGACGCCACGGTGGACCTGGCGCACGAGGTCCGGCGGCTGCGCGAGCTGCGGCCGAGGCTGGCGGCGGTCCGGTCGGCCCTGTGCGAGACCGAGAACCGGACCGCCGATTTCCGCCGACGCCACGCCCCGCCACCGCCCGGCGGCGACGCCGAGTAGCCCCAGGGGTCCCTCTACACTCCAGCCCGACCCCCGCCCGCCACCCTGATGGCCTCGGTCTACGACCGAGCGCGTATCTTCTAAGCATGTTCAACATCGGCGGCGGCGAGCTGCTGGTCATCGTGCTCATCGCGTTGATCGTGCTCGGGCCCCAGCGCCTGCCCCAGGCCATGCGCACGTTCGGGCGGGTGGTGGGCGAGATCCGCCGCATCTCGACGGGGTTCCAGCAGGAGCTGCGCGACGCCTTCGAGGACAGCGACGTCGCCGAGGCCGCCAGCCCCCCGCGCCGCCGCGAGGCGGTCCCTCTGGCCGCGGCGGTCGCCGAGGTCGACTCGGATCCCGACGACGCCGATGACGCCGACCATGCGGGCGAGCCGCCCGGCGAGGCCGCAAGCGCCACCGCCACCCCGAACGACACGAGCGTGGCGCCCGTCATCGCCGAGGCCCTCGACGCCATCGTGCCCCCCGGCGACCGGCCGGCATCCGATGGGCCGCCTCCGACCGAATCAGGGCCGGAGATCGGCGACGAGCGCGCCGCCTCGTAGGAGACCGTCGTGAGCCAGCACTCAGCGCGGGCGGGCCATCAGCCATGAGCGAGCATCCCGCAGGGCGAGCGAGCGAGCGAGGCCCGAGCGGCCCGCTGCGAAGCAGCATGAGCGGGGAGCAATGAGCGCCGCCAGGACGTCGCCCGACCAGGGCATGACGCTCGTCGAGCACCTCACCGAGCTGCGCACCCGTCTCATCATCTGCGTCGTCGCCGTGGCCCTCGGGATGCTGGCGGGCTTCATCCTGTACGAGCAGATCTTCGACGTGCTGATCCGGCCCTACCAGGACATCGCCGACAAGCATCCGACCATCGGCGGCGGCAGGCTCCTGCAGACCGACCCGCTCGAGGGGTTCAGCATCCGGATGCGGACCTCCGCCTACGCCGGGATCGCCTTCGCCATGCCCGTGCTGCTGTGGCAGATCTGGCGTTTCGTCAGCCCCGGCCTCTACGCCAACGAGAAGCGCTACGCGATCCCGTTCGTGCTGTCGGCCCTCCTCCTCTTCGCGCTGGGTGCGACGCTCGCCTACTTCACGC
This sequence comes from Acidimicrobiales bacterium, assembly GCA_035641315.1. GTDB lineage: Bacteria > Actinomycetota > Acidimicrobiia > Acidimicrobiales > VFJN01 > DASQUK01. The sequence continues at coordinate 41,052 of DASQUK010000054.1, read as the reverse complement.
TGCCCCGGGCCTTCGACTTCCTGATCGAGATCGGCGGCGAGGGGTTCATCACGGGCTACACAGCGGGGAAGTACTTCCGGCTGATCACGTACATGATGCTGGCGTTCGGCGTCGGCTTCGAGTTCCCGATCGTGCTCATCTTCTTCCAGATGGCCGGCATCCTCGAGACCGACACCCTGCGCCGGGGTCGCCGGTTCGCCATCGTTGGTATCTGCATACTCGTGGCCGTGATCACCCCCTCGGGCGACCCGATCAGCATGCTCATGCTGTCGGTGCCGATGGTGGTCTTCTACGAGGTCGCCATCCTCATCGGCAGCTTCATCACCAAACGGCAGGCGCTGCGGGACGCCGCGGCGTGACCGGCGACGGCGCGGATGTCGGCGCGGGCGCGTACCCGTTCGAGCTCGATGCCTTCCAGCTCCGGGCGCTGGCCGCGCTCGATCAAGACCGTTCGGTGCTCGTGGCCGCGCCCACCGGCTCGGGGAAGACGGTCGTGGCGGAGCACGCCGTCGCCCGGGCCCTGTCCGAGGGCGGCAAGGCCTTCTACACGACGCCGATCAAGGCGCTGTCCAACCAGAAGTTCGCCGACCTCGCCCGGCGGCACGGCGCCGACAACGTGGGCCTGCTGACTGGAGACAACAGCATCAACGGCGACGCGCCCGTCGTGGTCATGACCACTGAGGTGCTGCGCAACATGATCTACGCCGCCTCGCCGGCGCTGCGAGGGCTGCGGTTCGCGGTGCTCGACGAGGTCCACTACCTCCAGGACGCCTACCGGGGCCCGGTGTGGGAGGAGGTCATCATCCACCTGCCCGCCGAGGTGCGGCTGGTGTGCCTGTCGGCCACCGTGTCGAACGCCGAGGAGGTCGCCGAGTGGCTCGAGACGGTGCGGGGGCCCACCACGCTCGTGCTCGAGGAGCAGCGCCCGGTCGAGCTGCGCAACCTCTACCTCGTCGGCGACCGCCAGAGCGAGCGCCCCCACCTGCTGCCGACCCTGGTCGACGGGCGGCCCAACCCCGAGGCCGACCGGCTCGACAACGACACCCTCCACGGGCGGGGGCCCCGCCGGGGACCGGCGCGGCGGCCCCGGCGGCGGTTCTTCACACCCCGGCGTCCCGAGGTGATCGACATGCTGGCCGAGCGGGAGATGCTGCCGGCGCTCTACTTCATCTTCAGCCGCATGGGCTGTGAGGAGGCCGTCACCGCCTGCCTCGACGCCGGGCTGCGCCTGACGACCCCCGACGAGCGGGCCCGCATCCGGGCCATCGTCGAGGAGCGGACCGCGGCGCTCAGCGACGACGACCTCGATGTGCTCGACTACGACCGCTGGGAGGCGGCGCTGGAGATGGGCCTGGCCGCCCACCACGCCGGCATGGTCCCGCCGTTCAAGGAGGCGGTGGAGGCCTGCTTCGTCGAGGGCCTGGTAAAAGCCGTGTTCGCCACCGAGACGTTGGCGCTGGGCGTCAACATGCCGGCCCGCACCGTGATCATCGAGCGGTTGACCAAGTTCACGGGTGAGGCCCGGGCCTTCCTGACGCCGGGGGAGTACACGCAGCTCACGGGGCGGGCCGGCCGGCGGGGGATCGACGACCTGGGCTACGCCATCGTGCTGTGGTCGCCGTTCGTACCCTTCGACCAGGTGGCGTCGCTGGCGTCGAGCCGGACCTACGGTCTGCGCTCCGCCTTCCGTCCCACCTACAACATGGCCGCCAACCTGGTGCGGCGCTACGAGCCCGCCGACGCCCACCACCTCCTGAACCTGTCGTTCGCCCAGTTCCAGGCGGACCGGGCGGTGGTTCGGTTCGAGGCCCGCATCGAGCGCCAACAGGAGCGGATCGACCGCCTGGAGGACGAGGCGCGCTGCGACCGGGGCGACGCCGATGAGTACCGGCGGCTCCGGCTGGCGGCGACCCCGGCGAAGCCCCAGCCGTCGCCCGCCGGGTCGGTCGAGTTCGCCCTGTCCCGGCTCATGCCCGGGGACGTGGTCGAGGTGGGGGGCAGGCCGCTGGCGGTGCTTTCGGTGGCCAGCCGCAAGGGCGGTGCCATGCGGCTGCGGGGCATCGACCGGGACGGCGACCGCGTCAGCCTGGGCGCCGACGACCTCGACCAGCCGCCGGCGCGCCTCGGCCGGGTGGAGCTGCCGGCGCCGTACACGCCCAACAACCGGGCGTTCCAGCGCAAGCTGGCCGGCGAGCTGCGACGGGCCCGGCTGGACCAGCGACGCTCCGCGGAGCCGGCGGTGCCGTCCGGTTCTGGCGACGCAAACCGTCGGAAATCGACGGATGGCGTCACTGGAACTGGTGCCGAACCGTCTCCGTTGGCGGACCACCCCGTGCACGACTGCCCGGACCGCGACCGGCACCTGCGGGCACTGAGCCAGCTCGACCGGGCCCGGCGGGAGCTGTCGGACATGCGGCGAGAGGTCCGGTCGCGCACCGAGTCGCTGGCTCGGCGCTTCGACCGCGTGCTCCGCCTGCTGGAGGCGTGGGGATACCTGGACGGCTGGGCGCTGACGCCGCGGGGGGAGGTGCTGGCACGCACCTACCACGAGAGCGACCTGCTGGTGGCCGAGGCCATGGTCAGCGGCCTGCTCGACGGCCTCGACCCGGCATCGATGGCCGGCCTGGTGTCCTGCTTCACCTACGAGCAGCGGGGGCCCGGCCCGGTGCCGCCGGCGTGGTTCCCGTCACGGCTGGTGCGCGGCCGGTGGACCGATCTCGAGCGGCTGGCCGACGAGCTGCGCGCCGACGAGGACGCCGCCGGCCTGCCGGGCACCCGCCTGCCCGATCCGGGCTTCCTGGCCCTGGCCCACGCCTGGGCGGCGGGCGAGCCGTTGGGCGAGGTGCTGGGCGACGAGGGCGTGTCCGGCGGCGACTTCGTGCGCAACATCAAGACGCTCATCGACCTCGTGCGCCAGATCGGCGACGTCGCCCCCAACCCCGAGACGGCCCGGGTCGCCCGCCAGGCGGCGGAGGCGCTGCACCGGGGGGTGGTCTCGATCTCCTCCACGTTGGAAGAGGTCGTGGGGGCCCCTTGAGCCGGCTTCGCCCGTCCGGACCCCTCCGATGACGGTCCGCAGGGGCGAGGCGTGGGGCGAGCCCGGCGCCCTCGCCGACGATGGGGTGGTCGTGCACAGCGACGTCGAGGCACGGCGGGTCGTCGAGGCGGCGCGGCGGGCGGGGGAGCCGCCTCCGCCGCTGGGACTGGCCGGGGGCGACCTGTGCCGCACGCTGGGCGGGCGGGGCGACGTCCTACGGCTGCGGTCCGATGACGCGCTGCGGGCGCCGGTCGATCTGGGGGCGGTGCTGGTCGACGGCCGGTTGCACTGGTTCGTGGCCCACCTGGTGGCCCGGCGCTCGTGGTGGCGGGGACCGATCCTGGCGGCCATGAACGCCGAGTTCCTCGGCGCCTGGGACGTGGCCCCCCGTGCGCATCCCAACGACGGGCTTCTAGACGTGATCGAGGTGGCGGCGGACATGAGCCTCGCCGACCGCGTCAAGGCCCGGAGCCGCCTGCCCACCGGGAGCCACGTGCCCCATCCCGCCATCCGCCAGGGCCGCCGCCCGGCGCTCCACGCGACCTTCGACCGCCCCACGCCCGTGTGGCTCGACGGCGAGCGGATTGGCGCTGCCACCGCCCTGTCGGTGCGCATCGAGCCCGACGCGCTGATCTGCGTGGTGTGAGTTTCGAGGGGGAGGGAAACCCTCCCCCCTCGACCTCCCCGCACCCCCCACCTTCCGGTTGGCTTAGCGTTCCCAGGGTGCGTGCCTGGATCCTGGACGAGTCACCCGGCAGCTACCGCTTCGCCGAGATCGACGACCCGGTCGCCGGCCCTGGCGAGGTGCGGGTCCGTCCCGTGGCCTCGGCGCTCAACCACATGGACCTGTGGCTCACCCAGGGGATGCCCCGGCCGCCGCTGCCACACGTCCCCGGCTGCGACGTCGCCGGCGTGGTCGACGCCGTGGGGGAGGGGGTCGACCACGTGGCCCCCGGCGACGAGGTGGTGGTCAACCCCGCCGTCTCGCCGCTGGAAGCGGTGGTGGAGCACGGTTTGGACTCACCCCTCGGGGCGGGCTTCCAGATCGTGGGCGAGCACCGCTGGGGCGGTCACGGCAGGCTGGTGGTGGTGCCGGGCCGCAACATCGTGGCCCGGCCGTCCGACCGTAGCTGGGAGGAGTGCGCCGCCTACCCGCTGGCCACCCTCACCGCTTGGCGCATGCTGCGCCGTGCCCACCTGACCGCAGGCGAGTCGGTGCTGGTCGTGGGCGTGGGTGGCGGCGTGAGCACGGCGGCCCTGGCGCTGGCCCAACGGCTGGGAGCGGTCGTCTACGTCACCTCGCGCGACGAGGCCAAGCGCAAGCGGGCGGTCGAGCTGGGTGCGGCCGACGCGTTCGACTCGGACGGGGATTGGCCGGTGCAGGTCGACGTCGTGGTCGAGAGCGTGGGCCCGGCGACATGGGACCGCTCGGTCAAGGCGCTGCGGCCGGGCGGACGGCTGGTGGTGTGCGGGGGCACGTCGGGACAGAAGGTGGAGCTCAGCCTGCCCCGCCTGTTCTTCAAGCAGATCCAGATCATCGGATCGACCATGGGGTCGTACCCAGAGTTCGACGATGTGACCCGGCTCGTGGCCCAGGGGCTCCCCATCACCGTCGACGAGGTCTTCGATCTGGCCGGGTACCCGACAGCCCTGGACCGGCTGCGCCAGGGTGCGCAGCTGGGCAAGATCGTGCTGCGACACCCCAGCTAGCGTGGCGTGATGGACGGCCCCCGCTCCGATCTCTCCGACGTCAAGGCGCGCCTGGCCGCCGAGGTCGACCGGCGGCGGGGGCTGCTGGTGGACGTGTCCCACCAGATCCACGCCCAGCCCGAGCTGGGCTACGAGGAGAGGTTCGCGCACGACCTGCTGACCCGGGTGCTCGAGGAGGAGGGGCTGGGCGTGACCCGCTCGGCCCGGGGGATGGACACCGCGTTCGAGGCCCACGCGGGATCCACCGGGCCGACGGTCGCGGTCCTGTGCGAGTACGACGCGCTGCCGGGCATCGGCCACGCCTGCGGCCACAACGTCATCGCCGCCGCCGGGCTGGGGGCCGGGCTGGCGGCGGCGGCGCTGGCCGAGGAGCTCGGGGGCCGTGTGGCCGTGGTGGGCTCGCCTGCCGAGGAGGGTGGCGGTGGAAAGCTGCACCTCATCGACGCCGGCGCGTTCAAGGGCGTCGACGCCGCGCTCATGGTCCACCCGGCCGACGCGGACCTGGCGGCGATGGACGTGATCGCCGTGCACGAGGTCGTGGTCACCTACACGGGCGAGGCCGCCCACGCCGCCGCCTTCCCCCACCGGGGCCGCAACGCGCTCGACGCCGCCGTGCTCGGCTACGTCAACGTGGCGGCGCTGCGACAGCACATAGCGCCCGGCGAGCGGATCCACGGCATCATCAGCCACGGCGGCGACAAGCCCAACATCGTCCCGGCCCGGGCGCAGAGCGAGTGGATGGTCCGCTCGCCCACCCTGGCGGGGTTGGACCGGCTGAAGCAGCGCTTCGTTGCCTGCCTGGAGGCGGGTGCCGAGGCGGCCGGCTGCGAGATCGACATCGGCTGGCGCGACGTCGTCTACGCCGACATGGTCGACAACCAGGCGATCGTCGAGCGCTACCGGGCCAACGCCGAGGCCCTTGGCCGCATGGTCCGGTCGCCCTCGACCACCCGGCGGGTGGTGGGCAGCACCGACATGGGCAACGTCAGCTACGAGGTGCCGGCGATCCATCCGATGATCCAGGTGGCGCCGCCGGGCGTGCCGATCCACACGCCGGCGTTCGCCGGGTTCGCCGGGGGACCGGAGGGCGACCAGGCCGTCGTCGACGGGGCCAAGGCGCTGGCGTTCACGGTCGCCGACCTGTGGCTCGACGAGGGCCTCGTCGACCTCGCGCGGGCCGAGTGGGAGGCGTCGGTGAACGTCCGCCGCAGCTGATGCGGCATCCCCGATCAGCCGGAGAGCCGCACGTACCATCTGGCCCCCTATGACGGTCTACGTCAGCGAGGACTTCACGCCCGCCGAGGCCGACGTCCTGAGGCGCTACTTCACCAACCTCGACGGCCCGGTGTTCGCCCTGGTCAACCTGCCCGAGGTCGTGAAGGGCGCGCTGTTCGCCCGCTACTCCCGCTCGCCCAAGAGCCTGCGGCGGCTGTTCCTCGACGAGTTCGTCGGCGACCTCGACATCGCCGGCGACGCCACTGTCGATGCCACCGTGGGCCTGCAGCGGGCCGAGGAGCTGTACGACCGGGTGTTCTTCGAGTACGGCGACGACTCGGTCGCCCAGCTCGGCGGAGTCCACCTGGCCTGCGAACAGGCCTCCAACCTGCTGACCAAGGTGCTCGAGCGGGGCAGGCTGATGTCCTACCTCGAGCAGTCCACCCGCTACATCGCCTACGACGCCCGCATCGGCGGCCGCTACCGCTACTACCGCGACCCGGCCGTGCTCGGCAGCCACCTGGGCCTGCGCTACGTCGGCGACCTCGACCGCCTGTTCGACACCTACGGCGAGCTGGCGTCGACCATGATCGACTTCTTCCGCGACCGCTTCGCCAAGGACCCCGCCGACAGCGACTTCATCTACCGCCAGGCCCTCAAGGCCAAGGCGTTCGACTCGGTGCGGGGGGTGCTGCCGGCGGCGTCGCTGTCCAATGTCGGCATCTACGGCACCGGCCAGGCCTACGAGGCGCTGCTGCTCCGCATGCGGGCGCATCCGCTGCCCGAGGCGCGCAGCTACGCCGACGTCATGCTCACCGAGCTGCGCAAGGTCATCCCCAGCTTCCTCAAGCGCGTCGACGTCACCGACCGGGGTGTGGCGGCCAGCACCTACCTGGCCTCGACCCGCAACGCCATGGAGGAGCTGGCGGCGCGGCTGTTCCCCGAGGGACCGGGCCACGACGGCGGCCCGAGCGTGCGTCTGGTCGACTTCGATCCGGACGCCGAGGTCAAGCTCGTCGCCTCGATGGTCTACCCCTACACCCACCTGTCCGAAGCGGACATCGAGGCCAAGGTGCGGGCCATGCCCGCCGAGGAGCGGCTGGCGGTGGTGCGGGCCTACGTGGGGGAGCGCAGCAACCGGCGCCACCGGCCGGGCCGGGCCTTCGAGCGTCCCAGCTACCGCTTCGACATCCTGGCCGATTACGGCGCCTTCCGTGACCTCCAGCGCCACCGCCTGCTCACGATCGAGTGGCAGCCGCTGTCGCCCCGCCACGGCTACACGCGGCCCGAGGCCGTGGACATCGCGGGCTTGGCGCCGCAGTTCGACGAGGCGATGGAGCGCTCGGCGGCGCTACACGACGCGCTGGCCGACCGGTTCCCAGTCCAGGCCCCCTACGCGGTCTCGCTGGCCTACCGGATGCGCTTCGTCATGGAGATGAACGCCCGCGAGGCGATGCACCTGATCGAGCTTCGCACCACGCCGCAGGGTCACCCGGCCTATCGGGTCGTCGCCCAGCAGATGCACCGGCTGATCGCCGAGCAGGCCGGCCACCCGGCCGTGGCAGAGGCGATGCGGTTCGCCGACCACTCACCCGAGCCCAACCTCGAGCGCCTGGCCTCCGAGCGCCGCGCCGAGCAGCGACGGGCGTCTCGCTGACCCGCGATCCCCGTGTTGGTGTGACCTGAGTCACCCAACGGGGGCCTGGGGCGGTCGATACCCTGACCCGCCCTTGGTAGGGCATATCCCCGACTCTCGGTGTGTTGAGCGGCGTGCCTATGATCCGGCCGCGCAGGGCCGGCAGTGAAGGGACCCGATGGCTGACGAAGAAACCCCCGACGAAGAACTGGACGTCGAAGACCTCGAGGAAGAGTTCGTAGCCGAGCCCGAGGACCTCGAGGAGGCCCTCGTCGTCGACGACGAGGTGGAGGAGGACGACGAGTTCGAGGAGCTCGACGACGAGGAGGAGGAGGACGTCGTGGTCGAGCCCGCGCCCAAGCCCAAGGCGACCGCCACCAAGGGGCGCCGCTCCGAGGACGAGGACGAGGAAGAGGAGGACGAGGATCTCGACCCCGACGATGTCGAGGCCGATCTCGACACCATCCTCAAGGACCGGATCGCCGCCCAGCCCGACGAGGGCGACGAGGAGGACGAGGAGGAGCAGCCCGAGACCGACGAGCGGGGCGACGGCACCGGGCGCATCCAGCCCAAGCGCCCCGGCGAGTTCGTGTGCCAGTCCTGCTTCCTGGTCAAGCACCCCAGCCAGCTCGCCGACCCCGACCAGATGCTCTGCACCGACTGTGTGTAGTTTTCGCCTCGCAACCAGAGGTTGCTCGGCGAGATTTGGGCCGCCGCCGTGGCGGGAGCCTCTGCCCCCACACCCCCACCGGTCCTCTGCCCCAGCGTCTTCGCACAGGCTGGCTGGTTGGCTCGAGGCCTGAGAGGATCGTGGCGTGACTGAGCGCAACGACAAGACCCCGGTGGATCAGATCGCCGACCTGTTCGTGTACGCGCCCATCGGATGGTTCTTCGAGGCACCGAAGCTGCTGCCCAAGCTCGCCGAGCAGGGCCGGGTCCACACCCGCAACGCCCGCCTGTTCGGCCAGTTCGCGGTCCGGCAGGGCGAGGCCGAGGTCCGCCGCCGGCTGGCCGGGTTCGAGGAGCAGACCAGCGGGCTGCTGCGAGCGCTGGGACTGCTACCCGACGACCGCGGCGCGACCAACGGCGCCGAGGCACCTGCGCCGGCACCCCCCGCGGCAACCTCGCCCGGCGCCCAACAGGCCCGGCAGGCAGCGCCCCGGGCCACCGAGCCGGGACCCGCCGTCGACGACTTGGCCATAACCGACTACGACAGCCTCTCGGCCTCGCACGTGGTGACCCGGTTGCCGGGACTGACGCGCGACGAGCTCGAGGCGGTCCGTTCCTACGAGGTGGTGCACCGCGGGCGGAAGACGATCCTCAACAAGATCGCCCAACTCCAGTCGTGACCGTTCCTCCTCGGGGGCTGCGCCCCCGCACCCCATCGACGTCCGGCTCCCTGGCGGTCGCACGGCCGTCCGGTCACGAGCGCAGCTCGTGACCGCGGAGCCCGAGGCCCCGCTGGGCACGGCACCGGAGGAAGCGGCCCGCACCGCCGTCGAGGCGGACATCCCCCACTTGGTGGAGTTGGCCGGCGCCGCCGCCGAGGAGAAGGTCCGGCAGAAGGGCGGCGCCATCTGGGCTCGCCGGGAGGGCCGACCTGCCCCCCGTGAAGCGGCCCTGCGCCTGGCCCTCCAGTCGAACGACCACGAGGTGGCGGTGGGGACCCTCGACGGTGCGATCGTGGGCTATGGCGCGGCGCGGGTGGAGACGCTGCTCGACGGCGGCCGGCTGGGCGTGATCGACGACATCTACGTCGACCCCGGCGCCCGGGCGGTCGGCGTCGGCGAGGCGCTCATGAACCACCTGCTCGACTGGTGCACCGCCCGGGGCTGCTTCGGCGTCGACAGCCTGGCGTTGCCCGGCGATCGGGAGACCAAGAACTTCTTCGAGTCCTTCGGCCTGGTGGCCCGGGCGATCGTGGTGCACCGACCGCTGACGTGACCGCCGCGCCGCCCCGCCCCGAGGTGTGCGCCGGAGCGGTGGCGGTCCAGGGCGGCCGGCTGCTCCTGGTGCAGCGAGGACCAGGGCTGGCCGGGGCGGGTCGCTGGGCCGTGCCCGGTGGGCGCGTCGAGCCCGGCGAGACCGTGCGCGCCGCCGTCGTGCGCGAGCTACAAGAGGAGACCGGCCTGCGGGCGACCTGCGGCGACTTCGTGGGCTGGGTCGAGAGGGTCGGCGACGGGTTCCACTACGTCGTCCTCGACTTCCGGGTCGGGCTGCTCGACCCGCCGGAGCGTGCGGTCGCCGGCGACGACGCCGCCGCCCTGGCCTGGGTCCCCCTTGGCGAGGTAGCGACATGGCCGCTGGTCGACGGCCTCGCCGAGTTCCTCGCCGCCCACGGCGTGCTGCCGGCGGTCAGCGGCCCTTCCACTGGGGCGGCCGCTTCTCGATGAAGGCCTCGAGGCCCTCGCGGAAGTCGTCGCTGCGCATGGCGGCGGCCATGGCCTCCATCGACATCTTCCAGCCGACCTCGTCGGGCGCGTGGGTGGCCTCGATGACGACCTTGCGGCTCTCGCGGACGGCGACGGGGGCGTTGGCGCAGATCTGCTCGGCCAGGGCGACGGCGGTGTCGAGCGCCTGACCCGGTTCGACCAGCCGGTTGACGAGGCCGTGGTGATGGGCGACCTCGGCGGTGATGGGATCGCCGGTGACGGCCAGCTCCATGGCGATGTTGAGGGGCAGCTTGCGTCCCAGCCGGAACAGGCCGCCGGCACCGGCGACCAGAGAGCGCTTGACCTCGGGGATGCCGAACGTGGCCGACGTGGACGCCACCACCAGGTCGCACGCCAGCACGATCTCGGTACCCCCCGCCAGGGCCGGACCGTCGACCGCGGCGATGATCGGTTTGGTGCGTTCACGCTGCACGATGCCGGCGAAGCCGCCGCGCTGGGTCTGCAGCTTGGCGGCGTTTCCGGCGTTGATCTCCTTGAGGTCGGCGCCGGCCGAGAACACCGGCGGCTCGCCGGTGAGGATCCCGACCCAGGTGCCGTCGTCGGCCTCGACCTCGTCGATGGCGTCCTCGATGCCCTGCGCCACCTCCCCGTTGATGGCGTTGCGGGCCTCCGGCCGGTTGATCTTGATGACGGCGTAGGGGCCTCGGTGCTCGAGCTCGACAGGCATGTGTGCACCCTAGTCATCGCACTCCCACTGCAAGGAAGGCATGCCCATGTCACGGTGCGTGGCGACCGGTCCCCGAAATCCCGCGAAACCTTCGCTATGGTGAGGTGGTCGAACCGAGAGATGCGGGTAGTCATGAGTCAGTGATGAGTCAGCAGACCAGGTCCGACAACGGGACAGGCGAGAAGCGGATGGACCACGACAGCGGACACTTGCAGTGCCCCTTCTGCCACGCCTACCAGGTCGAACGGCTCTACATCGGCTCGTTGCACATCGACGCCTGCACCTGTGATGGGTGCGGCGCCCGCTGGGACGAGGACGCCGAGACGGGCCGTTACCGGGGTCGGGGCGGCCTCGAATCGGTGATCGTCCCCCGCCAACACTGACCGCAGCCGAATCTGGCGCCGAAGTGGTTGCCGAGCAACCAGTTCGGCACCCGGAAGCTAGGTTCTGGGGCTCGTGGTCGTGTCTGCCGGATCGGCCTCGGTGTCGGCACCGGTGTCCGCGCTGCCGTTGGTAGCCGCTCCGTTGCCGCTGGTATCGCCCGCCTCGCTGGCGTCACTGCCCGCCTCCCTCGCCGGCGGGGCGGCGCGGGCCTTCTTGCCACGGGGGGCGCCCCTGCGGGCCTGACCACGTGGGCTCGGGGTCCGCCCTGCCGACTCATCGGGCTCGATGGCGAAGATGTGGGCGATCTCGGGCAGCCGGCTGCCCACCCGGGCCACGGTGGCCCGCAGCTCGGGCGAGAGCTTCGTCGGGAGCGACTGGGGGAGCACCCGACGCCGGACGGGGGAGAACGCCAGCGCGTCCAGCACGGTGGCCCAGCGATCCTGGCTGGCTTCCGCGGCGAGCGCCTCGGACGCGGCCTCGACGAGCCGGTTGCCCAGGTCTCCGGGGATCGGCGCGCCGGCCTTGGGGGGCCGCGAGCTCAGGCGCAGCGCCCGGACCACGCGACCGGCCTCGAGCGCGTCCGCCAGCTCGGCCAGCCAGGCGGCATGCTCCTTCTCGACGCGGTTGGCCAGCGCCTCGCGCAGCTGGCTGGCCAGCGCCCGGGCCTCCTCGTCACGGCCGGCATCGCTGGCGGCGCTGACCACCGAGCGCAGGTCGCGCAGGTCGAGCTCGTCCACCGCGGCGATCGCCGCTTCGGCCCGGTCGCGCCACACCGCCGCTGCAGCCCGGTACCGCAGCTCCTCGGCGATCCGCAGCAGCGGCTCCGGCTTGACCTCGGTCTTGCCCTCGGCCCGCAGCGACTCGTTCTGCTTGTCGATGGCCTGGCGCACCGCGGGGATGCCGCCCTGCAGCAGCTGTTCGGCGATCGGCCGCTGCTCGGGGGGCACGGCCTCCAGCAGCGCCGTGCGGTGAGCCTTGCCGGGGCGCAGCCGCTTGGGCTTGGGCCTCGACTCCACCGGCGGGGGACTGGGCCGAGCCGGTCGCTCGTGGCGCGCCTCCTGGCGGTCGCGGGCCGGACGGTCGCGGCCGGGACCACCCGGGCGGCGGCCCTCCCTGTCGGACCGACCGCGGTCACGATCGGCACGCTCCCGGCGGCCCGCATCTTCACGACGATCGCCCCGGCCGTCCCGCTCACGCCGCTCGCCGCGATCACGGGGCCGGCGCTCGCCGGGACGTTCACGCACCAGCGTCGTGGTGACCAGGGGCCGATCGGTGCCGCCGCGGAGCTCGAGGCGCTCGGGCTCACGCCGCGGCGCCTTCGGCGGCAGGACCGCCACGACGCTCATCTGGTCGAGGTAGCCGTCGATCTCTGCCCGCAGCACGTTGCCGACCTGGGAACCGCTCGGGACCAGTGCGCCGGGCACCGTGCCCCGGGGCTCGCGGGCGCCGGCGGCGCGCCACGTCCAGGAACCGTCATCCCGGGGGCTGGTGAGCTCGATGTCGATCCGGCGCGACATAGGGAGTCAACGCTAGCGCTGTTGGGTCGGCTCGCACGATGTCATCGGCTCTCAGCGGCGCAACCAGGCGTCGGGCTCGCGCAACAGCTCGTCGATCTGCTCCGGCAGGCGCCCGGCGGCGATGTCGGCCAGGGTCACCTCCTCCAGCACCGTGCGCAGCGCCGCCCGGGTCGCAACCCACACGCGCTGCAAACCGGCGGCCGGCCCCCGGTAGTCGACCAGCTCGGGAGGCGTGCCGTGCACGTCGGCCAGCGGTCCCTCGACGGCCCGGATGATGTCGGCCACCGAGACGGCGTCGGCGTCGGCCGCCAGCCAGTAGCCGCCCTCGGCACCCCGTTGGCTCGACACCAGGCCCGAGCGGCGGAGGTCGGCGAGGATGTTCTCGAGGAACTTTGCCGGGATGCCCTGCCGCGCGGCGATCACGTCGCCCTTGACCGGCCCGGGGGGAGCGGCGGCCAGCTCGGCCGCCGCGCGTACGGCGTAATCCACCTTGGCCGTGATGCGCACGTCGTAAATCCACCTCCGGCCGAACGCTACAGCGGGTACGTTGGCGAGCCCCCGTCGTGCCGAGGTCCGGACCGTGCCCCACCCCGAGGTCGCCGCCGAGCAGGCGTACATCGACGAGGCGTACCGCCACCTGGCCGGGATGCGGATGCGCACGGCGCGCGCCGCCGCCGTCTCCGACGGCGCCGCCCAAGCCGTCGACTCGGCCATCGCGCAGCAACATCTGTCGCACCGCCTCGGCAGCCTCGACGTCGACCTGCCGGGGTTGAGCTTCGGCCGGCTCGACGACGAGGACGGGTCCCGCTGGTATGTGGGCCGGCGCCACGTCGAGGACGACCGCGGCGATCCGGTGGTGGTCGACTGGCGGGCCGACGTGGCCGTCCCCTTCTACCGGGCGACGGCCGTCGACCCGCTCGGCCTCCGGCGGCGGCGCCGCTTCGTGATGACCGGCCGCCGCGTCGACGACCTCTTCGACGAGGTGTTCGACGACCCCGACAGCGTCGACGCCGCCCACCACGGCGGCATCCCCGACCCGCTGCTGGCCGAGCTGGAGCGCGAGCGCACCGGCGAGATGCGCGACATCGTCGCGACGATCGCGGCCGAGCAGGACGAGGTCATCCGAGCGCCGCTCGACACCTGCCTGGTGGTGCAGGGCGGTCCCGGCACCGGCAAGACGGCCGTCGGGCTCCACCGCGCCGCCTTCCTCCTCTACGAGCATCGCCGCCAGCTCGACGCCGACGGGGTGCTGGTCATCGGGCCCAACCCCATCTTCCTGCGCTACATCAGCCAGGTCCTCCCGTCGCTGGGCGAGACGGCCGTGCGGCAGTCGACGCTGGAACGGTTGCTGGCGGGCACCGCCTACCGACGCCGCGGCGTCGATGGTGACCCCGCTGCGCGGATCAAGGGCGACGCTCGCATGGCGACGCTGCTGGCCCGCGCCGCGGCGGCCACGGTGCACCCACCCGAGCGTGACGTCGAGGCCGCGACCGCCTGGGGGACGGTGCGGTTGGGTAGCGAGGCGGTGGCGGAGGCACTGACCGAGATACGCGCCCGGGGCGTGCCCCACAACGTCGGCCGGGCGGCGTTGCGGGCCCGGCTGGTCCGCCTGGTGCGCCGGGGGCTGGTGGCGCGCCGAGGCGAGGAGGTGGCCACGACCGAAGCGGTCGACGCCAGCCTGCGAGCCGACCGCGGCTGGCAGCGGGCGCTCGACCGGATCTGGCCGCCGCTCAACGCCGCCACCCTGGTGCGACGGCTGCTCACCAACCGCAACGCGCTGCGCACCGCCGCGGGTGGACTGCTCGACGCCGGCGAGCGGGCATTGCTGGGGCGGCCGGCCACGCCGCGGGTGACAGACGAGCCGTGGACGCTCGACGACTTGGCGCTGCTCGACGAGGCAGAAGCCCTCCTGGTCGGTCCGCCCCCGGCGTACGGCCACGTGGTCGTCGACGAGGCCCAGGACCTGTCCGCCATGGGCTTCCGGGCGCTGGCCCGGCGCAGCCACGCCCGCTCCATGACCGTGCTCGGCGACCTGGCGCAGGCCACTGTCCCGGGGGCGCAGTCCTCCTGGGACGAGGTGGTCGCCCACCTCGGCTCCCCGGCCACCGCTTGGCGCACAGACCTGGACCTCGGCTACCGGGTGCCGGCCGCCATCGTGGACGTCGCCAACCGCCTGCTGGCCGAGGCGGCGCCCGGCATCACGCCCTGCCGGTCGGTCCGCCTCGACGGGCGGCCACCTCGGTTCGTCGCGGTCGAGCCGGCGCTGGGGGCCGACGGACTACGGGACGAGGCCGGAGCGGCGGCGTCCGAGTTGGCCGGTCGCTACGGCTCGGTGGCGGTCATCGGTCCGCTCGACCTGGCGCCCCCGGCTCGCGGGCAGCGGGTCGACGTGCTGGCGCCACCCGACGCCAAGGGCCTCGAGTTCGATGCGGTCGTCGTGGTGGAACCGGCCGCCATCGCCGGCGGCACCGCCCGGGGGCTGCGACTTCTCTACGTCGCCCTGACCCGGGCGGTCCAGGAGCTGGTCGTCATCCACTCCCGGCCGCTGCCGCCGGCCCTGCAGCCGAAGCGAGCACGTGCGGGATCGAGTCGTCGGGGAAGCTGATGCCCCGCTCGGCCGCCAAGCGGGCCACGGCCTCGGGGAAGACGTTCTGCACGAGGAACAGATCGCGGGCCAGGTTGTAGTCGGGGGCCAGCTCCTTGGCGTAGCGCTCGAAGTACATGAGCTGCTTGGAGACGAGCACCAGCTCGCGGGCGGCCCGGGCGCCGTACTCGTGCTGCAGCTCGAGCTGCCGGCGCAACACGAACGACAGGCTCACCTCGCCCAGCGTCATGTCGAACATGGGATCGAGGACGGCCTTGAGCCGCGCGGCCACTTCGTCGACCGGGCCGACGTCCTCGCTGAGGATGCCGATGCGCTGCCAGGCCCGGACGATGCGGCGATAGTCGCCGTCGATCATCACCGTGTACTGGGCGTCGCGCAGCGCCTGGCGGTGGGCGTCGGGCAGCTCGCCCATGATGCCGAAGTCGAGGTACGCCGCCCGCCCGTCGTCGAGCACCCAGATGTTGCCGGCGTGCACATCGCCGTGGAACGGCCCGTGGACGAGGGTCGCCTCCATCCACGCCTTGAGGCCCCGCCGCAGCACGAGCTCGCCGTCGATGCCCCGCGCCCTGATCTCGGCGAAACGGTCCATGGGGGTGCCCCGCAGCCGTTCCATGCAGATGACCCGGGGCCCGCAGTGATCCCAGTAGACCGCGGGGGCGGTGATCCAGCGGTTGTCGCCGAAGGCCCCGATCTGGTCGCGGAACTCGGCCTGGCGGTGGGCCTCCAGCGCGAAGTTCAGCTCCTCGTTGGTGACCTGGTGCAGGTCCTCGACCACGCCCGGGGCGTTCATGAGGTGCCCGGTGCGGGTGCGGTCGACCAGTCCGGCCATGCGGTACATCATCCGCAGGTCACGGTTCATGCGGTCCCGGATCGACGGCCGCTGGATCTTGAGGACCGCCTCCCGCCCGTCGGCCAACGTGCAGGCGTGGACCTGGGCGATGGAGGCGGCCGACAGCGGCTCGGGATCGAAGTCGGCGAACATCTGCGCCGCCGACGCCCCGAGGTCGTCCTCGACGATGGCCAGCGCGTCCCCGGCCGGGAAGGGCGGCACGTCGTCCAGCGTGCGCAGGCAGGCGTCGGCGAGCGGGGCGGGGAACATCCCGGGGGACGAGGCGATCAGCTGGCCGAGCTTCACGAACGTCGGGCCGAGCGCCATGAAGGCCTCCACCAGGCCCACGCTGACGGCGCTCGCCAGCGCGGCCCGGGCGGTGTGGTTCCGGCGGAGCCGCAGGAGTACCGAGGGCCGGCGGGCGAGGTGACGGACGGCGGCGCCGGTCAGGTGCCATGCCAGCACGACGGCGATCTCGGCGCCCCGCACCAGCTCCCGCCAGCTGAAGCGGGTGAGGCTCGGGGCCACGATCCGCAGCGCCGGCGCCGGCACCCCGGCGGCGTAGGGACCGGCGAACCGGCCGGCAGCGGATGACATGATGGTGAGGGTAGGGGGGCGGCGTGTGGTACGGATGGGACGGAGGTGCCGAACTGGTGAGCGAGGAAACGAAGATCCCGGGTTACGTCGCGGGCACGTGGGTGATCGACCCGATCCACTCGGAGATCGGGTTCACGGTCCGCCACCTCATGGTCAGCAAGGTCCGCGGCCGGTTCGAGAAGTTCGAGGGTGAGATCGTGACGGGCGACGACATCCTGGACACCCGGGCCACGGTCACGGTCGACCTCAACTCGATCAACACCGGCAACGAGGACCGTGACAACGACCTGCGCTCGTCGAACTACTTCGAGTCCGACAAGTACCCGACCATGACCTACCGCACGACGAGCCTCCGGGTCGAAGGCGACGGCTACGTCGCCGACGGCGAGCTCACGGTCAAGGACATCACCAACCCCGTGTCGTTGCAGGTCGAGTTCAACGGGATCAGTCCCGATCCCTGGGGCGGCACCCGCGCCGGCCTGTCCGCCAGCGGCGAGATCAATCGTAAGGACTTCGGCCTCACCTTCGACATGCCCATGGAGGGCGGAGGCCTGGTGGTCGGCGACAAGATCCAGCTCAATCTCGAGATCGAGGCCGTGCTGCAGAAGTAGCAGCTCCGCCCCCCAGGCGTTAGAACCTGTTCTAATCTCGGGCGGTGGACATCGACGGCCGCCACAGCTCGGTACTGACGCGCAACCAGGCGGCGCGCCGGGAGCGGGTGATCCGCGCCGCCATGCAGCTGGCGTCCGAGGGCGGCTACGACGTCGTGCAGATGCGCGACGTGTCCACGCGGGCCGAGGTCGCGCTCGGCACGATCTACCGCTACTTCCCGTCCAAGGACGCGCTGCTGCTGGCGGTCATGATCGAGTGGCTGGGCGGCCTCGAGCAGCGGGTGATGCGGGATCCACCGCCGGCGTCTGCGGGCACGGTGGATCGGATCATGGACGTGCTCGGCCGGGCGTTGCGGTCGATGGACCGCGAGCCCAAGCTCACCGCAGCGGTGATCGCCGCCATGACCGCCGGCGACCCGGCCGGGGTGGCCGCCATCGGGGAGGTGACGGGCACCATGGCGCGCATCATGCGCTCCGCGCTGCCCGAGGACATCGACCCGGCGGTGGAGGCGTCCGCCGCCAAGGTGCTGGGACACGTGTGGTGGTCGGCCACCATCGCCTGGGCCAACGGCATGGGGGACATCGACTGGGTGGCGGCGGAGCTGCGGGAGGCGGCGGAGCTCATCGCCGCCCGTTTCCGCTAGCACGCCCTGGCTGCAATGCGGCGCCCCGGAACCGGCAGCGAGGATGCGCCGGATTCGCCGTCACCTGCGAACGCAGGTTCACGCTGGCGGCAGCGCCACCACCGTGCGGTCGAGGACCTCGTCGCCGGCGCGCAGCACCGCCGTTGCGGTCTCGCCCGGCGCCGAGACGTGCAGCGGCACGTCGATCGTCGCGCCGGCGCCCGCGGCGAGGTTGCCCACCGTGCACGTCAGCGCGTCGACCAGCGACAGGACCACCCCCACGAGGCCGGGGTCACTGGCCTTGCAACCCGACGACAGCAGCGTCGTCGCTCGTGCGTGAGGCGAGAGCTGGATGTCTACGGCAAGGGCCGACACGGTCCCGCCGTCCGGGTTCTGCACGTGGACCGTCACGGTGCCGGCGCCCAGCAGCGAGCCGGCCCAGCTGGCGTCGAGCTCGACGCCCGGGCCGACCTGGACACCGGCGTCGACGCCGAGCACCGGCCCCGCATCCACCCCGACCTCGACGTCGACCAGCTCTCCGCCGGCGCCCACCGTCCCGCTGGCCGGCGGAGCCGCATCCGCGGGTGGGGCGGAGGGCCCGATGTCGGTGCCGGTGTCGACGTCGGCCGGCGGCCGAGGCTCCGGCGCGGTGGCCGGAGCCCCGGACGGCACGGACCGGTCGCCGTCCGGCACCGTAGACGTGGTCGCAGAGTCGCCGAAGCCGGGCGGGGCCACGGCGGCGAAGGCCTGGGGTCCGTCACCGCCACCCCGGCCTCCGAGGTCGGGCACCAGCGACACGGTGAGCGCGACGACGGCGGCGGCCGCGGCGACCGCCACCTTCACTGCCGACACACCCGCGCCGGCCGCGGTCCCCGCTCCCGCCACGCCCGAGATCCCCGCCGACCCAGTGGCCGATACGCCGGCCGCCGCGCCTGCAGCCGCCCCGGTCACGCCGGCGGCCCCGGCCGCCTGCCGGGCGATCGTGCCCCCCGACGCCAGCACGAACAGCGGCAGAACCGAGCGCACCAGCTGACGGTTGACGTCGGTCAGCTCGATAACCAGGTCGCGGCACGACGGACACGTCTCCAGGTGTTCCACGGTGGCGAGCCGGTGCCGCCGCCCCAGGCCGCCGCGCACGTAGCCGCCCAGTCGAGACCGGTGGGGCTCGCACGCCGCGCCGGGCGAGGCCCGGAGATGGGCCTGCAAGTAGTTCTCCCGCAGGCGCTCGCGCGCCCGATGGGCCAGCACCGAGACCGTGTTGGCGGGGATACCGGCCGAGCGCGCCACCTCGCGGGGATGCCGCCCCTCGACCGCCGTCAACCACAGCACTGCCTGCCAGCGATCGGGCAACGCTTCGAACGCCTGCGTGATCATGGCGCGCTCGGCGTCGTCGAGCCCGGGCAGGCCGCTCACGGCCACCACCGTCTCGGGCACGATGTCCAGCGGCTCGGGCGCCGGGTGGCGCGCGCTCTCCGCCGCCAGTCGGCGCAGGGTCACGAACAGGTAGGCGCGGAACGAGTCGGTCGGACCGTTGCCCCGCAGCAGCGCCGCCAGCACCTTCTCGAAGGCGGAGCTGACGAGGTCCTCGGGGTCGCCGTGACGACGGTAGCTGCGGGCCAGGCGGAGCGCGGCGCCGCGATGGCGCTCGTACAGCTCGTCGAATGCACCCCGGTCGCCGGCCCGTGCGGCCCACAACAGATGGTCGTCCGAAGCGTCGCTCAACCCCAGTGCCACCGTTCGCATCCCCAAGATTGGGGGGTAGTTTGCCGCACTCGCCGCAAGCCGTGGGGAGAAGTATCGGGCCCGCCCCCTGACCCTGCGGTCAAGGGTTCTGACCTCGCCTTGCTACGCTGCGCCCGTCCGCAAGCTCACGAGGGGGAGGACCCGCATGCGCGCAGCCGTGCTCCGCAACACCGGCGACGACAAGCTCGAGATCCGGGACGACCTGGCGCTCACCCCGGTGGGCCCGGGCGAGGTGAAGGTCAAGATCCACGCCACCGGGGTGTGCCACTCCGACGTGTCGGGCATGAACGGCACCATCCCGCAGCCCGCGCCCTTCGTTCCGGGACACGAGGGCGCCGGCGTGATCGCCGAGGTGGGCGACGGCGTCACCTCGGTCCAGCCCGGCGACCATGTCATCGTCGCCTGGAACCCGCCCTGCGGCACCTGCCGGTTCTGCGTCGATCGCAAGCAGCCCAACCTCTGTCTGAACATCCTGTTCACGGCCGGCGCCGCGACCCACTACCTCCAGGACGGCGCGCCGATCTTCGGCTTCACCGGCACCGGCACGTGGGCCGAGGAGATGATCGTCCCCCAGCAGAGCGTGGTGAAGATCGACAGCGACGTGCCCCACGAGATTGCCTCGCTCGTGGGCTGCGGCGTCATGACCGGCGTGGGTGCCGCCGTCAACACCGCCAAGGTCACCCCGGGATCGTCGGTGGTGGTGTTCGGCTGCGGCGGCGTCGGCATCGCCGCCATCCAGGGCGCCCGGGTGGCCGGCGCCTCCGAGATCGTGGCCGTCGACCTGGTCGACTCCAAGCTCGAGGACGCCCAGCGCTTCGGTGCCACCCACGCCGTCAAGCCCGACGAGCTCGACTCGGCCAAGGCCACGATCACCGGCGGAGACGGCTTCGACTACGCGTTCGAGGCCATCGGCCTGCCCCAGACCATGCGCAGCGCCTACGACGTGACCCGGCGCGGCGGCACCACCTGCATCATCGGCGTGGGTGGCGCCGACAAGACCGTCTCGTTCAACGCCTTCGAGCTGTTCTTCGACGAGAAGACGATCAAGGGCTCGTACTACGGCTCGGCCGACGTACGCAGCGACTTCACCCGGATCCTCAACCTCTGGAAGAACGGCCGCCTCGACCTCGAGGGCATGATCTCCAAGAAGATCACGATCGACGGCGTCAACGACGCGGTGTCCGACCTCAAGGCCGGCACCGTCATCCGCTCGGTCATCACCTTCCCGGGCGCGGCGACGACCGCGGGGGAGAGCACCGCTGCCACCACGGCCGCCTGAGAGCCGGTTCTGGCGGTGATCTCTCGCGCGCACCGCAAGAAGTCACCGCCGGTTCGCCGGGTCTGCTAGACCAAGACCCCAGAGGTAGAACCTGTTTCACCTGTGGGGAGGTGCCATGCCCGACGCCGAGATCCTGTCGGCGCCGCTCGTGCTCGAGTACCCGTTCAGCCGGACCGTCGGGCCGGTCCAGAGCGCGTTCTTGACGGGGCTCCGCGAGGGACTCGTGCTCGGCGTGCGGGCAGCGGACGGACGGGTCCTCTGCCCACCGGTGGAGTACGACCCGGTCACCAGCGAGGAGCTGACCGAGCTGGTCGAGCTGGGGGACACCGGCACCGTCACCACCTGGTCGTGGGAGCCCGAACCCCGGCCCAACCAACCGTTCGACCGGCCGTTCGCCTGGGCCCTCGTCCGGATGGACGGGGCCGACACGGCGATGCTCCACACCGTCGACGCAGGCTCGCCGGCGACCATGGCGACCGGGATGCCCGTGCGGATCCGCTGGGCCGCCGAGCGGGCCGGCTCCATCACCGACATCGCCTGCTTCGAGCCCGTGGGGACCTCATGACCGCCGGCGCGATCGGCGGGCTGCAGTTGCCCCAGCCGCTGGGCGACGCCGAGCCCGTCCGCAGCATCCGGACGCCGGCCCGGCTCGAGTACGCCTTCACTGCCGGCGAGGCCACGTCGCGGTTCCTGCGGGGCATCGCCGCCAAGAAGATCCTGGGGGAGCGGTGCCCCGTGTGCGGCAAGGTCATGCTGCCGCCCCGCGGCTCGTGCCCGATCGACGGCGTGCCCACCAGCGAGCAGGTCGAGCTCGCCGACCGCGGCATCGTCACCACGTTCTGCGTGGTCAACGTCAAGTTCAGCGGCTCGGCCATGGAGCTGCCCTACGTGTGCGCCTCGGTGCTGCCCGACGGCGCCGACATGGGGCTGTTCGGGCTGGTGCAGGAGATCCCGTTCGACCAGATCCGCATGGGCCTGCGGGTCGAGGCGGTGTGGGCCGACGACGACGAGTTGCGCCCCAACCTGGCGTCCATCAAGTGGTGGCGGCCCACCGGCGAGCCCGACGCCCCCTACGAGAGCTACCGGGAGCACGTGTGACTCGCGACGTCGCGGTGGTGGCCTTCGCCCAGTCGCACCACATGCGGCGCGAGCAGCGGCGCAACGAGGTCGAACTGCTCATGCCCGTGCTGCACCAGGTGAAGGCGGACGTGGGGCTCGACCAGGCCCAGATCGACTTCACCTGCTCCGGTAGCTCTGACTACCTGGCGGGTGCCGCCTTCAGCTTCGTATCGACGCTCGACGGGGTCGGAGCGTTCCCGCCCATCAGCGAGAGCCACGTCGAGATGGACGGCGCCTGGGCCCTCTACGAGGCCTGGGTGAAGATCCAGACCGGGGCCGCGGACACCGCGCTGGTCTACAGCTACGGCAAGGCGTCACCGGGATCGCTGCGCGACGTGCTGTCCCGCCAGCTCGACCCCTACTACGTGGCGCCGCTGTGGCCGGACAGCGTGGCGCTTGCCGCCCTCCAGGCCCGGGCGTGCATCGAGGCCGGAGTGACCTCGGTCGCGGAGATGGCGGAGATCGCCGCCCGCAGCCGCCGGGCCGCGGCCGGCAACCCCTTCGCCCAGCTGCAGGGCTCCGACGACCCGGACGTCTTGCTGAAGGAGCCCGAGATCGCCTCGCCGCTGCGCCGCCACGACTGCCCGCCGATCACCGACGGGGCGGCGGCCCTGATCCTGGCGGCCGGCGACCGGGCCCGCGAGCTGGTGGACCGCCCGGCCTGGATCCGGGGGATCGACCACCGCATCGAGGCCCACGGCCTCGGCGTGCGCGACCTCACGGCCTCCATCTCGACCCGCCTGGCCGGCGAGCGGGCCGGGGTGGTCGGCGCCGCACCGGTCGATGTGGCCGAGCTGCACGCGCCCTTCACCCACCAGGAGGTGCTGCTGCGCAACGCCCTCGGCCTCGGCAACGGCGACGGGGACCGGGTGGCCATCAACCCGTCGGGCGGCGCGCTGGCCGCCAACCCGATCATGGCCGCCGGGCTCATCCGGATCGGCGAGGCCGCCGGCCGCATCCAGCGGGGCGAGGCCGGGCGGGCGGTGGCCCACGCCACCAGCGGTCCCTGCCTGCAACAGAACCTGGTGTGCGTGCTCGAGGGGCCTGAACGAGCGTCCGCAATGCAGCCAGCCCCGGGCCCGAGCGGCCCGTCGCCGAAGGCGACAAGAGCGGGAAACACAGCGTCGCAGCCCGAGCGGCCCGGCGCCGAAGCCGCCAAGAGCGGGAATGATTGACCGAGCGATGGGAAAGGAGCGAGTCGCCGTCGTCGGCATCGGCCAGACCAGGCACCAGGCGACCCGGGGGGACGTGTCGATCGCCGGGCTCGTGCGTGAGGCCGCCCACGAGGCGCTGGCCGACGCCGAGATGCCCTGGTCGGACATCGAGGCGGTGGTTGTCGGCAAGGCGCCCGACTTCTTCGAGGGCGTGATGATGCCCGAGCTGTACCTCGCCGATGCCCTGGGGTGCGTGGGCAAGCCGATGCTGCGCGTGCACACGGCCGGCTCGGTGGGCGGCTCCACGGCCCTGGTGGCGGCCAGCCTGGTGCAGGCCGGGATCCATCGCCGGGTGCTCACCGTGGCCTTCGAGAAGCAGTCGGAAAGCGAGGCCATGTGGGCGCTCACCCTGCCGATCCCGTTCCAGCCGCCGCTGGTGGCCGGCGCCGGCGGCTACTTCGCCCCGCACATCCGGGCCTACATGCGCCGCTCGGGGGCGCCCGACCACATCGGCGTGCTGGTGGCGCTCAAGGACCGGCAGAACGCCCTGCGCAACCCCAAGGCCCACCTGCACGAGCACGACATCACCTTCGAGAAGGTGCGGGACTCGATCATGCTGTGGGACCCGGTCCGCTACTCGGAGACCTGCCCGTCGTCCGACGGGGCCTGCGCCATGATCCTCACCGACGAGGCCGGCGGTGACGAAGCCGCCGGCGCCGGCCGCCGGCCGGCGTGGATGCTGGGTGGCGCGATGCGCTCCGAGCCGACCATGTTCCCCGGCCGCGACCTGGTGAACCCCCGGGCGGGGCGGGACTGCGCCGCCGACGTCTATGGGCAGGCCGGCATCACCGATCCCCGGACGCAGTTCGACGTGGCCGAGGTGTACGTGCCCTTCTCGTGGTACGAGCCGATGTGGCTCGAGAACCTGGGGTTCGCGGAGCCGGGCAAGGGCTGGACCCTCGTGGAGGACGGCGCCACGCAGATGGACGGCGACATCCCCTGGAACCCGTCGGGCGGCGTGCTGTCGTCCAACCCCATCGGCGCCTCGGGGATGATCCGCTTCGCCGAGGCCGCCATGCAGGTGCGGGGCCAGGCCGGTGAACATCAGATCGACGGCGCCCGAGTGGCGCTGGGCCATGCCTACGGCGGAGGGTCGCAGTTCTTCTCGATGTGGGCCGTGGGTGCCGACAAGCCCTAGGGCTCGAAAGGGGAGTGGGATGGGAAGCCTCGACGGCAAGGTCGCCATCATCAGCGGCGGGGCACGGGGGCAGGGCGAGGCCGAGGCACGCCTGTTCGTGGCCGAGGGCGCCCGGGTCGTCATCGGTGACGTGCTCGACGACGCCGGCGGGGCGGTGGCCGACGAGCTGGGCCCCGAAGCTGCGCTGTACACGCACCTCGACGTCACCGACGAGGCGCAATGGGAGGCGGCGGTGGCGCTGACCGAGGAGCGGTTCGGCCCGGTGACCGTGCTGGTGAACAACGCCGGCATCCTCATGTTCCAGGCCATCGACCAGACCCAGCGGGCCGACTTCGACCGCATCCTGCAGGTCAACGTCACCGGCGTGTTCCTCGGCATGAAGACCGTGGCGCCGTCGATGGCCAGGGCGGGAGGCGGGTCGATCGTCAACATCTCTTCGACCGCCGGGCTCACGGGGCTGCCGTACCTGGGCGCCTACGTGGCCAGCAAGTGGGCGGTCCGGGGCCTGACCAAGACGGCGGCCATCGACCTCGGCCCCAAGGGAATCCGGGTGAACTCGGTGCACCCCGGTGGGATCGACACCCCGATGCTCGAGGGCACCGACAAGGACTCGCCCTTCTACAAGCGCCTCCCCGTGTCCCGCATGGGCAGCCCCGAGGAGGCGGCGCGGGCCGTGCTGTTCCTCGCCAGCGACCAGTCGAGCTACACCACCGGCGCCGAGCTGAGCGTCGACGGGGGCGCCACCGCCGGCGACCTCGGCCTGCTGGGCGGCGGCGAGCCGCCGACGATTCCCTGAGAGGTCTACGGAAGGATCAGATGGCTGTCGCCGAACTCGTGCCAGCGGTAGCCCTCGCCGACCGCCGCCGCGTACGAGGCGTCCAGCAGGTGCCGGCCGGCGATCGACTCCAGCATCGCCAGGTGTGACGACTCCGGCTCGTGCCAGCCGGTCACGAGCCCGTCGACCACCCGTACGCCCCGATCGGGCGTGACCACGAGCTCGGTCCAGCCTCGGCCCGGGTGCGACCGGCCGGCCTCGTCCGCCGTCGACTCCAGGGCCCGTACCACGGTGGTGCCCACGGCGATCACCCGGTGGCCGTCGGCGTGGGCGGCGTTGACCAGCGACGCCGTGGCTCCCGGCACCTCGTAGCGCTCGGCGTAGGGGGGCTCGCCGGCCTCCTGCGACGAGACGCCAGTGTGGAGGGTGATCGGGGCGAGGACGATGCCCCGCGTCACCAGCTCGGTCACCAGCGACTCGGTGAACGGGCGGGCCGCGCTCGGCATCTCGGCCGAACCAGGATCCCGGGAGAACACCGACTGGTAGGCCTCGATCGGCCACGCCCGATCGGCGTGGGCGTAACGGATCGGCTGCCCATGGGCCCGCAGGTAGGCCAGGAGCTCGCCGGGCACGTCGAGGCGGGCGAGCCACAGCCGCACCAGTCCCGTGCCCGCCGGGTAGGGCGCCAGCAGCTCGGCCCGACCGCCGCCCGGCAGCACCAGGTGGGCGGGCGGCGTGCCGACGTAGCGCTCGGTCCCCGGCCCGGCGGGATGGCGGGGCTCGACGACCCAGAAGCCGCCCGGCTGCTCGGTCGACAGGTGCAGGCGCAGCCCGTTCCCGTCGCTTCCCCGGGCGTCGAGGGCGGCCGGCACCACGGCCGAGGTGTTGACCACCAGCAGGTCGCCGGCGTCCAAGGCGTCGCCCAAGTCGACGAACCGCCGGTGGATGATCTCGGTGCCGGCCCGGCGGGCCACCATCAGCCGCACGTCGGCCCGGGCGTCCGACCCGAGCCGCCCATCACCCCGCAGCAGCTCGACGGGCGTGCCGGCCTCGCCGCCGATCGGGATGCGGAACGAGCGCAGCCCGGAGGTGTCGATGACTCTCATTGCCGTGCCTCCGGCACGGCAATGAGAGATCGCCGCTCCGCGGCGAGTAACCCACTGTGCCTATGGTTCGCTCGCTTACGCTCGCTCACAAGCCGACCAGCTCTCCGTCGGATGCGGGGCCGGCCGCATCCAACAGGTCCTCGACCCGGTAACGGCCGCTCGGCCGGCGCTCGTCGATCAGGCGCACCAGCCCCGGCACCCGGCTCTCGGGCGTGGGGCGATCCGAGATGTCCTCGCCCGGGAACGCGTCCTGGTGCATCTGCGTGCGCATGTCGCCGGGGTCGACACACCAAACCCGCAGGTCGGCCTCCTCGGCCGCCAGCACCCGGCTGAGCTGCTCCAGCGCCGCCTTGGAGGCGCCGTAGCCGCCCCACCCCTCGTAGCCCTCGACCGCGGCGTCGGAGGTCACGTTGACGATCGCGCCCCGGGCGGCCCGCAGGTGGGGGAGGGCGGCCTGCACCAGCCGCAGCGGCGCCACCACGTTGGTCTGCAGGATCCGCTCCAGGTCGGCGGTCCGCAACCAGGCGACGTGCGGGAGGGGGGAGGGCCCGAGGGTGCCGGCGTTGTTGACCAGCAGCTCGAAGCTGCCCTGCCCGGCGGCCGCGTTCACCAGTGCCGCGACGTGGACCGGGTCGGTGATGTCGCCGGCCAGGGCGATGACCGTCCCCGGACCGGCAGCGTCGATCTCGCGCCGCGCTCCCTCGAGCGCCGCGGCGTCCCGGCCGTCGACCACCAGGTTCCAGCCGTCCGATGCGAGGCGGCGGGCCAGGGCCAATCCGAACCCCCGGCTGCCACCCGTGATGAGAGCTGTCCTTCGCACTTTCGAGCTCCTTCGTCGTCTGAGGGCAACGTAAGGAGCGACCGGGTGTCTGCCATCGGCCCCGGGACGGGTTCTGGCTCGGTCGCGGGACCTAGGCCAGAGCTAGGCGCGTGGGTCGACCAGGCCCACCCGGACGGCGAAGAGCGCCGCCTGCGTGCGGTCGGCCAGCCGCAGCTTGGCGAGCACGTTGGAGACGTGTGTCTTCACCGTCTTCTCCGACACGTACAGCTCGGCGGCGAGCTGCCGGTTGGACAGCCCCCGCCCCAGCCCGGCCAGCACCTCGCGCTCGCGGGCCGTGAGCCGCTCGACGTCGGGATCGGTCGATGCCGCGCCGCCGGCCCCCGACGCCGGGTCGGAGGCGTCAGCCACCTTGGCCATGACCACCGCCGCCGCCTCGGGCGCCAGCAACGGCTCGCCCCGGTGCACCGCCCGGATGGCGCCATCCAGGGCGTCGGGCCCGGCGTCCTTGAGCATGTAGCCGTCGGCGCCGGCCTGGATGGCGGGGATCACCTGCTCCGCGCCGCTGAAGCTGGTGAGCACCAGGATGCCGACGGACGACCCCGCCGCCCGCAGCCGGCGGATCGCCTCGATGCCGTCGACGCCGGGCATGACGATGTCGGTGAGCAGCACGTCGGGGTGCGTGCGTTCGACCAGACCCACCGCCTCGTCGCCGTCGGCGGCCTCGCCCACGACCTCGAACCCCTGGGCCTCGAGGAACGACCGCAGGCCCTGGCGCACCACTGGGTGGTCGTCGCTGATCGCCACCCGGATCGGTCTTCGAAGATCTTCTGGGGTCATGGCCCACTTTCCTTCGAAGACCTACTGGAGCATCCGGAGCTCGACCGTGGTGCCCTCACCGGGCGCCGAGGTGATCGTGAGCGAGCCGCCGAGTGAGGCGGCCCGCTCGTTCATCGAGGTGAGCCCCAGGCGGCGCGCCCGCACGGCGCGGGCCGTCGGATCGAAGCCGCGGCCGTCGTCGCCGACGCGCAGCACGAGCGCCTTGTTGCCGTCAGGACCCGCCTCGGCGCCGAGCGTCACCCGCACCCGCTTGGCGTCCGCGTGATGGAGGGCGTTGGTGACCGCCTCTTGGGCGATCCGGAGGATCTGATGCTCGTCGTCGGGGTCGAGCTCCGGCAGCTCGCCCGCCTCGAGCTCCACCGGCACGTCGTGGGCGCGGCCCGCCACGGTGAGCTGCGTGTCCAAGGTGGCGACGAGCCCGTCGCGCTCGAGGTCGGCGGGTCGCAGCCCCTCGACCGTGGTTCGCAGCTCGGCCGCCACGCGACCGGCGAGCGCCCGCACCGCGGCGAGCTGCTCGGCTGCGCCCGCCGGGTTGCGCTCCAGCAGTCGCCCGGCCGTCTCGGCCGACAGCTGCAGGCTGAACAGCGATTGGCTCATGGCGTCGTGCAGCTCGCGGGCCAGCCGCCCCCGCTCCTGCACCAGCGCGAGCTCCCGGCTGTCCTCGAACAGGCGGGCCTGGTCGATGGCGATGGCGGCGTGCGAGGCGAGCAGGACCACGGCCGATTCGTCGGCGGCGCTGAAGCCGGCCTCCCCCCGCTTGTCGGTCAGGTAGAAGGCGCCGATGATGTCGCCGGCCGACACGATGGGCACGCCGAGGAAGGAGCGCATCTGCGGGTGGGCGGCCGGCCACCAGCCCCGGAAGCGTGGGTCCTTGGTGATGTCGTCGGTGCGGAACGGCGACGGGTCGGTGAGCATGGCGTCGAGCAGGCCGTGGGTGCGCGGCAGGGGACCGAGCTGCCCGATGAGCTCGTCGCTCATCCCCACGGTGATGAAGCGGGAGAACTCGTCGCCCTCGGGCTCGGGCAGACCGATGGCGGCATAGCGGGCGCCCACCAGTTCGCGGGCGCTCTCGGCGAGCTGGTGCAGGACGCGATCGAGCGACGACCCCAGCGTGACCGCCCGCATGGCCGCGGAGAGTGCCGCCAGCACCGCTCCCGTCGTCTCGGGCTCGCAGGCTGCGGTGTCCGCTGGTTCTCCGCGATCGCCGACAGTCGACACGACAGGGAACCTACCGGCCGCCGGCGGCGAAATTTTGGGGCCCACGCAGGCCACCGACCCTTGCCAGGTCTGTCATAGTGGAACCTCATGGGGACAACCACTTCGCCGACGACCGACAGCGCCGGCACCCCTGACTTCACCATCGTCCTCAGGGGTTACGAGCGCACACAGGTCGACATGTTCATCGAGCGGCTGCAGGCCCGCATCGACGAACTGACCACCACCGCCGCCAAGGCCAAGACCGGCACCACCGACGCCCGCGATCGCATCAACGAGCTCGAACGCAAGGTCGCTGAACAGGCCAAGCAACTCGAGGAGCGGGCGCAGCCCACGCTGTCCGGGCTGGGCACGCGCGTCGAGCAGCTGCTGCGGCTGGCCGAGGAGCAGGCCAAGGAGCACCGCGGCGAGTCCAAGCGCGAGGCCGAGAAGCTGATCGCCGCCGCTCACCTCGAATCCAAGGAGGTGGTCGAGAAGGCCCGCGCCGTCGCCACCGCCGTCAAGACCGCCGCGGAGCGCGAGGCCAAGGCCACGCGCGACTCCGCCGAGCGCGAGGCCAACGAGCTGCGGGCCTCGGCCAAGCGCGAGGCCGAGGCGCTCAGGGCCGAGGCCGAGCGGGAGACCAGCCAGCTGCGCTCGGTCACCGACCACGAGGTCGCGGAGCACCGCGCCACGGCCGAGCGCGAGATCGCCACCATCCGGGCCACGGCCGAGCGCGAGATCATCGAGCTGCGCAACGTGGCGTCCCGGGAGGCCGAAGAGAAGCGGGCCGCCGCGTCCAAGCTGCTCACCAAGGCCAAGGAGAAGCGCGAGGCCGAGCTGCAGGCGCTCGAGCTCGAGCTCGCGGAGCGCCGCGAGCGGTCCGAGCGCGAGGAGAGCGAGCGCCACGATTCCGCCGTCGCCGCCACCCAGAAGCTGGTGGCCGAGGCCGAGCAGCGGGCCAAGGCGGCCGACGCCCGGGCCAAGGAGATCGAGCAGGCCGCCGAGCAGCGCCGGCGCAACAGCGAGGCCGAAGCCAACGAGATCGTCGACAAGGCCAAGGCGTTCGCCGAGCGGACCGCCGCCGACGCCAAGTCCGAAGCCGAGCAGCTCGTGTTCGACGCCAAGACGCACGCCGAGGTCACCAAGCAGACCGCCGAGCGAGAGGTCGGCGAGCTCACCCGCCAGCGCGACGCCGTCACCGGCCAGCTCACCCAGCTGCGCGAGATGCTCTCCGGCCTGGCCGGGCTGGGCACCCTGCCCGGCGACCAGCAGGCGACCGTCGAGGAGGCGACCGAGAAGGTCGAGGACGTGCAGGAGGCGGTGGAGGAGGCCACCTCCGGCGACAGCAACGGCTCGTCCGACGACAACGAGCTGCGGGTGGCGGGCAGCGCCGGGTGACGACCCGAGGGCGCAACACGTGAAGCTCGGGCTGGTCGTCGGGTACTGGCCGCCCAGCGGACCGCCGCCCGACGCCGCCGAGCAGATCGCCGCCGCCGAGGCCCTGGGCTTCGACTCGATCTGGACCGCGGAGGCCTACGGGTCCGACTGCTTCACCCCCCTCGCCTGGTGGGGTGCCGCCACGCAGCGGATCAAGCTGGGCACGGCCATCACCCAGATCTCGGCGCGGACGCCGGCGTCGACGGCGATGACCGCCATCACGCTCGATCACCTGTCGGGCGGCCGGCTGATCCTCGGGCTCGGCGTCTCAGGACCGCAGGTGGTCGAGGGCTGGTACGGGCAGGACTACGCCAAGCCCCTGTCCCGCACCCGCGAGTACATCGACATCGTGCGCCGCATCGTCGCCCGCGAGGAGCCGGTCGAGTACCACGGCGAGCACTACTCGATGCCGTTGCCGGGCGGGACCGGGTTGGGCAGGCCGCTCAAGTCGATCGTGCGGCCGCTCCGCACCCACATCCCGATCTACCTCGGCGCCGAGGGACCGAAGAACGTGGCGCTGGCGGCCGAGATCGGCGACGGCTGGCTGCCGATGTTCTTCTCGCCCCGGGCCGACGCCTCCTACCGCCAGGCGCTGGCCGAGGGGTTCGCCCGGCCGGCCGCCCGCCACACGGCCGACGACTTCGAGGTGGCGTGCGTCGCGCCGTTCATCCCGGGCGACGACGTCGAGGCCTGTGCCGATCTGATGCGGCCCAACCTCGCGTTGTACATCGGCGGCATGGGCGCCCGCGACCGCAACTTCCACAAGGACGTGTTCGTGCGGCTGGGGTACGAGGCGGAGTGCGAGAAGATCCAGGAGGCCTACCTGGACGGCCGCAAGTCCGATGCCATCGCCGCCGTGACCACGCCGATGGTGGAGGACGTCTACCTGGTGGGCCCGCCCGCGAAGATCCGCGACGACCTGGAGCGCTGGCGGGCCAGTTGCGTCACGACCTTGCTGGTCGCTGGCCCGCCGCCGCTGCTCGAGCAGATCACGTCACTCGTCAGCGGCTGAGCAGCGGGGCGCGCAGATTTTCCTTCCCAGCGAACGTGGGCGGTGTTACGTTCGTCACAGAGCCGCCTGAGCCGCTGAACTGGCATCGAGAGATGCCAATCAGTGACCCAGGCGGCTCAACCGCGTTCGAAGGCCTCGGGCGGAGGACAGGCGCACACCAGGTGGCGGTCGCCGTAGCTGCCGTCGATGCGGCTCACCGGCGGCCAGTACTTGGCCTGGCGTAGCCCGGCCACCGGATAGGCGGCGTCCTCGCGCGAGTAGGGCCGGTCCCAGTCGGGCACCAGCAGGTCCTCGGCGGTATGGGGGGCGCGGCGCAGCGGGCTGTCGGCCAACGGCCACTCGCCGCTCGCCACCCGGTCGATCTCGGCCTTGATGGCGATCATGGCGTCGCAGAACCGGTCGATCTCGACCAGGGACTCCGACTCGGTGGGCTCGATCATCAGCGTCCCCGCCACCGGGAAGCTCATCGTCGGGGCGTGGAAGCCGTAGTCGATCAGCCGCTTGGCGACGTCGTCGACGGTGACCCCGGTGTCCCGGGTGATGCCCCGCACGTCGATGATGCACTCGTGCGCCACCCGGCCGTGCTCGCCGGCGTAGAGCACCGGGTAGTGCTCGCCGAGCCGGGCGGCGATGTAGTTGGCGCTGAGGATCGCCACCTCGGTGGCCCGGCGCAGGCCGTCGGGGCCCATGAGCTTGGCGTAGGCGTAGCTGATCGGCAGGATCCCGGCCGACCCCCAGGGTGCAGCCGACACCGGTCCCGGGCCGGTCGCGGGCCCCGCCTCGGGCGCGGCCGGATGGTTGGGCAGGAACGGCGCCAGGTGGGCCCGCGCCGCCACCGGTCCCACG
Source organism: Acidimicrobiales bacterium (assembly GCA_035641315.1). Lineage (GTDB taxonomy): Bacteria > Actinomycetota > Acidimicrobiia > Acidimicrobiales > VFJN01 > DASQUK01. Next base: position 8,684 of record DASQUK010000054.1, on the reverse strand, counting down.
CCGGGCCCGCCGCCGCCGTGGGGGATGCAGAACGTCTTGTGCAGGTTGAGGTGGCTGACGTCGCCGCCGAACCACCCGGGGCGGGCGACGCCGACCAGCGCGTTGAGGTTGGCGCCGTCGACGTAGACCTGCCCGCCGTGCTCGTGGACCACGTCGCAGATCTCGGTGATCCGGGCCTCGAACACGCCGTGGGTCGACGGGTAGGTGACCATGAGCGCGGCCAGTCGCTCGCCGTGCTCGTCGGCCTTGGACCGGAAATCGCCGAGGTCGACGTTCCCGTCGGCGTCGCACGCCACCACGACCACCCGCATGCCGGCCATGACCGCCGACGCTGCGTTGGTACCGTGCGCCGACGCCGGGATGAGGCACACGTCGCGCTGCTCGTCGCCCTGGCTGCGGTGGTACGCACGGATGGCCAGCAGCCCGGCCAGCTCGCCCTGGGAACCGGCGTTGGGCTGCAGCGACACGGCGTCGTAGCCGGTCATCTCGCCGAGCATGGCCTCGAGCTCGTGGATCAGCTCGAGGTAGCCCTCGGCCTGGTCGAGCGGCGCGAAGGGATGGACGTTCGCGAACTCCGGCCACGTCACCGGCTCCATCTCGGTGGTGGCGTTGAGCTTCATGGTGCACGAGCCGAGCGGGATCATCGCCCGGTCCAGCGCCACGTCCTTGTCGGCCAGCCGCCGGAGGTACCGCAGCATCTCGGTCTCGCTGCGGTGCTCGTGGAAGACGGGATGGATGAGGTAGTCGCTGGTGCGCCGCTCGGGTTCGGGGATGCCCTGGCCCGGCGTGAACGCCAGCCACCCGCCCTCCAGCCCGAAGATCTCCGCCAGCCGTCGCGTCACGTCAGGCGTCGTCGTCGTCTCATCGAGCGACAACGCCACCGTGTCGGCGTCCACCCGCCGCAGGTTGAGGCTCCGCTCCCGGGCCCGCTCACAGATCTCGGCGGCCTGGCCCGGCGTCCGCAGGGTCAGCGTGTCGAACCAGGTGTCGTTGGCCAGCTCGTAGCCGGCGTCACGCAGTCGGAGAGCGAGGCCAGTCGTCTGCCTTTGCACCTTTCCCGCGATGGCCCGCAATCCGTCCGATCCGTGGTACACGGCGTACATCGCGGCCATGACCGCCAGCAGCACCTGGGCGGTGCAGATGTTCGACGTGGCCTTCTCCCGGCGGATGTGCTGCTCGCGCGTCTGCAGCGCGAGCCGGTGCGCCGGCCGTCCGGCGCTGTCCACCGACACGCCCACCAGGCGACCCGGCAGCGACCGCCGGTAGGCGTCGCGGGTGGCGAGGAAGCCGGCGTGCGGTCCGCCGAAGCCCATGGGCACGCCGAAGCGCTGGGCCGAGCCCACGGCGGCGTCGGCCCCCAGCTCGCCGGGCGGTACCAGCAGCGTGCACGCCAGCAGGTCGGTGGACACGACGGCGAGCCCACCGGCGCCGTGCACGGCGTCGATGACCGGGCGCAGGTCGCGCACCACGCCTGAGGTCCCCGGGTGCTGGAGCAGCACGCCGAACGTGTCGGTGGGGGAGAGGTCAGTGGCCGGGTCGCCCACCACCACCTCGATGCCCAGCGGCTCGGCGCGGGTGGCGACGACGGCGATGGTCTGCGGGTGGCATTCGTGGTCGACGAAGAACGCCCCGCCGGCGTGGCTCGACGACCGCCGGCACAGGGTCATGGCCTCGGCGGCGGCGGTGCCCTCGTCGAGCATGGACGCGTTGGCGATCTCGAGCCCGGTGAGGTCGCACACCATGGTCTGGAAGGTGAGGAGCGCCTCGAGCCGGCCCTGGCTGATCTCGGGCTGGTAGGGCGTGTAGGCCGTGTACCACGCAGGGTTCTGCAGCACGTTGCGCAGGATCACCCCGGGTGTGTGCGTGCCGTGGTAGCCCTGCCCGATGAGCGACGTGAACACCCGGTTGCGGTCGGCCAGCCCGCGCAGGTGCGCCAGCGCCTCGGGCTCGCTCATCGCGTCATCGAGCGCCAGCGGCTTGTCGTCGCGGATGGCGGCCGGCACCGCCTGGTCGATCAGCTCGTCGAGCGACGCCAGCCCGAGCACGTCGAGCATGCTGGCGACGTCGTCGGGGGAGGGACCGATGTGGCGGTCCGAGAACCGGGTCTCTCGGGGCGTGGCTTCGTCGGTCACGGCATGCTCCAGAGGGTTGCGGTCGGTTGGCGCTGCACGCTGGTCACCCGGAGGCTCCCAGCACGATGCACCCCCTCTGTCGCCGCGGCGGCCGCAGCTCCAGAGCTGCCTCGCCCCTGCGGTCCCTGGTGCCTGAGAGGTTCCGGGGTGGTTGCCCCTTCGGCGCCCGGCGGCCGTGGCCCTCACGGTCACCGGAACTCTCCCACAGGAGGTCGTCAGCGCCGCCCAGGCTAGTGGGCTGAGCACCTCGGGCGGGTCATTCGTCGCCGCCCGTCGGCTTGAGGTGCCTGATCCGCCACGACGCCACGGCCAGGGTCACGATCGCCACGATGGCCAGCCGCACGACGGCGCTCCAACCGTTGGGTGTTCCGTCCCGCAGCAGCCGCCAACCGCCGTGGTCGTCGGCGAGGCCGGCGTAGACCTGCTGGGACTCCCACATCGGCGAGAGCTGCGCGATGCCCGAGAGCACGCCGCCCAGGAGGCGCTCGCCCAGGAACACGACTGCCAGCGACCAGACCGCGGCCCGGCGGACGGAGGCGCCGATCATCACGAACAACCCGATGTAGGCGGCCGAGCCGGCGGCGCCCGCGATCGCCATGGCGCCCGCCCCTTCCGGCACGCCGGCCACGATCGTGGCCAGGACCAACGCCGGCACCAGGCTGACGAGGGCCACGATCCAGCCACCCAGCCACCGGGCGGCGACGATGGTGCCGAATCGGGCGGGCGACAGCCACGTCAGTGGAAACGTCCCGGCCCGGATGTCGGCACCGAGCACGGCGTCACCGATGACCAGGCAGGTGAGCGGCAGCACCAGCCCGAACAGGCCCAGCTCGGCGACGTCGCCGAACGCCGCCTCGGCGGTCCGGGAGTCGGCGGCCGACAGCCAGCCGAACAGCAGCGCACCGGCGCACGGCAACAGCACGCCGAACCAGCGCCGGGCAGGGAGGCAGGCCCGCAGCGTGTAGCCCACCAGCGCCACGAACGGGCTCGGCAGCCGCCGTCCGCTGCTCGTGCCTACTGGTCGAGCGCCGGGCGCTGGCGGCGCGGCCGTGGCCTCGCTCATGGAAGAACCACGACTCGGCCCCCCCTGGGCCCGAGCGGCCCGCCGCCGCAGGCGACACGAGCGGGAGGTGTAGCGTCGGAGGCCGAGGCCCTTGACGCCCGAGTGGCAGGGCGGCAGCGAACGGGTGGCGCTGAGGATGCGGTGCCGCTGTCGGCGCCTATCGGCGCCGGCGGCGCCAGGGCCCGAGCGGCCCGGCGGCGCAGCCGCCAAGAGCGGGCATCACGGCGTCGAAGCCGCCGCACCGGAGGCGACAGGACCCGTGAGCGGGGAGTGGACGGGCGACGCTCGCTCATCGCAGCAGCTCCCGGAAGACGCTCTCCAGCGAGTCGTCGAGGGGCCGCACCTCGTGCAGCCGGGCGCCCGCCTCGCGTGCCGCCACCGGCAACAGCTCAGCCAGCTCGCCGGCCCGGGGCGACGACACGACCACGGTGTTGCCGTCGACCGTCACGCCGCGCACGGCGTCGATGCCCACCAGGTGACCGGCGAGCCGGCGGGCCTCCGGCGTCCGCACCAGGACCGACCGCGGCCGGTCGGCCAGCGCATCGCGGATGGCACGGTGGTCACCCGCCGCCGCCAGCCGCCCCCGGATGATCACGATCTGGCGGCCGGCCAGCCGCTCCACCTCGTGCAGCACGTGCGAGCTGACGACGACGGTGCGGCCCTGGGCGCCGAGGGACTGGAACAGGTTGATCAGCGCCACCCGCTGCATCGGGTCGGCGCCATTGAGCGGCTCGTCGAGCACCAGGATCCGAGGATCGGTCACCAGCGCGGCGGCGACCTTGGCGCGCTGGCGCATGCCCTTGCTGAAGCCGCGCACCTTGCGGTCGGCGACGTCCAGCAGGCCCACGGTCTGCAGGCAGCGGTCGGGCATGCCGCGGTCACCGACCCGGTGCAGCGCCGCCGCGTAGCGCACGAGCTGGCGTGCGCTGAGCGCCGGGGGCACGGCCTCGTCCTCCGGCACCAGGGCGATGGAGCGTTGGACGTCCCGGTCGGTGTGCGGATCGCGGTCGAGCACGGCGACGCTGCCCTCGTTGGGCCGCAGCAGCCCGGTCATGGCTCGCATCAGGGTGGTCTTGCCGGCGCCGTTGGGTCCCAGCAGGCCGGTGACGCCGGGACCGAACGAGCACGACAGGTCGGTGAGCGCGACCTTCTGGCCGAACCAGACGCTGGCGCCCCGGACCACGACCGTGGCGTCGGCGGCGAACGCGGGATCCAACGGGACGGCCGGCGGCGGGGGAGGGGGAGGGGGCAGCGGCGGAGTCTCGCTGGCCGACTCCGCCGGTTCGGGCGCAGGCGCGGTCACAGGTCCACCTCGCGGTAGCGGTGCAGCAGCAGCGCCACTGCGCTGAGCAGCACCACCAGGTAGGCGGTCACCGCCAGGATGCCGCCGCCCGACACCCCCGACATGTCGGAGTCCTCGCTCAGGTGGCCGAGGAAGATCAGGTCCCGCACCTCGAGCGGCAACGCCAGGACGTTGACCACCGCCAACGCCGTGCTCTCGTCCTCGGCCGAGGCGACGAAGATCGCGGCGATGGACGACGTGACCAGCGCCAGCCCGAGGATGGCCACACCTCCGACGAGCCGCCGGTCCGTCAGCGACGCCAGCGCCACGCCAATGGCGGCGTAGTACACGGCGAGCACCACCAGCGCCGCCGGCACCTGCCACAGCACCTCGGCGTGGTCGGTGAAGTAGTCGAGGGCCCCGCCTCGGGTCACGAACATCTGCCCCACGAACAGCACGACCTGAGGCAGGAAGCCGAAGCCGAAGACGATGGCGGCGATGGCGGCCACCTTGGCCACGACGTAGTCGATGCCGGTCAGCGGACGCGAGAACAGCAGGGGTAGCACCCGCTGGCTGCGGTCGGGACAAACCACGTCGGGCGCTGTCAGCGCCACGAACAGCAGCAGCGCCGTGGAGACGCCGACGTACTCGCGGTAGGTGATGAACTCGAAGTCGGGAAAGTCGACCGGGCTCTCCCGGGCGAAGTAGCCGACGCCCACGTTCACGACGGCGGGGACGGTGGCGATGGCCAGGAGTGACCAGGGGAACACCTTCTGCCGCCACGACCGCCGCAGGCCCAGGGCACGGCGGACCGACAGGCGCCACAGTGCGAAGGTGGCCTCCCGCCGGCCGCCCCGCGCGCCCTCGTAGGGCCGGTAGCCGCGGTCGTAGACGGCGCCGCCCGTCAGAGCCTGGGGGAGGAGGGTCACCGCCGGGCCTCCTGCATGAAGACGTCGTCGAGCGAGCGGTGCCGGGTCGACAGCGCGTACAACCGCAGTCCGAGGTCCGCCGTCGCGTCGCGCACGGCGTCGAAGACGTCGTCGCCGTGCTGGCTGGTGTCGACCTCCACGCTGTGGTCGTCCATGAGCGCGGCCCCGATGCCCAGCGTCGCCAGTGCATCGACCAGCGCCTGCCCACCCGCCGGCCGTCCCCCGACCTCGACGCGCATGACGCCCGTCGTCTGCATGAGCTGGTCGATCGGTCCGGCCAGCACCAGCCGGCCCCGGTCGATCATCACGACGTGGTCGCACACGCGCTGCACGTCGTCGAGCAGGTGGGTGGCGAGGATGGCGGAGATGCCGAACCCGGCCAGCCGCCCGACGAGCTCGAGCATCTCCTCCCGGCCCAGGGGATCGAGGCCGGCGGTCGGCTCGTCGAGCAGCACCAACTGCGGGTCGGCGACCAGCGCTTGGGCCAGCTTGGTGCGCTGGCGCATGCCGGTCGAGAACCCGCCCACCGGCCGGAACCGGGCCTCGTCGAGCCCCACCAGGTCGAGCATGTCGGACGCCCGCTGGCGGGCCGCCCGCGCCGGCAGGCCGGCCAACTCGCCGAAGGTCGCCACGATGTCCGCCGCCGTCTGGTCGAGCGGCAGGCAATCGTGCTCCGGCATGTACCCCAGGCGGCTGCGGATCCCCACCGGATCGGACGCCACGGCGCGGCCGGTGACCTCAAGCGCCCCACCGCTGGGCTGCATCAGCCCGAGCATGAGCCGGAACAGCGTGGTCTTACCAGCGCCGTTGGCGCCGACCAGTCCTACGGACCCGGCCGGCACGTCGACCGTGAACCCGTCCAGCGCCGTGGTTCCATCGGGGTAGGTCATCGTGAGCCCGGCGGCGCGGAGGATCGGCGGCATCGGCGGCGCCGGCAGGGAGACGGTATGCATTCCGCGTCGAGTCTCGCATAGCTGGTCCGCTGGGCCGTGCTCGCCCCGGCGAACCAGACGGCGGCGTGCCGCGGCGTGCCGCGGGGCAGAGTCCGATTGCTGGCGCCGAAGTGGTTGCCCACCAACCACTCCCGCGCCAGGGAGCCCCCGCGAGCCTGCCGACGCCCGTGACGGCATCCGCGTGGCGTGGCCGTTGGGATGCCAGCATCGGCGGGCATGGCGGTCGAGCGGCAATTACGTGAATTGACGGAATCAGGGCAGGGGACACGGTGCCGCTGGTGCGGGCGCACCCTGCCGCGTCGCACCGGTCCCGGTCGCCGCCGGGAGTTCTGCAAGGACAGCTGCCGGCAGCTCGACTACCAATCCCGCCGCCGGGCGGCGGAGGTCGGGCTCAGCGAGCACGAGCTGATCGTGGCCCGGCGCGAGCTCGACGGGCTGTACGACCGGCTCTACGTGCTCGAGGCTGCCATCGAGGACGTCGAGCGCGATCTCGCGGATGATCCCACGCCGCACGACTATCGGGACGCCGTCCGCTGGCTGCTGGAGGCTGCTCGCCCCGTGATCGAGGAGCGTCCCTTCACCGGCGGCGAGGGTTCTACTTGACAGAACGTGCATTCTGGGCGGTTGGGCGACGCCCGGAGGGCTCGCCAGCCACCCAGAATGCACCACCTGCGTGCCGTGGGTCCCTACTCTCGGCGATCGGCGCCGCGCCGAGCGGCGCACTTGAACAGAGCGCCGTTGCGAGCCGAACGCCCGGAGGGCTTGCCAGCCGCCCAGAATGCACCACCTGCGTGCCGTGGGGGTCTCTACTCTCGGCGATCGGCGCCGCGCGAGCTACACCCTTGAACAGAGCGCCGTTGCTAGCCGGTCCAACTGGTCGAGGTCGCCGGAGCACGGGTAGAGGACGACGTCGTGGCAACCGGCGTCACGTAGGCGCCGCAGGTCGCCGATCACAGCCTCCTCACTCGTGAGCGTGTCGGCGCGGGCCGGGGCGAAGAACTGGTCGCCGTAGTAGTGCCGGATGTACTCGTCGGCTGTCGCGTCGGCGTCTGCGCCGAGGCAGAAGTAGCGGCCGGTGAGGATCCGCGGCTTCCCCGGGCGACCTGCCCGCGACCAGGCGGCGTTGATGGATGCGACGCCCGCCACCAGGACGTCGAGACCGAACAGCGGCGCGACCCAACCCTGTCCGAAGCGGGCCGCCCGCTCGTACGACCGGGGAGCGAGACCGCCGAAGAGCACGGTCGGCCGCCCTTGTGGCAGCGCCGGCAGCGGACCGCCTGCGCCCACGATCTCACCCGCCCAGGCGTGCTGCATCTCCTGCGTCATGGCATCGAAGCGCGCACCCCGGGCCGACTGCCCGGTGCCCGTCTCGGTGTAGTCGTCGGGCCAGCCGCCCATGCCGAGGCCCACCACCACCCGACCGCCGGATAGGCGGTCGAGCGACCATAGCTGCTTGGCCACGGCCAGCGCGCTCTGCCGCCACAACACGTTGAGCACCGTGGTCACCAGCTGCGTCCGCTCGGTGACGGCCGCGGCCGCGGCGAGAGCCACCAACGGGTCGTAGTTGTCGTAGATCAGGCGGTCGATCACGCCGAGCGACGAAAAGCCAGCCCTTTCGGCCCGCGCGGCCCATTCGACCAGCACACCGTCAGCGACCGCAGGGATCGCCGCCGGGAGCCCGATGCCGATGCGTAGTTCCGGATGGTCGTCCATGCGCCGATCATCGACGCTCCCCGGCCCCGCCGTATTGAACGCTTCGGACATGATGGCGGATGGGCACCGTCACAGGACGACACCTCCGAAGGACCATGGACGCAGACCAAGCGAACCAGAAGCAGCCTGACGAAGACCGCGTCGGTCGACTGGCGCGGGCGTCGACGCTGGCCTTGAACCCGACCGAGTACGCGGACGTGCCGCCGGACGTCGTGGCCAAGCTGCGGTCGATGTGCCTCGGACTGCCGGAGACGGCCGAGAACCAGGGGTGGGCTGGTCTGCAGTGGCGGATCCGCAAGCGGACCTTCGCGCACGTCCTCACGGTCGACTTCGCCGACGGCCCGATCACCGTGCTGACGTTCCGATCTTCCGGACCCGAGCTGGAGGCACTTCGGAGCGCCGGCCATCCGTTCTTTCGGCCCGCGTGGGGCACGGATGTCGTCGGCATGGTGCTCGATGCCGGTGCGGACTGGGACGAGGTGACCGAGCTCGTCACCGAGAGCTACTGCGTCCTCGCGCCGAAGAAGTTGGCCGACCTGGTCAATCGGTCGACCAGCTGATCTTCCGCACCTACCTCATCAACAGCCGCGGCGACGAGGCGATAGGGAGCAC
>DASQUK010000053.1:0-9809 GCA_035641315.1 Acidimicrobiales bacterium | reverse complement strand
CGAGGACGCCGTCCAGGAGGCGTGCGAAGCGGCGCTGCTGGCCTGGGACGAACGGGGCATTCCCGCGAACCCTCAGGCCTGGCTGACCTGTACCGCGCGTCACAAGGCGCTCGACCGGATGCGTCGCGAAGCGAGACGGCCGGTGCCTCGTCCTCTAGAAGCAGGGCGATGCTCGAGCACGAAGTCGACGGTCCCGTCCACCTGCTGCGCCTGGCGCACGGCAAGGTAAACGCGATGGACATCGAGCTGGTCGCGGCGGTCACCGCCCGAGTGGGTGAGCTGGCCGGCCAGGCCGGCGCCGTGGTCCTGACGGGGACCGGCGCCGTGTTCTCGGCCGGAGTCGACCTCCGCCGGGTCGTGGACGGCGGGACCGAGTACGGCGAACGCTTCCTGCCTGCGCTCGCCGACATGTTCGACACGGTCTTCGGCGCGCCCGTTTCGATCGTGGCGGCCATCAACGGGTGGGCGATCGCCGGTGGAGCGTGCTCGCGGTGGCGTGCGACCGGCGCATCCTCTCCGCCGAGACGCAGATCGGGGCGACCGAGCTGCAGGTGGGCGTGCCGTTCCCGGTGAGCGCCCTCGAGGTGCTGCGGCACGGGTGCGGGGTCCACGCCGACGACGTCGTGCTGGGAGCCGCGCTGCACACCGGGCCGGAGGCAGTGCGCCTCGGGCTCGCTCACGAGATCGTCGACAACGATCGGGTGGTGCCCCGGGCCCTGGAGGTCGCACACGCGCTCGCCGCCGTGGCCCCGGCCGCGTATCGGCACGCCAAGCACCAGCTGCGGGCGCCGGTGCTGGCGCGGATCGCCGCCGAGCGGCCACGCGCCGACGCTGAGGTGATCGCCGGCTGGGCGTCGCCGGCGACACTCGACCGGCTGCGGGCCCAGATCGCGCGAATGAGCCGCAGGACCTGACCACGAGGAGAGCGCCGTGATCACACTGTCCGAACCATCGGACGACGGGATCGTCGTCCTCACGCTCGACCGGCCCGAGAAGCACAACGCCCTTTCCCGCGCTCGTGGCGGCCACCGCTCGACGTGAGCTCGGGAGAGCTCGACGGTGGCACGCCCCGGGGTGAGGGACCGGTACTGATGGGACTTCGGGGTGGTGGCAGTGCGCGGCCCGGAGATGTTGCGGCAGATGTACAGCACCCGGCCCTCGAGATCGCGGACCTTCAGCGCCGCGAGCTCGCCGCGGCGAGCGCCGCATCCGCCGCCAGCCGGACCAGTAGCTCGGTCTGCTCTGCCTCGAACAACCGCTGCGCCGATGGTTCGCCGCGGGCCTCGGCGACGTGCTTGGCCGTTTGAGGGCACTGTTGACCGACTCGACGCTCGAGTCGAGCATGTCCGCCACCTCGTGGGCGCAAAAGCCGAGTACGTCGCGCAGGATGAGCACGGCGCGCTGGCGCGCCGGCAGGACCTGCAAGGCGATCACGAAGGCCAGGGAGATGGCTTCGGTCTGCTCGTAGCGTGCCTCCGGGCCGATGGCACGTCGAGGGCACCCTCGAGGAGGGTGTCGGGATACGGCTCGAGCCATACGACTTCGCCGAGTCCGGTCGGCTCGGGCGGTTCAACCTCAGGAATATTCCACTCCTTGGCCACGCGTCGGCTGGTCGAGCGCAGCGCGTTGAGGCAGCGGTTGGTGGCGATCCGGTACAGCCATGTCCGGATCGAGGCGCGATCCTCGAATCCTCCGAGACCTTGCCAGGCAGCCAGCGGTGTGTCCTGCACGGCGTCCTCGGCATCCTGGAGGGAGCCGAGCATCCGGTAACAGTGCATCTGTAGCTCCCGACGGTGCGGCTCGGTCAGCACTCGGAACGCGTCGCCGTCATCGGCCCGCGCCCTGGTCATCAGGTCGGTGGTCACCGCTCCACTCTCGCGTGACGCCTCTGGCTCTGTGTGTCCACACGTGTATGGACATCGACGGACCCGCGAACTGGGCGGCGAAGGCGCGCCCACTTTCTCGACGCGGTGGTGTCTACATCCTCGAACGACATGTTCACCACGATGATCGAAGGAGTCATGATGGCGATGCTGGAGCACCAGACCGCGGTGATCTACGGCGCCGGCGGCGCGATCGGCGGCGCGGTGGCGCGCGCGTTTGCGGACGAGGGCGCCCGCGTCTACCTGGCCGGACGGTCGAGGACCCGGCTCGAGAAGGTCGCGAACGACATCGGCGATGCTGCCGGCGTGGCCGAGGTCGACGCGCTCGACGAGCAGGCCGTCGCCGCGCACGCCGACGCGGTGGCGGCCGACGCCGGCGGGATCGACATCGCACTCAACGCCGTGTCCTTCCCGTTCGTGCATGGCATGCCGTTCGTCGAGGTGGCGGTCGAGGACGTCATGCATCCCGTCGACGCCTTCCTACGTTGCAACCTGATCACAGCGCAGGCCGCGGCGCGGCACATGACGGCGCGCGGGTCGGGAACGATCCTGACGCTTTCGACGGCCGCTTCCCGGTTCGTTTTCCCCGGGACGCTCGGGTACGGCACGACCGGCACGGTGGTCGAGGTGGTAAGCGAGCGGCTGGCGGTCGAGCTCGGACCGAGCGGCGTTCGCGTCGTCTGCCTGCGACCGCACGCGATCGCCGACGGGCCCTCCCACGGCTCCTTCGCCGGTGCGGCGTTCGAGTCGCGGGCCGCCGCGGCTGGCCTCGGCGTCGAGCAGTGGCTCGCGCAGTGGGCACAGGATGTGACGGTCGTAGGGCAGCTCCCCACGGTGGCCGAGGTCGCCGATGCCGCCGTCTTCCTCGCATCGGATCGCGCCAGCGCGATCACGGGCACGGTGGTCGATCTGACCTACGGCAACGCCGTGCGCACCACTGCCGGGTTCCTAGCCCGCTCGCTCGGCTAGGGCGGCCCGTGTCTCAGGCCATCATCGAAGTCCGATCGCGCTCGACACCAAACCCCTGGGTGGCATTTGCCGTCATCGCGGTCGCGATCTACCTGACGATCCTCGACCTCTACATCGTCAACGTCGCGATCCACGCGATCGCGGCCGACTTCTCGGGCGCCGACATCTCGTCGCTGTCGTGGGTCTTGACCGCCTACGCCGTGGCCTTCTCTGCCGTCCTGGTGCCAGCGGGGAAGCTCGGCGATCTCTACGGCCGCCGACGCCTGTTCTCGATCGGCCTGCTCCTGTTCGTCGCCGGGTCGGCGCTCAGTGCGGCAGCGGCTTCGCTGCCCCTTCTCGTCCTCGGGCGAATCATCCAGGCGGTCGGGGCCGGCGCGATGACCCCCAACTCGCTTGGGCTCGCGCTGAGCCTCTTCCCGTCCGCCCTCGTGTTCACGGACACAACGGGAGAACCGGTCCATCCGCACTCGCTCTCCCAGGCCTTCGAGCGGAACGCCGCCGGCACCGACGTCCCGGCCATCCGTCTGCACGACCTCCGCCACACCAACGCCACCCTGCTCACAAAGGCTGGCGTCCCCGTGAAGGTGGTCAGCGCTGGGGTTGCGCGCTCCCCAGCCCCGTGTCGTCGGCACGCGTGGGATGCCGTCGGCGCGGCTCGTGCTAGCAAACTGCTGACACCGCGAATCCGGTTCTTCGAGTTGGACGAGCAGGTCCGGGGCCCGAGTGCTTGGCGACGCGCCGGTCGCTGACCTGGGCCTCAAGCCGCACATGGTGGGGCAGCGACGAAACCGGTGCACGCTGGGCCGTTCGGCCGGGGCCGCGGATCCGGTTCCCCACGGACCGATCGGCGTTCCCCACGCCGTCCTCGCCGCCGTACTCCGCGGTCAGGAACCCTCTGCCGCGCCTTGCATGCGCCGGTGACCTACGCCGCTGACAGGGCGAGCATGTACGGCAACAACGGACGCGTCCGGATCCCGGTCGACGCCGGCAGCACTGCTGGCGGTCGGGGCTGCCCCCGATCCGGCTCCACGACGGCGGGGTCGCTGACGAGGACGGCAGAGTCTGCCGGCACGAGCACGGTTCTCACAGCGCACGGCAAGCGGCCCGGCCCAGTTGCTCGGTGATCACTGGGCCTCTAGGGCCGCTTGCCGTACCCGAGCGCCTCGATGATCTTCCCGTCCCGCACGCGCATGAGGTTCACCCCTCGGTAGTCCTGGGCGCCGGTGACCCGCCAACGGATGACGGCCTGGTCGCCGTGGACGTCGACGTGCTCGACCTCGAACTGGATCGTGGGGTCGGAGGCCAACCCCTGCCAGCCGGCGAGGCATTCGTCGTAGCCCCTCCAGACGTTGCCGTCCGGCGCCGGGCCCGTACCCTCCATCACGCAGTCGTCGGCGATGAGGTCGACGAGCTTCTCAGGTGCCCGCTCGAGGAAGGCGGCGTTGTACTGGTCGATGACGGTCATGGTGTCGGTCATGGCCGCATCGTCCGCAGCACGCGGCCTCACAGCAACTCCCCGGAGGGAATGGCATCGGGGCCCGACGTGGGCGACGATCCCCCGGTGATGTCCCGGTTCCCGAGCGAGCTGCGCCGTTGGCGCTCGGTTCGTCGGCTGAGCCAGCTGGACCTGGCGGTGCGGGCGAGCACGACGCAGCGGCACGTGAGCTTCATCGAACAGGGTCGCTCCCGCCCGGGGCGCAGCATGGTCGCGCGGTTGGCGGAAGCGATGGAGCTCACGCTGCGGGAGCGCAACGAGCTGCTCCTCGCCGCCGGCTTCGCCCCGGCCTTCCCCGAGTCACCGCTCGACGACGAGGCGCTCCGGCCCGTGCGCCAGGCGCTGGACGCGATCCTCGAAGGCCACCTCCCGTACCCGGCGATGGTCGTGCGGCCGCACGGCATCCTCGTCGCCGCGAACCGTGCGTTCGACGTGTTCCACGAGGGTGTCGATCCTGCCTTGCTGGCGCCGCCGGTCAACGTCTTCCGCCTCGCCCTCCATCCGGACGGCATGGCGCGCCGGGTCCGCAACCTGCCGGCGTGGGGCCGGCACATCACCGAGAACCTGCGAGCGCAGCTCGTGCGCAGCCCGGACCCCGCGTTGGCGGCGCTGCTGGCCGAGCTCGAGGGCTACCTGCCGCCCCTGCCGGCGGAGGCCGACGTGCTCGGCTTCGCCATGCCGCTGGAGCTGGCCTCGGATGGCGGCGACCTCCGCCTCATCACCACGCTCACGTCCTTCGCCACCGCCGTCAACGTGACGCTCGCCGAGTTGCACCTCGAAGCGTTCCTGCCCGCCGACGAGCCCACGGCCGAGGTGCTGCGCCACCGATGGGGGTGACCGTCGACGATGCCCGGGCGATCGCCGCCCCCTCCCTCGTTCGTACGAGGCGCTCGTGCGCGACCAGGCCAGGTTCCGGGTCGGCCGCATCGTCTACGCCGCGTTCTCCCCGGACGAGACGATCATGGGCTTCGCCTTCCCGCGGGAAGAGCGCGAGCTGCTCGTGGCCGCGGAGCCCGACAAGTTCCTCATGCCCCCTCCGACATGCGGTACCGATGGGTGCACGTCCGGCTCGATGCCATCGACGTCGACGAGCTGCGGGAGCTGCTCGTCGACGCGTGGCGCATGTGCGTCCCGAAGAAGGTCAGCGACGCCCATGACCGCGCAACCTCGTGACGAAGGTCGCCACGAGGCGATGAGTTCTTGGGTTCCCGGCGGTCGTAGAGGGAACGAGGGGAGGCCCGATGACGAAACAGGCCACCAACGACGACGAGCATGGGCTCCGGTTGCGGTGATCCGATGACCACCGTCAACGCCAATGGGGTCGCCCTGGGCATCGAGACCTTCGGTGACGACCACGCACCACTCGTCCTGCTCGCGGGCGGGACGACGATGCTCTCATGGCCCGACGCGCTCTGCGAGCGCCTCGCCGCCGGCGGACGCCGCGTGGTGCGCTACGACCTGCGCGATAGCGGCGAGTCGACGACGGCGGACCCGGAGGCGCCCGCGTACACCCTGCGCAACCTCGCCGCCGACGCGGCGGCCCTCGTCGAGGCGCTCGGCGGCGGATCCGCGCACCTCGCGGGGATCGGCGTCGGCGGGATGGTCGCCCAGGTGGCCGCGCTCGACCATCCGGGCGCGTGCTCGGCGCTCACCCTGGCCGGCACCCGCGCGGTCGCGCCCGGCCGGCCCGACGACGACCTCCCCGACCACGACCGGGCGACGATGAAGCGGCTGTTCGCGCGCCCGATGCCCGACTGGACCGACCGCGACGCGGTGGCGGACTTCGCCGCCGCCCGCGCGGAGATCCTCCGCGACGACCCCGTCGCCGCGCGCGCGACCGCCGCGCGCATCTGGGACCGCACCCCCGGCACCGCACCCCCGGTCCAGATGGCCAACCAGCTGGGCATGGTGTTCGCCAAGCTCAACTGCAAGCCCCGCTGGCGCAAGCGCCTGCCCGAGATCGCGGTCCCCACGCTCGTCGTCCACGGCCGCCGCGACCTGTTCTTCCCCGTCGGCAACGGCGAGGCGATCGCGCGCGAGATCCCCGGGGCGCGGCTGCTCGTCCTCGACGAGGCCGCCACCGCGATCCCCGATGCGGCCGCCGGCGAGGTCGCCGAGGCGATGCTCGCGCTCGGGTAGAGGACGGCGGGTGCCGCGCGGGTCCACCGTGACCCGCGCCTACTGCCCGGCGTGCCTACAAACCGCGTGCTTACAACTGCTGACATCCGCCACTCCACCAAGGCCGGAGGCCCTTTCCGGTTCCCCGGAAAGGGCCTCTGACCTGCTGCTTCGTTGGTGGCGGGGGCAGGATTTGAACCTGCGACCTTCGGGTTATGAGCCCTTGGATCGCTTGTTCGTTCCGTCCCGCCGCCTACCAGATCGTGCCCTTGAGCTGGTGTTTCGCGTGCGATCGTGGCTCGGCCGTGCCATTGCGTACGAGCCCGTACCGCCCCGCACGGTAGAAGAAACAGTAGAAGGTTCTTCGCCCGGTTCTTCGCCCTGTTGGACGTCGCCGTCGGTCAAGTGGCGGATCGCAGCGAGCGTGGCGCGGATGAACTCGATGGAGTTCGGGTGACCATTGGGTTCGGCGCGCTCCGGTCCCGCCGGGGGCCCTCAGGCGACGGTGCGATCGAGGAGGTGGCGGTTCTTGGCCACTGACCCGGGGAGGATCGCGAAGTGGACTTGGCCGTCTTCATCGACTGCAACCACCCGCACGACTGCCTGGGCCTGGCTGTTGCCGGCGAGCAGCATCGCGCCGGGCCGGAGTTGTTCGGGCGCCACGGCGTTGGCAAGCGTCGACCATCCGAAGCCGTCGTCGTCCTGGGCGTTGAGGTCTGCTACAAGGTCAAGGTCGTCCATGCCGGTCACCTGCTGATCGATCAGCCTTCATGATACGGGTTGGCCCAGATGTGGTGCTCGCAGGAGACGAGCGCATCGACACCTCGGTCGAGGTCGTCGAACACCACAGTGAAGTGCCTCGGGTTCCTGCCGGTCGGGTCAAGCCGGAACCCGGCGGCACGCAACACGCCGACTCGGATCAACGTCAGCACGTCGAATCGAACGAGAGGAACCTGCTGCGCCAACTCGTCGACGGAAATGCCGCGGACAGCAAGCACCGACAGGCCGTAATCGCCGTAGATGGCGTGGTACTGCTGCGCATCGGCACGCAACACCTCCGAATCGAGTCGCCCGCCACGGATGACGATGGTCTCGTCATCGTCGAGGCGGTCGCCTTCCCGAACGTGGCGTTGCTTGGTCACAGCCGCCTCACCGAAGTCCCGCCTTGTCGAGCATGGCGATGAAGGTGGGCCGGCGGCGGTGCTGCTCTCGGAGGCTCGCCAGCTTCTCATCGAAGTCGCGGACAAGCCCGGCGGAGTTGGCGGCGCGGCGGGCGGCCTTGAGGTGGCGGACCGCGTCGCGGTAGACGCCCTTGTTGGCATCGACGAGGACCGTGTCGGTCAAACGCAGGTACACGCCCAAGGCGCCCGCGGGGTCGCTAGCCTCGCGGGCTTCGGCGAGGCGCTTCCAGCGTCGGGGATCCGGTTCCCAGCCACCGGCGGTGGCAACTGTCCAGGCTTCGTCGGTGTCGCCGTCGGTGAGCAGGGCGTCGACCAGCCCCCCGGGATCACGCGCCAGCACCGAACGGGCGGCGTCGCGCTCGGACTCCCACGTGCCTCGGGCGGTAGCTGCGGTCTTCAGGAGGGCGTAGGTGGAGGAGCTAGGGACGCGCTCGTGCTGTTCGCGTCGAAGCGCCAACACCGCGTCGATGTCGTTGCGGTCGTGCAGAAGCCGGGCGGCGAGGTCGTAGAGCTCGCTGACCTGCCAGCCGTTGGTCTCGGCGATCCCCCGCAGCGCCCACGCGAGCGCGTCGTCGTCGCGGCCGAGCTCGACCATTGCCTCGGCGACCCAGGTGAACTGGTGCGGTGAACTGAGATCGCCGCCGAGCAACTCGATGAGCCGATCGGCGTCTCGGTCGATCACCGCGAGGCGTTCGGCGGCGTAGCGGGCGGCGAAGCTCGGGAACGGGTCCCACAGGTCACGACGCAACGGCGTCACCTCGACCGGGCCCGAGCGCTTGGCCACCTCCTTGCGGTAGGTGGCGAGGCCCTTGTCGCCGAGCGCATCGACGTAGGCGACGGGGTCGACGACGAAGAAGTCCTGGTCGTCGAAGGTGAAGCGGACCATCCAGCGCGCCAACGTCACCGGGTCGGCCACACCCGCCGTGCAGGCCATCTGATGCAGGTCGAGGACCCGGCGGGCAAGGTCACCGATCAGTCCATCGGAATCATCTGCCCGGAGGATCACCTTCACCAGATGGCCGACAGCCCGCTCCAGGAGCAGGACCAGCTCGGCCGAGGGCCCGGCAACGGCCGCCTCGGCGAGCGCATCGACGACCGGCGAGGCATCACGAGCCCACGCGGAGGACTCCCAGTAGCCGAGGTGGCGACGCGTACGCAGGCCGCGATCGACCTCCGCTCGCAGAACGGCGAGCCGCTCGCTGTCGTCGGCAGCCGCCAGCCGAACAGCCCGCGACACGTCCTCGTGCGCTGCGGCGGCGGTGACCAGCAGTCGGCGAAGCGCTGCGTCATCGAGCCGCCCGACCGCCTCGTCGAGCGAAGGATCCTCGTCACCTGCCGAACGCGTCACCGAGGTCGACCGTAGCGGCGGACACGGCCACCGCCGCCGCTCACGAGCCGGCGAGCGCCTGGACGATTTGGCGGCGATTGCCCTCGTCGACTTGGTGCTGGCCTCGCTCCATCCTTGCGATCACCGACGGCGTGGTGCCGAGCTGCTCGGCGAGCGCTGCCTGCGTCAACCCGAGCCTGGCGCGACGCATGACCTCCATACGAGCCAGCCCCTCCGACCCCACGAAGCGGGCACGAGCCTCCCGAAGGATGTGGTTGGAGAGTTGCCGCTCTTGATGTCCCGCTTGACGGACACGCCGATCGCGGACATGGCCGCCGGTGGTCACCCGGAGGAAGCCAACGAAGGCGCCGGGCGTCGACCAACACGACAAGACATTCGGGGATGTCGTTCAGGGACGGTCGGCCGGGCAGCCGATCACCGTCACCTCGGGAGCAATACCCCCTGTCGATATGTCCGCGCGTTCGGGGACGACCCGCCACCCGCGAGAGACACGAGAACCGTCGATCGGTCGCGCTCGCGGGCGGCAGCCGCGCGGGGGCTGCGCTCACCGCTCAGCCGGCGCCACGCGGGGAACGGTGTGCCTCGACACCGCGCCTTGTGCGTCGTCCGGTAGGCATCTCTCTTCTCTCTTGTCCATTTCGCCGACTCGCCGTGCGCGGCGATGAGTTCTCGAGTCGCCGCCCGTCCAACCTCGTGCCGCCGTGGTAGCGAAGGCAGTAGCGGTCATCTGACAGAGGACAAGGACACGAGCATGCGAGAACTCCTCGTCGACTTCATCACCTCCCTCGACGGCTACGCGTCGGCGGAGGGCTGGC
>DASQUK010000052.1:0-2982 GCA_035641315.1 Acidimicrobiales bacterium | reverse complement strand
TGGCGCTCACCGACGGCCAGGTCGATCGTCCGAGCCGTGCGGGGGACGAGCGGGACCGTGGCCGGCTTGTTGCCCTTGCCCACGATCCGCAGCGTGCGGTGGCCACGCTCGACGCCGAGGTCCTCGATGTTGGTGGCACAGGCCTCGCTGATACGCAGCCCGTTTAGGCCCAACGGCACGGCGAGGGCCGCGTGATCCCGGTCGTACTGCTCCGCAGTGAACAGGAACACGCCGAGCTCGGAGCGATCCAGACCGCGAGCGTCCGACGCGTGGACCTGGGGTCGGCGGACATACTGGGCCGGGTTCGAGCGGATGCGTCCGTCGATGTGCGCGAACCGGTAGAACCCACAGACCGTCGAGAGGCGACGGTCGATCGTCGACGCGGCGAGGCCGCGGTCCTCCATCCAGGCACGGAACAGCTCGATGTGCGCGCGACTCGCCCCGAGCACGGCGACGCCCTGGTCGGTGGCCCACTGGAAGAAGCCGCGCAGGTCGTGGCGATACGCCTCGAGCGTCCGGCCGCTGTAGCGGGCAAGGAACGAAACCGCAGCGAGCTGCGCTTCATCGAACTCGAACCCGGCCTCGGGCTCTCGGATCGTCGTCGCTGCCGACTCGATGGTGGTCATGGCTGGTCCTCCTTGTGTTGGGAAGACCAGCCAACCTGCGGTGGTCAGCCGGCGTTCTGGGGACAGTCGGGGCAAGCGTTCCGCTCGCTGGTATCACCCTGATACCATGCAGGTATGGCGATGACGCTCAGGCTCACCGACGAAGAGCAGCAGGCGCTCCGCGAGCGCGCCGCCGCCGAGGGCATCTCGATGCAGGACGCAGCCCGGCGGGCAATCCGGGACTACGTGGCCCGGAGCGAGCACCGCGCTCGCGTCGCCGCGGCGGCCGACCTGATCGCCAACGTGCACGCCGACGCCATCGACCGCCTCGGCCGGTGACCGACCCGGTCGAGTTCCTCGACCTCGACGACGTGATCGAGCTGGCGCGTCGTCTGCTGGGGAGTCCGCCCCCGATCCGTGACGTCGGCCTGCTCGCGTCAGCGGTCGCTCGGCCGCAGACCACGATCGGGGGTGACGACGCCTACCCGACCATCTGGACGAAGGCCGCCGCTCTGCTGCAATCGATCGTCAACAACCACGCCCTCATCGACGGCAACAAGCGCCTGGGCTGGCTTGCCACCGCTGTGTTCCTGGAGATCAACGACGCCAGCATGACCGCGGCCACCAACGACGCGGTGTACGACCTAGTGATTGCCGTCGCCACGTCCGATTGTGACGTGCATCAGATCGCCAGCCGCCTGCAGCAAGTTGCCCAGTGGCCCTGACCTGGCGGCAGAGCCGGCGGTGGGGGGCAGTGGGCGGCGGGGTTCTGGGACGTTGTCGACGTCGGCGAGGGTCGCGTCTCAGCGCAACGCCACGTCGATCTCCCACTCGCCGGGCACGCCCTTGAGGACGTGATCTCCTGGGCTCTCGAACACGACTGCGGAGCCGACGATGGCGTCCCTCACCGATACGAGGTGACAGGACTTCGCCCGGACCCGCGCAGAGCGGCAATCTCTATCGGCGCTTGAGTGGCCGGTAGAAGACCCGGGACGATGAGCCGTTCGAACACGCGGGCGGCGTCGGCTTGCACCTTGGCGGCACGTGCTGGATCCACGGTGAGCCGGCCCGCAGGCGACGAAAGACTATCAGCGCCCAGCTGCATAAACTCTGAGCAGCAGCACCATCCCCACCGGGGAGGTCTTCGCATGGCTCAGCCGACGATCGATCCCACCTTCTACCGGACCGCCGTAGAGGCCGCTGCCGCGCCTGCCGAGCAGCTCGCCTACGTGGCGGCCTTCGACCGGGATGCGCAGAAGAACGACGCGATGACCGTCGTCGACGTGAACCCGGCCTCGGACACCTACGGGCGGGTGGTCGGCTGGACCGACGTACCCGCGCACGGAAACGAGCTGCACCACTTCGGCTGGAACGCGTGCAGCAGCGCCCTCAAGCACGAGGGTCACGACATGGAGGGCCTCGCTCGCCGCTACCTCTTGGTCCCGGGCCTGCGCTCGTCGAACATCTACGTGCTCGACACGGCATCGGACCCTCGACAGCCGACGCTGGCCAGGACGATCGACGCGAAGACCCTCTCCGCGAAGGCCGGCTACTCCCGCCCGCACACCCTGCATTGCGGACCCGACGGCGTCTTCCTCACCTGCCTGGGCGGCCCCGAGGGCAACGACGACGGACCGGGCGGGATCGCGCTGCTCGACCACGCGACCTTCGACGTCCTGCGGGCCTGGGAGACCGACCGCGGGCCGCAGCACTTCCACTACGACGCCTGGTGGCACCTCAATCAGAACGTGCTCATCTCGAGCGAGTGGGGCAGCCCTTCGATGATCGAGGATGGGATCGTGCCGGAGCAGCTGCTGGGCCAGAAGTACGGCCACGCCATCCACTTCTGGGACCTCGCCTCGGGTCAGCACGTGCAGCGCGTCGACCTGGGCGCTCAGCACCAGATGGCGCTCGAGGTCCGCCCGTCCCACGACCCCGAGGCGACCTGGGGCTTCGTCGGCGTCGTGATCTCCACCGAGGACCTGTCCGGCTCCGTGTGGCGCTGGTTCCGGGACGGCGACGAGTGGAAGGCCGAGAAGGTCATCACCATCCCGGCCGAGCCGGCGGACCCGGGCCTGCTGCCGCCCGCGCTGAAGCCCTTCGCTGCGGTGCCGCCGATCATCACCGACATCGACCTCTCGGTCGACGACAAGTTCCTCTACGTGTCCTGCTGGGGGACCGGCGAGATGAAGCAGTTCGACGTGTCAGATCCCGCGAACCCGAAGGAGGTCGGATCGGTCCGGCTCGGCGGCATCGTGAACCGCACCCCGCATCCGGCCGAGCCGGACCTGCTCCTCTCCGGCGGGCCGCAGATGGTCGAGGTCAGCCGAGACGGGAGGCGCGTCTACTTCACCAACTCGCTATACGGGGCATGGGA
>DASQUK010000051.1:0-12574 GCA_035641315.1 Acidimicrobiales bacterium | reverse complement strand
CCGGCCGCTCCGGCCGGTCCGAGGCACGACACGACGTGCCATGACCACCCCCACAGCCGACGAACCACGGGACTGCGTCGAACCCGGCATGCCCTTGTTGTTCGGAGCCGGCCGGTGGGTGGATGACCGTCGCTCTGGTGGTCAGTTGTCAGTCGAGCATCGCTCCGGTGATCAGGGCCCGCCAGAGGAATGCGGTTGGTGTTGTCCGAGACACCGGCCAGGATGGTCGGCCATGTTGTCGGTCCGCGGGCTCACGGTCGAGGTCGGTGGCACCCTCGTCGTCGAGGGCGCCGCCTTCACCGTGCGCGCCGGCGACAGTGTCGGTCTCGTGGGGCGCAACGGCGCCGGCAAGACGTCGCTGCTCAAGGTCCTGGGCGGCATGGCCGAGCCCAAGGCGGGGATCATCCAGCGGCCCGAGGCGTTCGGCTACCTGCCCCAGGATCCGAGGCTCGACCAGATCCCCGAACACGTCACCGCGCTCACCCACGTGCTCGGCGGCCGCGGGCTCGACACGCTCACGGCCCGACTCGAGGAGCTGCGCCTCAAGATGGAGGCCCAGCCCGGCGACCACGCGCTGGTCACCAAGTGGAGCAAGGCGCACGACCGCTTCGAGCATGCCGGTGGGTACGCGGCCGAGGCCGAGGCCAAGCGGCTGCTGGCCGGGCTCGGCCTCCGCCAGGATCGGGCCGACACCTCCATCACCGTGCTCTCCGGCGGGGAACGGCGGCGCGTCGAGCTGGCCCGGATCCTGTTCGCGGGCAGCGACCTGCTGCTGCTGGACGAGCCCACCAACCACCTCGACAACGACGCCCGCGAGTGGCTGTTCGGGTTCCTGCGCTCCTACCGCGGTGCGCTGATCATCATCAGCCACGACCTCGAGCTGCTCGACGAGTCGATCACCCGCGTGCTGCACCTCGACCGGCCCGGCGAGGCCGACGTCGGCGAGCTGACCGAGTACAAGGGCACCTACTCCCAGTACCGGGTGGCACGGGCGCGTGACGAGGAGCGGCGGGCCAAGCTCGCCGCTCGCCAGCAGGCGGAGATCGCCCGGCTGCAGACCCTGGTCGACCGCTGGGGGGCCAAGGCGTCGAAGGCCAGCTTCGCCAACGCCCTGGAGACCCGCATCGCGCGCATCCGCAACGAGGCGGTCGACGCACCGACGGCCCGGCGCGGCCTGCGGTTGCGGCTCCCCGATCCACCACCCTCCGGCCGCACCACCGTCGAGGTGGCGGGGCTGTCCAAGTCGTACGGCGGCGGCCCGCCCGTGTTCGAGGACGTGAGCTTCGACGTCGGGCGCGGCGAGCGGCTGCTGGTGCTCGGGCTCAACGGCGCCGGCAAGACCAGCCTGCTGCGCATCCTGGCCCGAACGTCGGAGGCCGACGCCGGGGTCGTCACCTTCGGCCATCAGGTGACGGTCGGCTACTACGCGCAGGAGCATGAGGGCATCCGGGCCCGCGCGTCCCTGTTCGACCACATGACCGAGGCCGCTCCGGGGCTCGACAACCAGGTGCGCCGACGCCTGCTGGGGACGTTCGGGCTGTCGGGCGACAAGGTCTTCCAGGACGCCGTCACGCTGTCGGGTGGCGAGAAGACCAAGCTGGCGCTGTCGCTGCTGGTGGCCGGCCGCCACAACCTGCTGCTCCTCGACGAGCCCACCAACAACCTCGACCCACCGTCGCGGGAAGCGGTGGCGGCGGCGCTGGCCAGCTGGGCGGGCACCATGGTGATCGTGAGCCACGACACCGGCTTCGTGCGCGACCTGGCACCCGACCGGGTGCTGCTCATGCCCGAGGGCGACGTCGACTACTGGTCCGACGAGCTGCTCGACCTCGTCGAGCTGGCGTAGGGGTCAGTCGCCGGCGCCGACGTTGGTGCCCACTGCGCCGGCACCGGCCCGCCCGACGCCGATGCGCCGGGTGGCGACCTGCGTGCGGGGCGCCGTTCTCGTGTCACGGAGTGCCGCAGCGCCCCCCGGTTGGGGTGACAGGGTTGCCGCTACCGTGCGGCCATGCAGGTCCACTTGGTCGACGGCACCTACGAGCTGTTCCGCTACCACTTCGCCCCCAACAACCGCGACCTGGAGCGGGGTGCCACCATCGGGGTGCTGACCTCGCTGCTGCAGCTCGTCGCCGACGGGGCGACCCACGTGGGGGTGGCCACCGACCACGTCATCGAGTCGTTCCGCAACGACCTGTGGCCGGGCTACAAGACCTCCGCAGGCATGCCGCGCGAGCTGCTGGCGCAGTTCCCGGTGGTCGAGGACGCCATGATGGCCGCCGGGTTCGCGGTGTGGCCGCAGGTCGAGCTCGAGGCCGACGACGGCATGGCCACCGCCGCGGTGATGGCGGCGGCCGACGACCGGGTCGAGCAGGTGGTGATCTGCACCCCCGACAAGGACCTGGGCCAGTGCGTGGGCGGCAAGGTGGTGCAGCTCGACCGCCGCAAGGGCGTGATGCTCGACGCCGCCGGGGTGGAGGAGCGCCTCGGGGTGCCGCCCGCCTCCATCCCCGACCTGCTGGCGCTGGTGGGCGACTCGGCCGACGGGTTCCCGGGACTGCCGGGGTGGGGCGCCAAGTCGGCCGCCGCCGTCCTGCGCCGCTGGGGCCATCTCGAGGCCATCCCGGCCGACCCCGTCACGTGGGACGCCGGCGTGCGCGGCGCCGCCAAGCTCAACGCCGTCCTGCGCGACCAGTTCGAGCTGGCCCTGCTGTTCCGCCGGATCGCCACCGTCGAGACCGACGCCCCGGTGAGCGCCACTGTCGACGAGCTGCGCTGGACCGGTCCCGCCGATCCGGCCGCCTTCCGGGCGCTGTGCGAGCGGTTCGAGGCCCCGCGCCTGGCGTTCCGCATGGGGCAGGTCACCGACCTTGCGGCGGCCCGCGCCTAGCGGACGCCGCGGGTCACACCATCGGATCGGCGAGATCGAGCGCCGCCAGCTTGTCGGGGTTGACAACGCCGTAGATCGCGGCGATGGCGCCATCCTCCACGTGCAGGCTCAGGGCCATCAGTCGCCCGCTCGCGCCGGAGACCACCACGCCCGGCTCGCCGTTGATCACGGCGCCCTCGACGGTGGCGCCTATGCCCGCGAGCCGGCGGGAGATGTTGACGATGAACCGCGCCACACGCCCGCGACCGACGACGGGCCGGCGGGCGGCGTACGCCTCGGGGCCGCCGTCGCTGACCAGGACCGCGTCCTCGGCCAACAGCGACAGCACCCGGTCGACGTCGCCCGACGTCAGGGCCTCGAGGAGTTGGCCGACCACCGTGTCGGCGTCGTCGGGCACCGGCTGGCGGGGCGCGCCGTCCTGGATGCGGCGGCGGGCCCGGCTGGCGATCTGGCGGCAGGCCTCGGGGCTGCGGTCGACGGCGAGGGCGATCTCCGGGAAGGGGACGTCGAAGACATCGGCCATCAGGAACACCACCCGCTCCACCGGAGCCAGCGTCTCGAGCACCCGGAGGAAACCGAACGTCACCGACTCGGCCAGCTCGGCAGCGCCGGCGGGATCGCCGGCCGCCGGCCCGGCCAGGGCGCCGACCACCGGCTCCGGCAGCCACGGCCCGACGTAGCTCTCGCGGCGGTGCCGGGCCGAGCGCAGATGATCGAGGGCCAGGCGGGCCACGATCGTGGTCAGCCAGGCCGCCGGGCGCTCGATCGTCGACGCGTCGGCGCGCCGGGCCCGCAGCCAGGCCTCCTGGACGATGTCCTCGGCCTCGATCCGCGACCCGGTGATGCGGTACGCCAAGCCCACGAGCACGGGTCGCTCGGCCATGAAGGCAGCGAGAAGCGGCTCGTCCTCCCGGTCAGGGGACGCCACGTGGGGGCGGGGTCGCATCTGCCGCGAGTGTCGCGCCGCCGATCGGGCCCGTCCCCGGTTGCCCGTCACGAGGCTCGTCCCATGATCGGACGTACCACGAGGTCGGCCTCGAGTGCCGCCACCGCCTGGCGACCCGCGTCCTCGCCGCTGGCCAACGCGGCGTCCGCGAGGTGGCCGCGGGGGCCCACCCAGTCGCCGGCCACCAGCACGCCGTCGTGGCCCGTGTCGGCGACGTCGACCCGCCCCGCCAGCCCCACGCCAGGGACCGGTACGGCGCCCACCACGGTCATCCGGTGCAGGTAGCGGGCCTGGGCGGCGCCGTCGGGATCGATGCCGGCCAAGCGGGCATGCTCCTCCAGCTCGGCGCGGGCGGCGTCGGGCGACGGGTCCTCGTCGGGCCGGATGTAGCGCAGCCCGTGGACCACCGATCCGCCGCTGGGGGCCAGATCGGCCGGCGGGCAATGGCGGATCAGGTACAGCGGCCGATCCAACGCCAGCAGCACGGTCATCGGGGGCGGAGACGCGAAGGCCAGGTCGAGGCAGGCGGCCCGGGCCGGCGGACCGAGGTCGTCCCAGGCCGTCGGCCGGTCGGGCAGCAGCGCCGCGCACGCCGCGGGCGGCCCGGCGGCGAGCACCACCCGCCGGGCCAGCAGGGTGCCGGCGTCGTCGTCCACCGCGACCCGCACCCGGCCGCCGTCGGGCGCCACCAGCCGGACGCGCGACCCGGTCCAGATCTCCGCACCCCGGCGGCGGACCGCGCCTGCCAACCCGTCGACCATCGTCGACCAGCCACCGTGGAGGTACTCGACGCCGCCGTCGACCGCCATGCGGACCTGGGCGGCCACCAGGTCGGCCGACACCGTGGACATGTCGGCCACATAGGTCGCCGTCCGGGCGATCAGCTCCGCCGCCTCCCGGGCACCACCGACGAGCCCCAGGTCGTCGAACCAGGCGGCCGCGGACCGGTCCGCCAGGGCCGCCGGCCTCCAGCGCCGCATGCCACCCATGACCCGGAACAGCTTGGCCTTGTCGCGGGTGGTGAGCATGCGGCTGCGGGCGATCCCCATGGGCCCGAGCCCGAGCGCGCCGACCCGGTCGCCCCGGCGGACCCGGGCATCGGCGACGGGCGGCGGTGCACCCCGCACGCTGACGCCCAGGCGATCGAGCACTCCCCGCCCCGCGGCGGTCTTGAAGAAGGCGTGCGCGCCCCGGTTGAACCGGTAGCCGCCCACGTCGTCGGTGGTGGCCCGACCACCGGGCCGCTGGCCGTCCAGCACCAGCACCGACGCGCCAGCGCCGGCTGCGGTCGCCGCCGCCGCCAACCCAGCCAGGCCCGCCCCCACCACGATCACGTCCCAGTGCCTCTCCATCGTGCGACTCCTCGATCGGCTGCGGCTGATGCCCACCACCGATCCGACGAGATGACAGCCCGATGTGTGACGGCTCGGGGGATGGCGTGCGCGCCAGGGGCGGGGGGCTCGGGGGGAGAGGCTCCTGCCGGAGCCCCCAACGTCGCTCGATCCGTGCTTTGCCGGTCGAGCGACAGGCAATCGACGCCGCCGCCAGGCGGCGGCCAAAGACTCGGTTCGCAACCTCCGGTTGCGAACCGAAGCTCAACCGTTCTTGGGCAGCTCCTTGAACGGCGTGTTCTTGTCGAAGCCCGGCTCCTTGGGCAGCCCGAGGACCCGTTCGCCGATGATGTTGCGCTGGACCTGGTCGGTGCCGCCGTAGATGGGCGGGGCCTGGGCGAACAACGCCATCTCGGTGATGCCGCCGAGGAACGACAGGCCAGTCGCCTCGTCGAGCGCCTTGCGCGCGCCGGGGTCGTAGCCGTGGAGCATGCCGTAGGGGCCGGCGATCTCGAGGCCGAGGTCCCGGGACAGCCGCACGATGTTGCTCATCGTGAGCTTGGCGATGTTGGGCAGGCCGGGGATGTCGCCGCCGGTCGCCTTGGCCGCCTTCAACCGCAGGTTGTTGAAGCGGGCCAGCTCGCCGAGGGTGTGGAGCCGCACGAGCTTCTGGCGAATGTTGGGGTCGGACGCCTTGCCGTTGGCCCGGGCGAGCTGGGTGAGCGCCTTGGAGGAGACGCCGAACAGCGTGCCGCCGCCCCCGCCCCGGCGTCCCCCGGTGACCACGAAGTCGCCGGCCCGCCGGTCGAGGTCGCCCGCCACCGTGCCCGCCGTGGCCAGCGACGCACCGGCCGATCCGCCACCGGCGCCGAGACTCGTGCGCTCGAACATGAGCGTGGTGTTGGCCACCCTCCACCCGCCGTTGAGGCCACCGATGATGGCCTCATCGGGTACGCGGGCCTCGCTGAGGAACACCTCGTTGAACAGCGACCGGCCGGTCATCTCCCGCAGCGGGCGGACATCGACGCCGGGCTGGTGCATGTCGATGGCGAAGTAGGTGATGCCGGCGTGCTTGGGCTGGTCGGGATCGGTACGGGCGATGAGCATGCCGAGGTCGGCGACGTGGCCGCCCGACGTCCATACCTTCTGCCCGGT
The DNA here is from genome assembly GCA_035641315.1 of Acidimicrobiales bacterium. Taxonomy (GTDB): domain Bacteria; phylum Actinomycetota; class Acidimicrobiia; order Acidimicrobiales; family VFJN01; genus DASQUK01. The sequence continues at coordinate 6,255 of DASQUK010000051.1, read as the reverse complement.
GACCACCCACTCGTCGCCGTCCCGCTCGGCGCGGCTCTGGAGGCCGGCCAGGTCGGATCCCGCGCCGGGCTCGCTGAAGAGCTGGCACCAGCCCTTCTGCCCGGTCACGATGTCGCGCAGGTAGCGGCGCTTCTGCTCCTCGGTGCCGTGGACCAGGATCGTGGGGCCCGCCAGCATGAGGCCCAGGCCGCCGGGCGCGGGGAGAGCGCCGAAGTCGGCGACGGCCTGCTGAACGCGGTTGCCCTCGTCGCGGCTGAGGTCCTTGCCGAACCAGTCGCTGGGCCACGTGGGCACGGCCCAGCCCGAGGTGCCGAGGCGCTCCCACCACTCGGCGACGCTGAGGTCCGGATCCCAGCTGTCGGCCAGCCAGTCCTTGACCTCGGCCACGACGTCGGTGTTCGTTGCCGAGTCCGCCGCCGTGCGTTCGACTGTGTCGGTCATGCGCTCCAGCGCAGCACTTCTTGACCAGCGGGTCAAGCTGCCGGTTCAGCGGCGTTGGGGGCGACCTACGGGCGGTCGAGGCGAGTCGGTCGTCAGACCGACGCCATCACGGGGTGGCGGGTGGGGGTCGGGCTGGAGTGCCGAAGATGCTGGCCAGCTCGGCGGGCGCGACCGCCTCGAGCTGGTCGTAGGAGCATTCGACCGGCGTCTTGTCGGGGCGCCAGCGCACGAAGCGGGCGTTGTGGCGGAAGCGCCCGGCCTGCAGGTGCTCGTAGCGCACCTCGACCACCCGCTCGATGCGCAGCGGCTCCCACGACATGTCCTTGGCGGCGTTCCAGCGGTTGGGGGCACCCGGCATCCGCTGCCCGGCCTCGTGGGCCTCGGCCAGCGCCCACTCGCGCCAGGGGTGGGACTCGAGGGCGTTGTCCCGGAGGGGTTCCAGCTCTCCGACCAGCTGGCCGCGCAACCCGGCGGCGAACGACGACGCCACGCCGACGTGGTGCAGCGTCCCGTCGTCGTCGTAGAGGCCCAGCAGCAGCGACCCGACGCCCTCCCCGTCCTTGTGCCAACGGAACCCGGCCACCACGCAGTCGGCGGTGCGCTGGTGCTTCACCTTGAACATGTCGCGCTTGTCCTGGCGGTACGGCGCGTCGGCCGGCTTGGCCATGACGCCGTCGAACCCGGCGCCCTCGAAGCGGCGGAACCAGTCCTCGGCCTGGTCGGGGTCGTCGGTGACGGGAGTCAGATAGACGCGCTCGTGGGAACCGTCGGCGGTGAGGGCGCTCTCGAGCAGGCGCCGCCGCTCCGAGAACGGCTCGCCGGTGAGGTCACGGTCGCCGAGGGCGAGCAGGTCGAAGGCGACGAACGAGGCCGGCGTCTCCTCCGCCAGCTTGTTCACGCGGGACGCCGCCGGGTGGAGCCGGAGCTGCAGACCGTCGAAATCGAGCCCGGTGCCGGTCACCACCACCAGCTCGCCGTCGACCACGCAGCGCTCGGGCAGCTCGGTGCGCAGGGGCGGCAGCATCTCGGGGAAGTAGCGGGTCAGCGGCCGGTCGTTGCGGCTGCCCAGCTCGACCTCGTCGCCGTCGCGGAACGCGATGCAGCGGAACCCGTCCCACTTCGGCTCGTACAGCAACCTGGGGTCGCGGGGCAGCTCGTACACGGCCTTGGCCAGCATGGGCTTCACGGGCGGCATTACGGGCAGGCGCATGCTGAGAAAGGTACGGGTCGGTCGCAGACCGACGCCATTAGCGGCTGCGAGTCGGCAGTAGGCCGACGCCGCTAGGGGTGGTGGTCGGGGTCGGGCTGGAGGGTGGGGGTCGGGCCGGAGGGTAGGTGAGTGGCCCAGCCGCATCGACCCCGCCGGTGCCACTGCGCCGCCGGCGACTGTGCGTGCCGAGCGGCAGCACGGGCACGAACTCCAAGATCGCCTCGTCGCGCATCCGGATGCAGCCGTGGCTCACATCGCTGGCGATCGCCTCGGGCTGGTTGCCAGGGAACCATTCCGGCGCCAAGAAGCGCCGATCGGCCAATTTCGGGCGTCCCGGCACCCCCAGTAGCGTTGGCGCGATGGTGGACCACCCGATGAGCGAGCGGCTCGCCGACCTCGAGAAGCGCAAGGAAGAGGCGCTCGCTCCCGGCACCGACGTGGCGCGCCAGCGCCAGCACGACCGGGGGAAGCTGCTGGCCCGCGAGCGCATCGACCTGCTGCTCGACCCCGGCTCATTCCACGAGCTCGACCTGCTGGCGCGCCGCCCCGCCGACTCGGGCTTCGACGACCGGCCCTACACCGACGGCGTCATCTGCGGCTGGGGCACCGTCGACGGCCGCAAGGTGTTCGTGTTCTCCCAGGACTTCACCGTGTTCGGCGGGGCCCTCGGCGAGGTGTTCGCCGACAAGATCCACAAGCTCATGGACTTGGCGCTCAGGGTCGGCGCCCCCGTCGTCGGCATCAATGACGGCGCCGGCGCGCGCATCCAGGAGGGCGTGGTCAGCCTCGACAGCTACGGCGGCATCTTCTATCGGAACGTGCAGTCATCGGGTGTGGTCCCCCAGATCAGCGTGATCATGGGACCCTGCGCCGGCGGCGCCGTCTACTCCCCCGCCATGACGGACTTCGTGTTCATGGTCGAGGACACCTCGTACATGTTCATCACCGGTCCCGACGTGGTGAAGACGGTGACAGGCGAGAGCGTGACCCAGCAGGAGCTGGGGGGCGCCATCGCCCACGCCTCCCGCTCCGGCGTGTGCCAGTTCACCTCCGCCGACGATGCCACCTGCCTCGAGGACGTGCGCTACCTGCTCGGACACCTGCCGAGCAACAACCTCGAGGAGCCCCCGGTCGTGGCCAGCGACGACGACCCGACCCGGCTGTGCCCCGAGCTGCGCGACATCATCCCCTCGTCCGCGAACCAGCCCTACGACATGCACGCGGTGATCGAGGCCGTCGTCGACGACGGCGAGTACTTCGAATACGCCCGGCGCTGGGCACTCAACATCGTGTGCGCGTTCGCCCGGCTCGACGGGCGGGTCCTCGGCATCGTCGGCAACCAACCGATGCACCTCGCCGGGGTGCTCGACATCGAGTCGTCGGAGAAGGCGGCCCGGTTCGTGCGCACCTGCGACGCCTTCAACATCCCGCTGGTGGCGTTCGTCGACGTGCCCGGGTTCCTCCCCGGCGTCGACCAGGAGCACGGCGGCATCATCCGGCACGGCGCCAAGCTGCTCTACGCCTTCTGCGAGGCCACGGTCCCCCGCATCCAGGTCGTGACCCGCAAAGCCTACGGCGGGGCCTACGTGGTCATGAACTCCAAGTCGATCGGCGCCGACCTCGCCTACGCCTGGCCCTCGGGAGAGCTGGCGGTGATGGGACCGCAGGGCGCGGTCGAGATCGCCTACCGGCGGGAGATCGAGGCGGCCGCGGACCCCGAGGCCCGGAAGGCCGAGCTGGTCGAGGAGTACAGCGACCGGTTCGCCAATCCCTACCTGGCTGCGGAACGGGGCTACGTCGACGACGTGATCGACCCGGCCGAGACCCGGGTGAGGCTCATCGCCGGACTCGACCTGCTCCGCTCGAAGCGGGAGGACCTGCCCAAGCGCAAGCACGGCAACGTGCCCCTCTGATGCCGGAACCCATCGTGGCCGTCAGTCGAGGCGGTGAGCCCACCGACGAGGAGGTGGCCGCCATCGTCGCCGCCATCGAGGTGACCTGGCCCCGGCCCATCACCGCCCCGGCCGCCGAGCCGCCGCGCTGGCGCTTCTCGGGCCGCTGGTGGACCAAGCCGGTGCCGCTCCGGCGTGGACGTCCGTGGGTGGGCGGCAACAACGGCCCGCCATGGACCTGACGACCGTCGCCGACGACGAAGCCGTGCTGCACGACGGCACGACCGTCCACCGCCACCCGGACCTGCAGCCCGACACCGCCTACGAGCTGGACGGGCACGCGTTCCGCACGCTGCCCCGGCCGCCGGGCGAGCGGCTGGCCACGGTGTGCACCGTCAACGACGTGCACTTCGGCGAGACCGAGTGCGGGATCCTCAACGGCATCGACGACTACCCCATCTACACCACCGCGCCCGGCGACGAGCCCTACCCAGAGCTGATGAACCGCTGCGCCATCGCCGACATCAAGGCGATCGACCCCGACGTGGTGGTCGTCAAGGGCGACCTCACGTCGATGGGCACGCGGGCCGAGTACCAGGCGTTCCTCAACGCGTACGGACCGGCGTTCGGCGAGCGGCTCGTCCACGTCCGGGGCAACCACGACGCCTACCACGGCGAGGACTTCGCCTCCCACGCCCCCGTCTCGGTCACGCTCCCGGGGGTGATCCTGGCGGTGATCGACACGGCCATCCCCGCCAAAGCGTCGGGCGGCGTGTCGGACGAGACCCTGGCATGGCTCGACCAGCTCGCCGCCGAGGCCGACCGGCCGGTGCTGCTGTTCGGCCACCATCACGCCTGGAACCCCGACTCCCCACAGCGGCCCGAGGGCTACTTCGGCATCAATCCCGACGACTCCGAGAAGCTGGTGGACGTCGTCGCCCGCCGGCCCCGGATCGTCGGGTATTTCGCCGGCCATACCCATCGCAACCGGGTGCGGCGGTTCTCGGCCACGGGCGACGTGCCCTGGGTCGAGGTGGCGTGCGTCAAGGACTTCCCCGGCGCCTGGGCCGAGTACCGGGTGTACGAGGGCGGCATCCTGCAGGTCTTCCGGCGGATCTCGGCGCCCGAGGCGCTCGCCTGGAGCGAGAAGACCCGCGACCTCTACGCCGGCCTCTACGAGCTGTACGCCTTCGGGGCGCTCGAGGACCGCTGCTTCCCGATCGCCACGACACGGAGCTGAGCCGAGCCGTGCCCGGGCCGCTCGCCGACATCCGCGTGCTCGAGCTGGCGACCGTGATCGCCGGACCGGGCGCCGCCCGCTACCTGGCCGACTTCGGGGCCGATGTGCTGAAGATCGAGCGGCCCGGCGTGGGCGACTCGACCCGCACGATGGGCCTGCCCGACCCCCGCGACGGCACGTCCCTGTACTGGAAGGTCGTCGGCCGCAACAAGCGCTGCGCCACGCTCGACCTCAAGTCGCCGGACGGACGGCAGGCGCTCCTGCGGCTGGTCGACGAGGCCCACGTGCTGATCGAGAACTTCCGTCCCGGCGTGCTCGAGCGGCTGGAGCTCGCGCCCGAGGTCTTGCTCGACCGCAATCCTCGGCTGGTCGTGTGCCGGGTGACGGCCTTCGGCCAGGACGGGCCCTACGCCCAGCGGCCGGGGTTCGCCACGCTGGCCGAGGCGATGTCGGGCTTCGCCGCCATCAACGGCGAGGCCGAGGGTGGACCGCTGCTCCCGCCCATCGCCCTCACCGACGAGGTGACGGCGATGGCCGCGGCCTTCGCCACGATGGTGGCGCTGCACTCCGGGATCGGGCAGGTGGTGGATGTGACGCTGCTGGAGTCGCTGCTCCAGTGCATGGGCCCGCTGCCGTCGGCCTACGGCATGACGGGGTTCCTGCAGCCACGGCAGGGTTCGAGCCTGCCGTACTCCGTGCCGCGGGGCGCCTGGCGCTGCCGGGACGGCCGGTGGGTGGCGGTGTCGGCGTCGGCCGAATCGGTGGGGCGGCGGGTCATGGAGCTCATCGGCCTGGGCGACCGGGGCGACCTGGCCTCGTTCGCCGGCCGGATCGCCGCCAGGGACGAGATCGACGCCCGCATGGCCCAGTTCTGCGCCAAACGCACGGTCGACGAGGTGGTGGCCGCCTTCGACGAGGCGCACGCCGCGGCGGCGCCCGTGTACGACATGGCCGGGGTGTTCGCCGATCCGCAGGTGGTGGCCCGGGGCAGCATCGTCGAGGCCGACGGCGTGCCCATGCCGGGGGTGGTGGCACGGTTGTCGCGCACACCCGGCGAGGTCCGCTGGGCCGGCCGCGCCATGGGGGCCGACGACCCACCCCGCTGGACCGGCAGACCGGCACCAACCGAGGACCCGAGGCAATAGCCGCCGATACACCGCTTTCGAGGCAGCTGGTGGCGGCTATTGCCTCGGGGATTGGACCCCGGGCGTTCACCGGCCGGCTGATCTACGGTCACCCTCCGGACACGCCGGGCCCATAGGGTCCGGGCAGACCAGATCTCGCTGGAGGCATCCATGCGCCTGCGCCGCACTGTCGCCGCCGCCCTCACTGCCCTTCTGGCCGCGCCGGTTGCGGCGGTCGGACTCGGCCAGCCGGCCGGCGCGGCCACGCCCGTCGACCTGTTCTTCTCGGAGTACGTCGAGGGATCGGGGTTCAACAAGGCGGTCGAGATCTTCAACGGCACGGGGGCG
>DASQUK010000050.1:0-36927 GCA_035641315.1 Acidimicrobiales bacterium | reverse complement strand
CCTCAGGCCGACAGGCGGGACCGCACCGCGGCCCAACCGGGCAGCGCGCGCACGCTCGCCAGGTCGGGCTCGCCGTCGAGCAGGCCCGGGGCGTGGAAGCCGGCGTCGACGGCCGCCTCGACCCAGCGCAGCGCCTCCTGGGCGTCGCCGGCGCGGGCCCATGAGCACGCCACCTCGAACGCCGTCTGCGGGGGGCTCTGGGGACCGGCCGCGAACACCTGCTCGCCGACCTCGGCCGCGGCCCGGAAACGCTCGGCGTAGTGCAGGTGGGTCTGGAGCCCGGCGGCGGCCTCGATGCCCGGCCGCCCCAGCGTCACCAGCCGGGCCGCCACCGGCACCGCCCGTCCCCGATCGGCCAAGAGCGTGGCTGCGACCAGGTTGGGCGGCCCCCCGGCGTCGTCGCGGTAGGCGGCCTCGAACAGGTCGTCGGCCATCTCCAGCGGGCCGGTGACCAGGGCGATGCTGGCCCGCAGGAAGGCGTTGCCGCCCCCGCCGGCCTGGCGCATGATCGACGCCGCCCGCTCGCCCTCGCCGGCCCGCAGCGCGTTCCAGGCCCGGGTCTCGGCCTCGGCGCTGGAGGACCGGGGGCTGAGATCGGGCCGCCCCCTGGCGCCGGGCGGGCGCACGACCTGAAGGTTGGGGCTGCTGCGGCGCCGCCCCACGCGGCGCCCGAAGCCCCGGGCCCTGCCCGGGCGGGTGCCCTCGGGCGCCTCGACGTCGAACACGCCGGTGCGCTGGCCGGCCCGCAGCTCCTGGAAGTTCATGTAGGCGAACAGGCCGAAGAACAGCAGGCCGAACAGGCCGATGAACGACGCCCGGAAGGCGACGAACCCGGCCACGATGGCAGCGCCGATCGACAGCTTGCACGCCGTCTCGAAGCCGAACAGCTCCTCGGCCACGTGCCCGCCGTCGAGCGGCCGGATCGGCAACAGGTTGAACACCGCCCACCAGATGCTGACCCATTGCAGGTAGTAGAGGACCGGCGCCCAGCTGAAGAATCCCTGGTCGAAGGCGTAGTCGATGCGCTGGTTTAGGCCCCAGTCGGTCCGGTAGAAGACGTAGTGGGCTGGCAGGCCGAGCACGACCAGTTGGGTCAACGCACCCGAGACGCTGACGAGGATCGACTTGGGCTTCGACAGCACCCGGCGCCCGCCCCCCGTGGGCACGGTGAACCCGCCGAAGCCGTGCAACACGATGGCCGAGCGTTGGCCGAGCAGCCGGTAGATCAGCGCATGGCCCATCTCGTGGACCAGCACCGACACGAACACGATGACCGCGAAGGCGAACACCACCCACAGCGGCTCGATGCGGATGCCGAACAGCAACGCGACGACGATGAAGAACGGCTCGACCCGGACGGGGATGCCGAAGATCTTGAAGTGCGCCCTGGCCACGGAGGGCAGCGTAGGCGCGGCCGGGCTCGGCGACGTGATCGGCGGCCCCTACGATGCTGACCCGATGCCCCGCACCCCGGCCCTCGACGCTCTGCCGCAGGGCGACGAGAAGGTCCGGGCGGTGCGGGACATGTTCGACGCCATCGCCCCCCGCTACGACCTGGTCAACCGGCTCATGACCCTTCGCATGGACGTCCGCTGGCGGCGGCGGGCGGTGCACTCCCTGGCGCTGCCCCCGAAGTCCACGGTGATCGACCTGGCGTGCGGGACCGGCGACCTGTGCCGCGAGCTGGCGGCGGCGGGGCTGGCGCCGTTGGGCGTCGACCTGTCGTTCGGGATGCTGGCGGCGGCTCGGACCGACGCCCCGCTGGTGCAGGGTGACGCCCTGCGCCTGCCCCTGCAGGCGGGCTCCGCCGACGGCGTCACCTGCGGGTTCGCCCTGCGCAACCTGGTGGCGCTGCCGCCCTTCTTGGCCGAGTTGGCCCGGGTGCTGCGGGCGGGCGGGCGCATCGCCCTGCTCGAGGTGGCCACGCCCCCCAACCGGCTCATGCGCTGGGGCCACGGCGTGTACTTCGGCACGGTGGTCCCCCGGATCGGGGCGCTGCTGTCCGACGGGTCCGCCTACCGCTACCTGCCCCGCTCGGTCGCCTACCTGCCCGAGCCCGACGACATGCGGCGGATGATCGCGGACGCCGGGTTCGTCGACGTCGACCGGCGGCTCCTCTCCGGCGGCATCGCGCAGCTGATCCTCGCCACGAGGGCACGGTGACGGCCCCGCTGCTGGCCCGCACCCGTCGGCTCGACGCCGACGTCGACCTGCTGGCGTTCGCGGGACGGGACGGCGTGCTGTTCGAGCGGGGCCGGGCCGGATTGGCGGGGCGGGGCTGCGCCGCTCGCCTGCCGTGGCCGGGCGGCGACCCGGCGTCGGCGGCAGAGTCGGTCGCCGCGCCCCTCGCCGGCGTCGAGGCCGACGACGAGGTCGGGCTGCCGGGCTGCGGCGCCGTGGCCTTCGGGGCGCTGCCGTTCGCCCCCGGGGCGCCCAGCGAGCTGGTGGTCCCGGCGGTGGTGGCCGGGCGCGCCGAAGACGGCACCCGCTGGGTCACCACCATCGGCACGAATGACGACGATCCGACCGGCCTGCCCCTGGCCGGTGTCGGCGAGCCGCCGCCACCGGTCCACCGGTTCACAGTGTCAGCCCAACGCGACCCCGAGGACTGGTGCGCCCTGGTCGAGCGGGCCACCAAGGCCATGGCCGAGGGCGCGTTCCACAAGGTGGTGCTCGCCCGCCAGATCGACGTCAGCGCCGACCGACCCATCGACCGGCTGTCGGTGCTCGAACGCCTGCGGTCCACCTACCCGGGCTGCCACATCGTCTCGGTGGACGGCTTCGTGGCCGCCAGCCCCGAGCTGCTGGTGTCGGTGACGGGCGACATCGTGCGGTCCCACCCGATGGCCGGCACCGCGCCCCGGGGCGGCGATCCCACCACCGACCAGCGGCTGGCGGCGTCGCTTCTGGCGTCGACCAAGGACCGCCAGGAGCACCAGATCACCATCGACATGGTCCACGACACGCTGCTGCCGTGGTGCTCGTACCTGGACTACGAGGCCGAGCCGTCGGTGGTGGCGGTGGCCAACGTCCAGCACCTGGCGACGCTGGTGGAGGGCCGGCTGTCGCAGCCGGCACCGTCGGTGCTGGAGCTGGTGGCGGCACTGCACCCCACGCCGGCGGTGGCGGGCTGGCCCCGGGACCAGGCCGTGGCCTGGATCGCCGAGCACGAGGGCTTCGACCGCCGTCGCTACGCCGGCACCTCCGGATGGGTCGACGCCGCCGGCAACGGCACCTGGGCCGTCTCCGTGCGCTGCGCCGAGATCGAGGGACCGCAGGCCCGGGTGTGGGCCGGTAACGGCATCGTCCCCGACAGCGATCCCCCGACCGAGCTGGCCGAGACCCGGGACAAGCTCCAGGCGCTGCTGTCGGCGATCGTCCGGCCCTAGCGTCCCGGCGCCTGCGCCTACGCCTACGCTGCGTCCACCGCCGCTGCCACGGCGTCGTCGATGCGCCGGTGGGCCTCCACGTTGGCGTCCCGGTCGGTGCGCACCACCAGCACGTGGACGCCCCCCTTGGCCGTCGCCTCCTTCACGGCGGCCGCCACCGGCTCGCCCGGGCCCGGCGCCCGGGCGTCGACCCCGTAGGCGGCCGCGAGCGCCACCAGGTCGAGGCCGTGGGGAGTCCCGAACAGGGTCTCGAACCGCTCCGTCGGCAGGGCCCGGGCCTGGGGCAGGAACGAGAAGATGCCGCCCCCGTCGTTGTCGACCACCACGCACACCAGGTCGATGCCCCGGCCGGCGGCGCCCAGCAGGCCGTTGCTGTCGTGGAGGAAGGCGATGTCGCCGATGAGCAGGGCCGTGGGGGCCGCCGATCCCACGGTGACGCCGACGGCGGTGGAGACGATGCCGTCGATGCCGTTGGCCCCCCGGTTGGCCAGCACGGTCAGGCCGGTGCGGGGGGCGGCATAGCGCTCGACGTCCCGGATCGGCATCGACGATGCCACGACCAGTTGCGCACCGTCCGGCAGGGCGGCGACGACGTCCCGGGCGACCGCGGGCTCGTTGGGGTCCGGGATGTCCGCCAGCGTGGTGGCCACCGCCGCCTCGGCGGCGTCCGATGCCGCCCGCCACCGCGCGAGCCACCCGGTTTCGCCAGTTTCGGTGACGTGATCCGTCGATATCCAACGGATTGCGTCACCGGAAACGATCGTCGCCGCCGTACCGGCCGGATCTGACCAACCGAGTGCGCCCACGATCACCTCCTCCGCCCCCGAAGCGGCCAACCACTCGTTCACTACCCGGGAGGCGCCGGGTGCCCCGACCCGCAGGATCGCCTCGGGCCGCAGCTCACGTGCGGCCCGGGGCGAGCGCAGGATCGCGTCGAGGTGGGCCACGGTGTTGGGTCCCGGGCTCCAGGCCGGCGAGCGGGGCTCGGCCAGCACCGGCCACCCCCACGCCGCCGCCAGCCGATGGAGCGCGGTCCCGTCGATCGCCGCCTCGCCTGCCACGATCACGCCGCGGCGTCCGACGAGCCGCCGCAACTCGACCGGCAGGTCCGCCGGGGCCGACGGTTCCCGGAGCGGTGCCGCCTCGGTCGCCACGACCCAGGGCCCGTCGCCCCGTCCGGCGGGCAGCGGTCCGGCGGTACCCACGAGCGGTTCCCGGAACGGCAGGTTGAGGTGGACGGGGCCGGGCCGGGCGCCGGCGGCCCCGAGGGTGGCGGCGTAGGCGCGACCGGCGAAAGCGCGCCAGCGCGGTGCCGAGGCGGCCTCGGGCACGCCGGGATCGCCGAACCACCGGACCGAGCGGCCGAACAGGTGCACCTGGTCGATGGCCTGTGGGGCACCGACGTCACGCAGCTCCGGGGGCCGGTCGGCGGTGCAGGCCAGGAGCGGGACCCCGGCCAGGTCCGCCTCCACCACGGCGGCGTGCAGCTCGGCGGCGGCGGTTCCGCTGGTGGTGAGCACGACCGCGGGCCGCCCGGTGCCCAGCCCCAGGCCGAGCGCCAGGAACCCACCCGAGCGCTCGTCGTGGTGGACGTGCAGCGTGATCTCCGGCCGGTTGGCGAGGGCGAGCGCCAGCGGCGTCGAGCGCGACCCCGGGCACACCACGGCATGACGGACTCCGCACCGCAGCCACTCGTCCACCAGCGTGGCGGCGAACGTGGCCTGCACGTCGGCGGGTGCGGGGGGTTCGGCGGACGTCATGTGACGTGCAAGCATTCCCCGCCGTGGGGCTCCATGGCGAACGCGACGGGTCCGGTCCCCGGGTGGTGCTCCTGCACGGGTTCGGGCAGACGTGCCGCTGCTGGGGACCGGTCGCCGCTGCGCTCGCCGCCCGCCACGAGGTGGTGCGACTAGATGCGCCCGGGCACGGCGGATCGGCCGACGACGCCGCCGACCTGCCCACCACCGGCCGCCTGATCGCCGAGGCCGGGGGCCCGGCGGTCTACGTCGGCTACTCCATGGGCGCCCGCATGGCGCTGCACGTGGCCACCGAGGCGCCGGAGGCCGTCCGGGGACTTGTGGTGCTGGGCGCGACACCCGGCATCGAGGACGACGCCGAGCGGGCCCAGCGCCGGGCGCAGGATCACGCCCTGGCCCAGCGGATCCGAGCACAAGGCGTCGACTGGTTCGTGGGTTGGTGGCTGGACCAGCCCCTGTTCGCCGGCCTGCCGGCCGGTGCCCGGTTCGAGGACGAGCGGCGCCGCAACAGCGCCGAGGGCTTGGCCCGCAGCCTCGAGCTGGCCGGCACGGGATCGCAGGCGCCGCTGTGGTCGGCGCTGTCGAGCATCGAGGCGCCGGTGTTGGTCATGGCCGGCGAGGACGACGAGCGCTACGCCGCCATCGCCGAGCGCATGGCCGCGGCGATCGGTGCCAACGCCCGGTTGGCGCTGGTCCCCGGTGCCGGCCACAGCGCCCATCTGGAGCAGCCGGCAGCGTTCCTCGAGGTGGTCGTGCCGTGGCTGGCGGTGACGGCCACGGCGCCAACGCACCCGGCCGGCCCGCTCAGGCCGTCACCCACAGGCCCAGCGCCAGCAGGGCGCCGAACGCCAGCTGCACCCGGCCGGTGTCGCCCAGCACCGGGATGAGCTGGCCGCCCCGGGCGCCGCCGAGCACCGCGATCACCGGGCGCCGGGCCAACGGCACGGCGGCCAGCGCCAGCGCCGCGCCTGCGCGGTCGCCCACGGCCGCCACCACCGGCACCATCACCCCCGCGCCCACCAGCAGCGCCACGTAGAGCCAGCGGGTGCGCCCGTCGCCGAGCCGCACCGCCAGCGTGCGCTTGCCGGAGGCCGTGTCGCCGGGGATGTCGCGCAGGTTGTTGACCACCAGCAGCGCCGTCGCCAGGAACCCGACCGGCACGCTGGCCGCCAGGGCCAGGCCCGACAACGCCTCCTCGTGCACGTAGGCCGACCCGGCGGTGGCCACCACCCCGAAGAACACGAACACGAACAGCTCGCCGAGCCCCAGGTAGCCGTACGGCCGCGGTCCACCCGTGTAGAACCAGCCGGCGGCGATGGCCAGCGCCCCCACCACTAGCAGCTCCCAGCCGACCGCGACCGCCAGGGCCAGTCCCGCCACGCCGGCGACCAGGAACGACACCAACGCCGCCCGCTTCACCGCTCCGGCCGGCTGGAGCCCCGAGCCCACCAGCCGCAACGGGCCCACCCGGCTGCCCGCCCGGTCGGTTCCCCGCACGCCATCGCTGTAGTCGTTGGCGTAATTGGTCCCCACCTGCAGGGCCAGCGCCACCACCCCGGCCGCCACCGCCCGCCACGCCACCACGTCGGCCCGCCCGGCGGCGCAGGCCGTCCCCACCAGCACCGGCACCACGGCGGCCGGCAGCGTTCGGGGCCGGGCACCGGCCAGCCACAGTCGCCAGCCCTGGGGATCCACCCGACGGGCGGCCTCCGGGCCCGAGCCGCCGCCGTGCTCATGATTCGCTCGCTGACGCTCGCTCATGCCAGGACCCGCCGGCGGAAGCCCTTGATCCCCACCCACAGCAGCACCGCGGTGAAGCCGAGGCAGGCGACGTACACGACCACGCCGTTCATGTGCGGGATCGTGTCGCCCGTCAGCCCGAGCCGCACACCCTCCGACAGGTAGACGAGCGGGTTGACGAGCACGCCCCAGCGCAGCCACGGCAGCGGCTCCAGCCCCCGCCACGGGTAGTACACGGCGCCCAGGAACGTCATCGGCAGCACCAGCAGGCTGAACACCAGCGGCACCTGCCGCGGCTGCACCCGGGTGCCGACCGTGAGCCCCAGCGAGGCCCCCAGCACGGCGGCCAGCGGCAGGAACGTCAGCGCCACGGGCCAGTTGACGTCCAGGTGCACGTCGGTGGCGGGGACGACATACGCCAGAGGCAGGACCACCAGGGCAGCCAGCAGCCCCTGGATGGCGCCCGACGCCACCTTCTCGAGCGCCACGCCCTCGACCGGGATCGGGGCCAGCACGCGATCCTCGATCTCGCGGGTGAAGCCGAAGTCCTGGACCATGGGCAGCGCCACCGCCTGGATGCCCTGGAAGATCATGGTGCTGGCCACCACGCCGCCCACCAGCAACGTGCTGAATGCCCCCTCAGCCGAGGCGCCGCCGGCGCTGCCGATGCCCTGCCCGATCTTGGGGAAGACGTAGGTGAACACGAACATCAGCAGCAGCGGCTGCATCACCGTGCGGGCCACGAACGCCGGCAGGTCCTTGCGGAGCACGACGAGGTCGCGCCCCAGCAGCGCGCCGAACGCCCGCCAGCTCATCGGCGTCCAGGCACCCACCAGGCTGCTCGGGCGTGCGGTTCGAACCGTGGCGTCGGCGCCCGCAACAGTGGTCATTCCCGCAGGTCCCTCCCCGTGAGCGTGATGAAGACCGTCTCCAGCGTCGGTTCCTCGACGCGCACGTCGCGCACGGGCCCCACTTGCTCGGCGGCGGCGATCACCCGGGGCAGCACCCCGTCGCCGCCCGCGACGTAGAGCCGCACGCCGCCCTCGATCACCTGGGTCCCGGTCGCCCCCTCGAGCCGGCCCAGCACCTCGGCCAGTGCGTCACCGTCGCCGTTGCTGCCCGCCTGGACGGTGACGACCGTGTCGGCGCCCACCGACCGCTTGAGCTTGGCGGGATCGTCGAGGGCGAGGATGCGGCCGTGGTCCATGATCGCCACCCGCTCGCACAGCTGGTCGGCCTCATCCATGTAATGGGTCGTGAGCAGCACCGTCTGCCCTTCGGCGTGGAGGTTGCGCATGATGTCCCACAGACCCAGCCGGCTCTGGGGATCAAGACCGGCCGTCGGCTCGTCCAGGAACAGCACCTGTGGCCGGTGGAGGATGGCCCTGGCCACCATGAGCCGCTGCGCCATGCCGCCGGAAAGCGTGCCGACGTCGGCCGAGGCCTTCTCGGTGAGCCGCATGACCTCGAGCATGCGATCGGCCGCCGCCTGGGCGGCCCGCCGGCCGGTGCCGAAGTAGCGCGCATGGAACTCGAGGTTCTCGCGCACGTTCAGCGAGCGGTCGAGCGTGTTGGTCTGGGTGACGACGCCGATGCGCTCCTTGGCCCGGGCCGGCTGGGCGACCACGTCGACGCCGTCGACGAAGGCCTGGCCACCCGTGGGGATCACCCGGGTGGTGAGCATGCCGATCGTGGTGGTCTTCCCGGCGCCGTTGGGCCCGAGCAGGCCGAACAGCTCGCCGCGGCCCACCTCGAGATCGAGGGCGTCGACCGCCGGCGCCTGGCCAACGGGGCCCGGCGGCCCACCGGGAACGGCGTCGTAGACCTTGGTCAGGCGGTGGGTGCGGATGGTGGTGGCGTCGATGGCTCCGACCGTAGATCGCCGCCGGGCCCGTAACCTCCCTCCGTGCACAGGCTCGTCGTGGTCGAGGCGCGGGGCGGCGACGAGTTCGTCGACCGGCTGCGGCGCGCCTGGGACGATGGTGACGCGGTCCTCCCCCTCGACCCCCGCCTGCCGCCGCCCGCCCGCGAGCGGGTGCTGGCGGCGGCGCGTCCCCACGAACCCGTGGCCGACGGGGACGCGCTGGTGGTCGCCACCAGCGGCACGTCCGGCGATCCCAAGGCCGTGGTGCTCACCCACGACGCCGTGGCCGCCTCCGCGCAGGCCACCAGCCGGCGGCTGGGCGTCGACCCCGTGGCGGACCGCTGGCTGGCGTGCCTGCCCCTGGCGCACGTGGGCGGGCTGGCGGTCGTCACCCGGGCGCTGGCGACCGGCACACCCCTGACCGTGCACGACCGGTTCGACCCAGGGGCGGTCGAGGGTGCGGCCACCCGCGGATCCGACAGGTGCACGCTGACCTCGATGGTGCCGGCCATGCTCGGGCGCCTCGACCCGGCGGCGGTGGCGGCGTTCCGGACGGTGGTGCTGGGCGGATCGGCCATGCCCCCGGACCTGCCGCCCAACGCCGTCGCTACGTACGGGATGACCGAGACCGGCAGCGGCGTGGTCTACGACGGGACGCCCCTCGACGGGGTCGAGGTGCGGGTCGTCGACGGCGAGATCGAGCTGCGGTGCCCGATGCTGCTGCGGGCCTACCGCGACGGCACCGATCCCAAGGGCGCCGACGGCTGGTTCCCCACCGGCGACGGCGGCGCCTGGGACGAGGCCGCCGGTCGCCTGCAGGTGTTCGGTCGCGTGGGCGACCTGATCATCACCGGCGGCGAGAACGTGTGGCCGGTCGCCGTCGAGCGGGCGTTGTCCGCTCACCAGGGGGTGCGGGAGGTGGCGGTGGTCGGCCGGCCCGACGCCGACTGGGGTCAGCGGGTGGCGGCCCTGGTGGTCCCCGCCGACCCGGCGGCCCCGCCGACGCTCGACGAGCTGCGCGAGCTGGCCAAGCAGGAGTTGCCCGCCTACGCCGCCCCCCGCGAGCTGGTGCTGGTCCCCGAGCTGCCCCGCACCGGCTCGGGCAAGCTGGTGAGGCGGGCGCTGTGATCCCGGCGGTGGTCGACCGCCCGGCGGATCGGGCGACCTGGATGACCGCCTCCCCGGCTGACACGCAGCCGGGCAGCCGCAGCTACAGCCGGCCCGCGGCCACCAGGGCGCCCCCGTCGACCACCAGGGTCTGCCCCGTGATCCACGACGCCAGGTCGCTGGCCAGGAACAGCGCCGCGTTGGCGATGTCGACGGGGTCGCCGAGGCGCTGGAGCGGCATGCGCGCGGCCACCTTGTCCTCGGCCGGCTCCCACAGCGCCCGGGCGAAGTCGGTCTTCACCAGTCCCGGGGCGATGGCGTTGACCCGCACGCCGGGGGCGAGGTCCTGGGCCAGGGTGCGGGTGAGGTGGATGAGCGCCGCCTTGGTCACGTTGTAGTGGCCGATGGCGGGCTCGACCGACAGGCCGCCGACGGAGGAGATGTTGAGGATGACGCCGCCCCGCTCGGCCATCGACGCCTTCCAGGCCTCCTGCACCCACACCACCGGCCCCCGGTAGTTGACCTGCCAGGTCTTGTCGAGGCGGGGCAGGTCGATGTCGATGCTCCGGCCCATGTAGGGGTTGGTGGCGGCGTTGTTGACGAGGATGTCGACGGCGCCGAACCGCTCGACCGTGGCGGCCACGCAGGCGGCGATCTGGTCGGGCTCCCCGGCGTTGGCGGCGAACACCGCCGTCTCGCCTTGGGCGTCGGCCATGTCGGCGGCCGCCGCCTCCAGCGCGTCCTGCTTGCGGGACGACAGCATCACCACCGCCCCCGCCTCGGCGTAGGCGGTGGCGATCGCCTTGCCGATCCCCCGGCTGGCGCCGGTGACCAGCGCCACCTTCCCCTTCAGGCTGAGCTCCATGAGCGGGCACGCTAGCCCCGCGCGGCCGTCACTCCCTGGGTCGGAGGACCAGCTGCGTCTGGGTCACCTTGGCAACCGGGCGGCCGGCGCTGTCGGTGACCAGGGTCTCGATCACGATGGTCGTCCCGCCGACGTGGAGGGGACGGGCGCTGGCCACCGCCACGCCCTCGCGCACGGCACCGAGGAAGTTGGTCTTGGACTCGATGGTGGTGGTGCCCGAGGCACCCTCGGGGAGGTTGAAGTAGGTGCACGCCCCGCCGGCCGAGTCGGCCAGCGCCATGACCACCCCGCCGTGGAGCAGGCCGTTGCTCGTGCACAGGCCCGGCGCCCAGTCGATCTCGACCCTCGCCTCGTCGGGCCCGGCGGCCGTGGCCCGCATGTCGAGCGTGTCGCACAGGGGGATGGCGGAACGGAGGAAGGCGGTGGCCTCGTCGGGGGTCATGATCGCAGCTCGTGAGCCGACGGCCGTGCGATCGACCCAGCTAGAGCCCGCTCGCCTTGTCGCCACGAGCCGGGCGGATGGTTGGGTCGACAAGCCAGGCAGCCGGACGTCGATGGGGTGCGGGGGCGCAGCCCCCGAGGCAAAACGGTCATGCGTACATCGTCCCCCGCGCAGGTGCGCATCCCAACTACCCGTGGGGTAGGCGTTCCGGCGTCAGGGTCGTCTCGCGCCCCGCTGCCCCTACGGTGGGACGCATGAACCGCCTGGCCACCGAGACGAGCCCCTACCTGCGCCAGCACGCCGACAACCCGGTCGACTGGTACCCCTGGGGGGACGAGGCCTTCGCCGCGGCCCGGCGCGACGACAAGCCGATCCTGTTGTCGGTTGGCTACTCGGCCTGCCACTGGTGCCACGTGATGGCGCACGAGTCGTTCGAGGACCCCGAGATCGCGGCCCTGATGAACGGCCTGTTCGTCAACGTCAAGGTGGACCGGGAGGAGCGGCCCGACGTCGACGAGATCTACATGGAGGCGGTCCAGGCCCTGACCGGCCAGGGCGGCTGGCCCATGACCGTTTTCCTCACCCCCGACGGCCGGCCCTTCTTCGGGGGGACGTACTTCCCCAAGACCCGGCGCGGCGGCATGGTCGCCTTCCCCGAGCTGTGCCGCCGCATCGACGAGCTGTGGCGCACCCGCCGCGACGACATCGACACGCAGGCCGGTCAGCTCACCGCCGCGCTGGGTCGGTCGGCGCTGGTGTCGCCCGGCGACGGCCTACCGGGCGCCGACGCCCTGGACGGCGCGGTCAAGGCGCTCCGCCAGCAGCACGACGACACCCGAGGCGGATTCGGCGGCGCCCCCAAGTTCCCCCAGGCCATGAGCCTCGACCTGCTGGTGCGGTGGCTGGCCCGACAACCATCGCCCGAGCCAGACATCCAGGCCGTGGTGGAGACCTCGCTCGACGCCATGGCCTCCGGTGGGATGTACGACCACTTGGGCGGCGGCTTCGCCCGCTACTCCGTCGACGCCATGTGGCTGGTGCCGCACTTCGAGAAGATGCTGTACGACCAGGCGCTGCTCACGCGGGCCTACCTGCACGCCTGGCAGGTCACGGGCCACGATCGCTACCGCCAGGTGCTGGACGAGACGGTGGGCTACGTGCTCCGCGACCTGCGCCACCCCGAGGGAGGGTTCTTCTCCGCCGAGGACGCCGACAGCGAGGGCGAGGAGGGCCGCTTCTACGTCTGGACCCCCGACGAGATCGTCGCCGCCCTGGAAGGCGACCGGGACCTGGCCGACGAGGTCATGGCGTTCTACGGGGTCCGGCCGGGCGGCAACTTCGAGGGCCGCACGATCCTCAACCGGATCCACGCCCGCGGCCCGAGCGGCCGTGGGAGCGGGGGACATGTCAACCTGGCTCGCCCGGCCCGCATCGAGGATGCCCGGGGGCGCCTGTTCGCCGCCCGTGAGCACCGGGTGCGCCCGGGGCTCGACGACAAGATGCTGACCGAGTGGAACGGGCTGATGCTGGCGGCGCTGGCTGAGGCGGCCGCCGCCAGCGGACGACAGGACTGGCTCGACGCCGCGGTCGCCAACGGCGAGTTCCTGCTGCGGTCGTTGCGGCGCGACGACGGCCGCTGGCTGCGCTCGTGGCAGGCGGGACATGCTTCCCGCTCCCACGGCCGCTCGGGCCGGGGTGCGCGCCACCTGGCCTATGCGGCGGACCATGCGGCCCTGGTCGACGCCTTCGTGCGGCTGGCGGAAGCCACGGGCCGGGCCCGCTGGATCGAGGCCGCCCGCGCCACCGCCGACGCCCTCCTCGACCTGTTCTGGGACGACGAGCGGGGCGGGCTCTTCACCACGGGCAGCGACGCCGAGCGGCTGGTCGCCCGCAACAAGGACCTGATGGACAACGCCACCCCCAGCGCCAACAGCGTGGCGGCCGTCGGCCTGCTGCGCCTGGGCGCCCTCACCGGCGAGGAGCGCTACAGGGAGCGGGCCGAAGCGATCCTGCGGCTGACCGGGTCCCTCGCCACCGAGCACCCCACCGCGTTCGGTCACCTGCTGGCGGCCGTCGACCTCGCCGTGCACGGCGTCGACGAGGTCGTGGTGGCGGGCGAGCGTCCCGACCTGGTCGCCGTCGTGCAGCGGCGCTTCCTCCCCGGCGCCGTGCTCGCCTGGGGTGAGCGCTACCCGTCCCCGTTGTGGGAGGGCCGCGACGACGGCCGCGCCTACGTGTGCCGCAGCTACGCCTGCCAGCTCCCGGCCGAGGAGCCGGAGGCGCTGATGGCGCAGCTCGCTACGCGTCTTTGAAGGTCTTCCGCGATAGAGCGGCGCGGCGCCGGCGTTGAGGACGAGGGTGTCAGGCTGGTACTGCTCGATCGGGGGAGACCAACTGGGTGATGACGTTCAGACGAAGCAAGCGCAAAGACACCTATGCCGGGCTCACGGGTTCACTCACACGACGCAGCCCGGCGATGCAGAGCGCGCTCGGAAGCGCCTATCGGCTAGGGAGCGATCGCGGCAGGCCGAATGATGGGAGCACGCTGTTGTCGAAGCGGGTGAAGGCGCGGATCCGGTCGCCGGTGAGGGTGAGGACGAGGACGCCGGTCCCGTGGCGGATGCCGCCGGTGGGGCCGCGAAGGTAGGCCCCGAACGCCGGCTGACCATTGGCCCGCGTCGGCACGAGGTCAAACCTCCGGCCCGACCCGAAGATGCTGGCGAAGAGGCGGGCCGCGACGTCGCGGCCTTGGTATTCGAGGGGAATCGGTGGCATGGAGATGGAGATTTCGTCGGTGAACAACGCCACCAGCGCGTCGAGATCGCCGGACTCGTAGGCGCGGACGAACGTCGCCACGAGCGCCTGTTCGGCTCGTGACTCGGAAGCGGGAGCTGGTTCGCGCTCGGCCGCCGGCGGCTTCTGGCGCTGCAGGCTGGCGCGGGCCCGCTTGAGCGCGCTGTTGACCGATTCAACAGTCGAATCGAGCATGTCGGCCACCTCGTTCGCATGGAATCCGAGGACGTCGCGCAGGATGAGCACGGCGAGCTGGCGAGGCGGCAGGACCTGCAGTGCGGTCACGAAGGCCAGAGAGATGGCTTCGGTCTGTTCGTGGCGTGCCTCCGGGCCGAGCGGCACGTCGATCGCACCCTCGAGGAGGGCATCGGGGAATGGCTCGAGCCACACGACGTCGCCGATCCGGGTCGGCTCGGGCGGTTCAACCTCGGGCACGTCCCACTCCCGGGCCGGGCGTCGGCTGGCCGAGCGAAGCGCGTTGAGGCACCGGTTGGTGGCGATCCGGTAGAGCCATGTGCGGATCGAGGCGCGTCCCTCGAACCCTGCGAGGCCTTGCCAGGCGGCCAGCAGCGTGTCCTGGAGGGCGTCCTCGGCGTCCTGCAAGGATCCGAGCATCCGGTAGCAGTGCACCAGTAGCTCCCGACGGTGCGGCTCGGTCAGCTCTCGGAACGCCGCGCCGTCCCCGGCCCGCGCCCTGCTGATCAGGTCGGTTGTCATCTCTCCACCCTGCGTCACGTCCCCGGGTCTCCTCGTCCATCCCGTATTGACACCGGCCGCGCCGCGAACTGGGCGGAAGGTGCGCGCCCACTTTCTCGACGTCGTGGTGTCTGCATCCTCGACGGTGGCGAACAAGGCAGCCAACGGGCAGATGAGTCTCGACCGTCGGTCTCAACTCATGAGGTGCGCGGTGACCACCCAGGCACAGAAAGGACCAGAGATGATACTGAAGGACAAGGTTGCGGTGATCTACGGAGCCGGGGGCGCGATCGGCAGCGCTGTCGGACGCGCCTTCGCGCTCGAGGGGGCCCGGGACGTATCGGCCGCCACCGCCCCGGGGGCCTGGGGCAGCCTCCCGATCGTTGTCATCACCGCCGGATCGGATGGGGATCCCGAACTGGGGGAGGAGGTGGCGGCGCTCTCCGAAGCCAGCCGCCACATCGTGGCCGACGGGAGCGGGCACTACGTACAGTACGAACGACCGCAGGTCGTCGTCGATGCCATTGTGGACGTCGTCGAGCGGGCCCGAACCGAGGGTTCATGATCAGCCACCCTTGCGGTTACGGGGCGGTCGGCAGCAGGCGCTACCGGCGCTCGGGCGGGGTCGTCACTCCCCGCCGGGCTGGCGCACGGTGGTTTGCCAGGAACTCCTATCAGGGGTCAAGGGCTGGAAGAGAGCCGAGCATCCCCTCGGGCTTAACTCATGAGGTGGACAGGTGTGACCACCCGGGCACAGAAAGGATCCAGAGATGATGCTGAAGGACAAGGTTGCGGTGATTTACGGAGCCGGAGGCGCGATCGGCAGCGCTGTCGCACGCGCCTTTGCGACTGAGGGGGCCAATCTGTTTCTCACCGGGCGCCACCTGGCACCCCTCAAAGCTGTCGCCAAGGACGTCGTTTCCGCCGGTGGATCCGGCGAGGCGGCGGAGGTCGACGCTCTCGACGAGCAGGCCGTCGACGACCACCTGCAGTCCGTGATCGACAAGGCCGGCCGCGTCGACATCTCGTTCAACGCGGTCGGGATCCCGGACACGAACATCCTGGGTGTGCCTCTGGTCGAGCTGGATGTCGAGCAGTTCTCCCTGCCGATCACGACCTACGCAACGTCGTACTTCCTGACCGCACGCCTGGCGGCCCGGAGGATGGTCGCGAACAGGTCGGGGGTGGTCATGACCGTCACCGCACTCCACTCACGGACGGGCATCCCCTTGGTAGGAGGCTACGGCCCGGCGATGGCCGCCAAGGAGGCACTCACTCGAGATCTATCCGCTGAGCTCGCACCTCAGGGCATTCGCGTGGTCGGTCTGCGACCACAGGCCATGCCGGAGACACGCACGATCAAGGAAGCCTTCGAGCCTCGCGCCAAGGCATCGGGAATGACCTGGGAACAGTGGCAAGAGTTGCTCGCAAGCAGGAACCACGCGCGACGGCTCATGACGCTCGAGGAGATGGCAAACATGGCGGTCTTCATCGCTTCCGACAAGGCAAGCGGGATGACTGGAACCGTCGTCAACTTGACCCTGGGGAGCCTGGATGACTAGCGGCTCTATTTGACACCACCACAGCGCGGATCCGCCCCGGCGTGATCCTGGCCTCGAAGCACACCGGATCAGAGATCCGGCGCCTGTGACAACCCGGCCTTCCGGGGTCCTGACCGGTTTTCTTCAAAGTCGTACTCACCACCGGCCGCGGTGCACGATGTCGCCCAGCGGCGGGCGGCGGCGTCCCGCGGACCGCCCCGGCTCGTCCGGTGCCGGCCACCCCAGGGCGACGGCGCCGAGCGCCCGCCACCCGTCCGGCACACCGAGGTGGTCCAGCACCGTCCGTTCGTGGTCGAACAAGCCGTGGAACAGGGCCCCGAGGCCGGCGTCGACCGCCGCCAGCAGCAGCGTCTGCACCGCCATGCCCCCGTCGACCCACCAGTAGGGCACCGGCCACGCCGCCACGCCGGACCCGAGTCCGGTGGTCCGCTTGTCGGGCTCCCGGTAGCGGTCCACGTAGGCGTCGGCGGATACCAGCGGCAGCACCACGACCGGGGCGTCGAGCAGTCCCGGCCACCGGAAGGAGCGTCGCCGGTCCGCCGGCAGCGTGATGTCCCACACGGTCGCGGTCTGCGCTCCCTCCAGCACGACGAACGCCCACGGCTGGGTGTTGCCCGCCGACGGCGCCCGCCGGGCGAGATCCAGCAGTCGGTCGACGAGCTCGGGCGGCACCGGGCGCCCGTCGAACGCCCGCACCATGCGACGCCGGCGGACGGCGTCGCCGAGCTCCATGCTGTCGCCCGTCAGGCGAGCTTGCGGAGGTCTTCCTCCATGGCCCAGCCGAACCCGATCAGGCTGTCGCCCTTGCCGGCGTGCAGGCCCTCGAAGCGCTCGGCCACCTCGCGGTCGACCTGGTCGGGGTGCAGGGTCTCGTGGTCGAACACCGGAGCCGGTCCGCCGCCGTCTCCCCGGGCCACGAACGCCCGCTGGTCGTAGGCGCTGGCCTCGATGCCGTAGCGCTTGGCCAGGCGGCCACCCCAGGCCCGCTCCTCGCCGGTGGCCCTGTGGCCGGCCCGGGGGACGATGTCGTTGAGGTTGCGGAAGGCGTCGAAGCCGCCGACGTCGCCGAAGCGGGCCGCGACCAGCACGTCCTCGTCGGGGAACGCCAGCACCGCCCGCCGCAGCAGGTCCTGCATCAGGGCCCGGAGCACCGAGTCACGCTTGGACGTGCGCCGCACCGACGCCAGGCCCACCAGCACGCACGGCGTACCGCCGATGCGCTCGAGCGTGGAGAAGGCGAAGCCCTTGAGCTTGCCCTCGTCTCGGACCTGGGTGATCAGCACCCACGCCTCGGCCTGCTTCGACAAGGTCCCGATCTCGTGGCTGTACTGGGCTTCCGCGCAGAGATCGGCCATCTCGACCAGCTCAGCGTCGCTGAGCGCCGTGCAGTCCTTGGTGTCTACAGCGATCGACATCTCCGGCGTAGCCCCCGTTCTGCGTGCGGCAACAAGCCACTAGTCCAGTCAAACCACACGGGGCGTGCAACTCCGGTGACCGAACAAGTGTCCGGAGCGCCGCCTCAGCCGACGATCGCCGCCGGGCCCAGGGCCTCCCGGAGCTGGCCCACGAGCCCGTTGCTCGCGTCGACGTTCCAACGGTCGGGTAGCCGAACGACCTGCCGTTCCCCGAGCTGGAGGAACACCGGCGCCTCGCCGGGATGGTCGGACAGCACCCGCTTGAGGTGGGCGACGGTGGCCGCCGACAGCAGCTGGGTGGGGACCCGCAGGCGCAGCGGCTCGATCTGGCTGGAGGCCACCTCGACCACGTCGACGGTCTGGGCGATGAGCTTGGGCGCGTCGTCCCGGGTGTCGACCCGTCCTCGCACGATCACCACCCCGTCGTCGGCCAGCTTGTGCCCGTGCTCGGTCATGGTGCGGGGGAAGACCATCACCTCGGCCGACGCCCGCAGGTCCTCCAGCGTGAACACCGCCATGAGGTCGCCCCGGCGAGTCCACTTGCGCTGCAGCCCGGTCACCACGCCGCCCACCGCCTTGAGGGCGCCGTCCTCGAGGTCGGCCAGCTCGTCGAGCGCGCAGTCGGCCCGGCGGGCCAGCGCCGCCTCGGCCCCCAGCAGCGGGTGGTCGCTGACGTAGAGCCCGAGCATCTCCTTCTCGAAAGCCAGCCGGTCGCGTTTGTCGAACTCGAGGTCGGGGATGGCCGTCCGCTCGAAGTCGCTCCAGCCGCCGCTTCCGTCCGCGTCGTCCGGGTCGCCGAACAGGGTCATGATCCCCATGTCGCGCTCGCGGCGCCGGGCCAGCGTGTGGTCGACGATCTGTTCGAACACGGTGAGCAGGCCCCGGCGCTTGTGCCCCAGGCTGTCGAAGGCTCCCGCCTTGATCAGCGACTCGATCGTGCGCTTGTTGAGCACCGACGTGTCGACCCGTTGGCAGAAGTCGTAGAAGTCGGCGTAGGGGCCGTTGGCCTCGCGCTCGGCGACGATGAGCGCGACGAGACCCTCGCCCACGTTCCGCACCGCCGACAGGCCGAAGATGATGCTCGCCTTCGGCGTGCTGCCACCATCGCCGCCGTTGCCGCCGTCGGCGTCGTCCGACTCGATCACCGGGGTGAAATCGGACACCGAACGGTTGATGTCCGGCACCACAACGTCGATGCCCATGGCGCGGCACTCGGCCAGATAGATGGCCGCCTTGTCGAGATTGGCCTTGACGCTCGTGAGCAGCGCCGCCAGGTACTCGGCCGGATAATTGGCCTTGAGGTAAGCGGTCTGATAGGCGACGAACCCATAGCCAAATGCGTGGCTGCGATTGAACGCATAATCTGCAAATGGTTCGATGATGTCGAACCACTTGGTTCCCAGCTCGGCGCCGTAATCGCTGGCCTCGCAGCCTTCGACGAACCGAGCGCGCTCCTTGGCGATGAGTTTGCGGTCTTTTTTCCCGCAGGCTTTTCGGAGGTTGTCCGCGTCGGCCAGCGAATAACCGGCGAATCGCTGCGCGATCCGCATGACGCTCTCCTGGTATATGCACAAGCCATAGGTGTCGCCGAGTATCTCCTCGGCGTCGGGGTGGAGATATTCGATCGGCTTGCGGCCGTTCTTGCGGTCGGCGTAGTCGTTGTGCATGTTCGCCGCCATGGGGCCGGGGCGGTAGAGCGCCACCAGGGCGGCCACGTCCTCGAACGTGGTGGGCGCCAGCGACCGCATGAGCGCCCGCATGGGACCGCCTTCGAGCTGGAACACGCCGACCGAGTCGCCCCGGCGCAACAGCTCGTAGGTGGGCCCGTCGTCGAGCGGGACGTTGTCGATGTCCAGGTCGAAGGCGCGGGTGCGGCGGATCACCTCGACGGTGTCGGTGATGACGTCGAGGTTGCGCAACCCGAGGAAGTCCATCTTGAGCAGGCCCAGGTCCTCGACGCCGTGCATCTCGTACTGGGTGACGACCGGCGCCTCCTCGAGGGGCTGGCCGTTCTCGGGCTTGCGCTGGATGGGCAGGTACTCGGTGAGCGGCTCCTTGGTGATCACGACCGCGGCGGCGTGGATCCCCGCCTGGCGGCGCAGGCCCTCGAGCCCCTTGGCGACATCGACCACCTGGCGGACGTCGGGGTCCTCCTCGTACATCTGCCGCAGCTCGGCCGCCATCTTGTACCCGTCCTCGAAGCGGGGATTCGGCTCCATGCAGGCGTACAGCGGCGTGTCGCGCCCCATCACCAGCGGCGGCATGGCCTTGGCCACCCGGTCGCCGACGGCGTAGGGCTGGCCCAGCACCCGGGCGGCATCGCGTACGGCCGCTCGGGCCTTGATGGTGGAGAAAGTGACGATCTGGGCGACGTGGTCGCGGCCGTAGCGCTCGGCCGCGTAGCGGATCATCTCGTCGCGGAAGCGCGAGTCGAAGTCCATGTCGATGTCGGGCATCGAGATGCGCGACGGGTTGAGGAAGCGCTCGAACAGCAGGTCATAGCGGATCGGATCGAGGTCGGTGATGCGCAGGCAGTAGGCCACCGCGCAGCCGGCGGCGCTCCCCCGCCCAGGGCCCACCCGGATGCCGTTGCGCCGGGCATGGGCGATCAGGTCCCACACGATGAGGAAGTAGGAGCTGAAGCCCATGTCGCCGATGACCTGCAGCTCGTAAGCCAGCCGCTCCACGACCTCGTCGGGCAGGGGATCGCCCCAGCGCTCCCTGGCGCCCTCGAACGTCAGGTGCCGCAGGTAGTCACCGTCGCTGGCGAAGCCCTCGGGCAACGGGAAGTTGGGCAGCTGCGGCTTGCCGAAGGCGATCTCGACGTCGGCACGCTCGGCGATCCACAAGGTGTTGTCGCACGCCTCGGGCGCCTCGCCGAACAGCGAGCGCATCTCGGCCGCGGACTTGAGGTAGTGCTGGTCGCCGTGGAACTTGAACCGGTTGGGGTCGCTCATGAGCGAGCCGGTCTGCACGCACAGCAGCGCGTCGTGGGCCATGGCGTCGTGCTGGTGGACGTAGTGGCTGTCGTTGGTGGCGAGCAGCGGGGCGCCGATGCGGCGGGCGATCTCGATGAGCTGGGGGTTGGTCTTGTGCTGCTCGGGGATGCCATGGTCCTGCAGCTCGACGAACAGGTTGTCCCTGCCGAAGATGTCCTGCAGTCGCCCGGCCTTGGCGGTGGCGCCCTCGATGTCGCCCTGCACCAGCGACTGGAGCACGTGCCCGCCCAGGCAGCCGGTCGTCGCGATGAGCCCCCGGGCGTGCTCGGCGAGGACCTCCCAGTCGACGCGGGGTTGGTAGTAGTAGCCCTCGAGAAACGCCCGGCTGGCGAGCTGGATGAGGTTGCGGTAGCCCTCGTTGGTCTCGGCCAGCAGGGTCAGGTGGTAGTAGAGCTTCTTGCCGCCCTCGGTGTCGCCCCCCGTGTCGTCGACGCGCCCCCGCCGGGCCGGGCGCTCGAAGCGGGACTCGTGGGCCATGTAGGCCTCGGTGCCCAGGACGGGCTTGATCCCCTGCTTGCGGCACTCGCGGTAGAAGTCGAGGATCCCGTACATGTTGCCGTGGTCGGTGATCCCCAGCGCCGGCTGGCCGTCGGCCACCGCGGCCGCCACCACGTCGCCGATGCGTGCGGCCCCGTCGAGCATCGAGTACTCGGTGTGGACGTGGAGGTGGGTGAAGCTGCCCCGACCGTTACCCGACACCCCGGCCGACTCCCTCCGTTGCGATCCTGCTCGTTCGGTTCACCCGGCTCGTCGTCCACAGGGGCCTGTGGACAAATAACATCCGTGTGATTCGACGAGGGTAGCGCACGCGCGCCGGCGGGAGGGCCCGCTCAGGCGAACGCGGGCAGATCTCTCAGGACCCGCCGTAAGCCATGGCCCCGGACGGCGACGTGGCACCGCCGGGGTCGCCGCGGCTGGCCAGCGCCTCCCAGATCTCCCCCAGCGCCGCGTCGTCGTCCGGGGAGGTGAGCGACGCGCTCTCCAGCGCCGGGAGCGGCAGGCCCCGGCTGCGCAGGTAACCACCGATGCCGGTGCGCAGCCGCCGCTCGAGCACCTGGGCGCCGGCCCGGTCGAGGTCGGGAAGCACCACCGCGAACCAGTGCTGTTCCCGGTCGGGCACGTGGACCAGGTGGTCGACCACCCCGCCCGCTACCAACTGGTGGCCGAGCTCGCGCAGCAGGGTGACCTGGCGGCGGTACGGCAACGCGGCGAAGGGCTCGTCGGGGACCTGGACCAGCACCAGCGAGAACGGGCTGCCGGTGCGTTGGCAGTGCCCCTGCTCGGCGGCGATGCGGTCGCAGAGGAACCGGGCGGTCCACAACCGCGTCTCGCCGTCGATGGGCGGGGGTGGCGGCGACGGCCGGGGCCGCGCCACAGGCGGCGCGGGCACCGCCGGGCTGCCGTAGGGATCGGACCAGGATGCGGGCGCCGGCGCCGGTGGCGGCGGCATGGAAACCGCCGGGCTGCCGTAGGGATCGGACCAGGCTGGTGGTGGGGACGGCGGCGGCCCGCCGGGCCAGGCATCGGATCCGGGTGGGCCAGCGACCGCCGGGCTCCCATAGGGATCGGACCAGCCGGGAGACGGCGGCGAAGGTTCCGCCGACCAGGCATCCGGCTCGGGCGGGTGCGGCGACCAACCGGTGTCCGACGCCGTCGGGGCCACCGCGCCTCCCCACGCCGTCCCTTCTGCCCCCGCCTCGGTCGGGGCGTCCGCCGCCCTGGTGACCCACACGGAGGTCGGCTCGCCCACCTCGAACGAGTCGTGCCCCGGGCGTTCCCGCTTGGACAGCGCCCGTCCCCGGGCCACGAGCGGCGAA
This sequence comes from Acidimicrobiales bacterium, assembly GCA_035641315.1. GTDB lineage: Bacteria > Actinomycetota > Acidimicrobiia > Acidimicrobiales > VFJN01 > DASQUK01. Next base: position 14,481 of record DASQUK010000050.1, on the reverse strand, counting down.
TCGTCCCACTCGTTGCCCTCCGACAGGCGCTCGGCCAGGGACTGGGCGCGCAGCCCTACCTCGGCGGCGACCGCGTAGGCCAGGGCGCGGGTGGCCGCCAGCACCACCACGCCGGGCAGCCCTGCGTCGTCGACATCGGCCGAGCGCAGGGCCAGGTACACGACCGTGGCCACCGCCGCCGCCACCCAGCCCGGTCTCCGTCCGCCGAGCAGCCCGGCCGCGAACACCGGCACGAACAGCAGGGTGGCCAGCACCTCGGCGCGATCGGTCCCGGCGGCGAACAGTCCTGCCGCCACCACGGCCACGACGGCCGATACGGCCAGGACCACCAGCGCTCGAGCGCGGTGCGCGCGCAGGCCCCGCGAGGCCTGGGTTCCCGGCATCCCCATCGGCTCAAGCCTACGTGCGGCCTGACCAGGATGGGGGGAGAACCACGTCTAGCACGTGGACGCCCACTTTGCGTGCGCCGGGTGGCGGCGCCTACAGGTACGTGCCGGGGCGGGACTCGACCTCGACGTTGGGCTGCGGGCTGCCCGGGGGAAGCCGGCGGCGCATCTCGTCGAGCTGCTGGCGGGCGGCCATCTGCTGCGCGAACAGCGTGGCCTGGATGCCGTGGAACAGGCCCTCCAGCCAACCCACCAGCTGGGCCTTGGCCACCCGCAGCTCGGCCTCGCTGGGCGTCGATGTGTCGGCGAACGGGTGGGCCAGGCGGCCCAGCTCCTCGCGCAGGTCGGGCGACAGCGCCCCCGACAGCTCGGAGATCGACGTCTCGTAGATCTCCCGCAGCCGGTCACGGCTCTGCTCGTCGAGCTCGGACTGGCGCACCTCTTCCAGCAGGAGCTTGATCATCGACCCGATGCGCATCACCTTGGCCGGCTGTTCGACGGCCTCGTTCGGCTGGTCATGCTCCTCCCCGGGTAGCACGACCTCGGGGTGCTCGACCGGACTGGCCGACCCCCCGTCGGCAGAGCCGCCGGGCGGCTGGGCAGGGCGGGACTGGGCGGCGTTCTGATCGTCGGTGAACGACATGCTCGCAACCTACCGGCGGGCGGCGAGGAGGGGGACCAGCATCTCCGCCGGCGTCAGCGATCCGTGGCGTCCGACCAGCTCGTAGGGCCCGATGTCCTGGGGATCGTGGAACGCGGCGTCGGTGCGTGCGACCAGGGCCACGTCCCCGAGCCGGGAGCGCGCCGCCTCGGTGACCACCGGTCCCAGCCAGCCGGCCGCCACCATCTCGTCGCGGGTCACCACCCAAGCGTCGTCGCCGTGGTGCTCGACCGCGGCGTCGCACAACGCCCCGGCGCGGCCCGGCCGGGCGTGCAGCCATCGGAACCGCCCCTCGCCGGACTGCATCGAGCACTGCGCCAGCACCCCGGGCGCCAGCGCCACCAGGTGGTCGCCGGTCTCGACCTGGCCGTGGTCGGCCACGACCACCAGCGCCGCACCCGCCGGCAGCCGGGAGACGAGCCGGTCGACCACCTCGTCGATCCACGCCAGCTCGGCGTCGTAGTGCTCGCCAAGCCCGTACTCGTGCGCCACCTTGTCGAGCCCGTCGTAGTAGGCGTAGACGAACGGCTCGGAGCTGCGCAGCAGGCGCTCGACCTCGGTCACCATGGTTGCCATCGTGCGGTAGCCCCAGAACCGGGCCGGGTCGAGGTGGGCACCGGTGAACCCCGAGCGGCGGTACTCGGCCCGGGTCACGACCGGCGGCCGCTGGCCCAGGAACGGCGCGACCGTCTGCATCTTGGCCGGTGGCAGGCTCTGGTGGGCGTCGCCGGCGGAGGTGGTCCAGCGAAGGACGTTGAGGACCTCGCCGTGCACGGCCATCCGGTAGCCGACGATCCCGTGCTCTCCCGGCGGCAGGCCGGTCGTGATCGAGGTGAGCGCGGTCGAGGTGGTGGAGGGCGCCACCGTGGTGATCGGCCCTCCCTCCATGGCCGACAGCGTCGGCGCCAGCTGGCCGCGCGCCGCCAGCTGGTCCCAGCCCATGCCGTCGAGCACGAACAGCACGACCTGCCGTGCGTCCGCGGCGATCGCCGGCAGCCAGGCCGGTGCCCCGTCCGGGGGCCCGAGCAATGCGGGCACCACGTTCGTGACGCAGGCCCCGCCGTAGTCAGGGAGTAGGGGTTCGTCGACCACGCCTGTGCCTTTCCTGGGCCCACCGTACCGGCCCCGCTCGGAACTCATCATGATGGCGCCGGACGACGAGCCCAGAGGCCGAGCGGACGCGAGGCCGGGGCCCGAGCGGCCCGGCGCGAAGCGCCGAGAGCGGGAAACACGGCGCCGGAGGCCGAGCGGCCCGCCGCGTCAGGGTGACGGCGACACGCATGAGCGGGAGCTCGGCCGATCGCGGCTGCGGACCGTACAGTTGTCCCGCATGAAGGTCTCGACACGCGGTGACTACGCCAGCCGGGCGCTGCTGTCGCTGGCGTTGCACGCGACCGAGGCCGGGCCGACCTCGGTCCGGGACATCGCCGAGCGCACCGGGCTCCCCCAGCCCTACCTGGAGCAGATCTTGCTGGCGCTCAAGGGTGCGGGGCTGGTCCGCTCGAAGCGGGGAGTGGGCGGCGGCTACATCCTCGCCCGGGAACCGGCCACCATCACGCTGGGCGACATCGTCAGCGCCGTCGACGGGCCGATCACCGTGGGCGACTTCGGCGAGCCGCACCAAAACGGTGCCTGCGACCACGAGGGCCAGTGCGTGCTGCTGGCCATCTGGGGGGTGCTGGGCGAGCACATGCGCCGCCACCTCGACGGGATGACGCTGGCCGACATCGCCCGGATGGCCCGCGGCGAGCGCGAGTGGCCGGTCGTCGAACCGGTCGACTGACCCCACCCCCGCGTCTTCGCTCCTGGAATGGTCGCCATGGCGACCATTCCTGTCCCCAGAACGCGAAAGCGGGTCAGCGCAGCCCCGCCAGCACCGCCGCAAGGTCGGCCGGCAAGGGCGAATCGAACGCCAGCGGCTCCCCCGTGACCGGGTGGTCGAGGGCCAGGTGCTCGGCGTGCAGCCACGGCCGCGGCGACCGCAGCGACGGGCGCCGGCCGCCGTAGCGCGCATCCCCTACCACCGGATGGCCGATCGCCGCCAGGTGCACCCGGATCTGATGCGTTCGCCCCGTCTCCAACTTGCAGCGGAGCTCGGTGACCGTGACCGGGTCGCTGAACCTGCGGACCACCTCGTAGCGGGTCCGGGCCTCCTTGCCGGTCAGCGTGACCGCCATGCGGGTGCGGTCGCGGGCGCTGCGGCCGATGGGGGCGTCGACCATCCCCGTCGGCGAGTCGACGGCGCCCCACACCAGCGCCCGATAGCGGCGGTCGACCTCGCGGGCCGCGAGCATGGCCACCAGCGCCACGTAAGCGGGCTGGGAGCGGGCCACCAGCAGCAGCCCCGACGTCCCCTTGTCGAGCCGGTGGACGATCCCAGGTCGCGCGGGCTGGCCCACGGTCCGGATCTCGGGGTAGCGCGCCAGCACTCCGTGGACCAGCGTCCCCGAGCGCTGGCCGGCCCCGGGATGCACCACCAGCCCCGCCGGCTTGTCGACCACGATCAGGTCGGAGTCCTCGTACACCGGCGCCACGTCGACGCCCGGATCCGGGGCCAGGACCTCGTCGGCGGCGCGATCCGGCACCTCCATCTCGAGCGCATCGCCTTCGGCGACCCGGTGCGAGCGGCTGGTGACGGCACGTCCACCGACCGTCACCTCACCGGCGTCCACCAGCGCGGCCGCCTCGGCCCGGCTGCACCCGGCGAGCAGCGCGACCACCCGGTCGAGCCGCTGGCCGTCGAGCGCCCGCGGCACTATGAGGGTCGACTCCGCCGGTCGGCCCGTTGGCTGTCCTCCTTCGTCACCTGTCGGGCACATGATCCGCGGAGTCGACCCTCACTCAATCACTTCGAGGCTGCCCGGCCTCGGACCCGCCGTGGCGCCACTGGGTGCCGAACAGCAGCAGCGCGCCCACCACGATGGCGGCGTCGGCGACGTTGAAGACCGGCCACCACTGCAGGTCGATGAAGTCGACCACGCCGCCGCCCAGGAAGCCGTCGCCTTCCCGGAACGCCCGGTCGATGAGGTTGCCGACCGCGCCGCCGAACACCAGGCCGATGGCTACGGCCGTGCCCGGCCGGGTGGCGTAGCGCCCCGATCGCAGCAGCACGGCCACGATCACCAGCGCCAGCAGCGAGATCACCGCCCCTCGCCCCTCGGCCACGCTGAAGGCGGAGCCGTAGTTGATGGTGAGGTTGAAGCGCAGCGTCCACACGACGTCGATCGTGCGGGTGTCCAACGTCTCGAGCGCCCACCACTTGGTGAGCTGGTCGGCGGCGAGGACGGCGGCGGCCACCCCGAGGAGCAGCGGCCAGCGGGCCCGCGGGGTCGGCGGTGCCACGGGGCCGACCCGCTCAGCCGACGGGTTGGCGCCCTGGGACCTCAACGCCCGAGGCCCAGCCCCCCGCTCTTGCACTTCACGCACAGGGCGGCGTAGGGCAGCGCCCGGAGCCGCTCCTTGGGGATGACGGAGCCGCACGAGTCGCACTTGCCGTAGGAGCCGTCGTGGATCTTCTCGATCGCGCGGTCGATCTGCTCGATGGCGGCACGCGCCTGCGCCGACAGCGCCAGGTCACGCTCGCGCTCGACGGCCAGGGTGTCGCCCTCGCCGGACTCCTCGTCGAACTGCACGTCGCCGGGCTCTCGGTCCTCGGTGAGCGAGTCGGCCTCGGCCTGCAGGCTCTCGGCTTGGCGCAGGTAGTTGGCCCGCTCCTCGACGAGAGCCTGGAGCTGACCCTCGAGGAACTTGTCGAGCTTCGCGGACTTGCTCGATCGCTTCGCGGCCGGCGGGCGGGAGGCGGACTTGCGGGCGGGAGCGGCTTTCGTGGCTCGGGGCATGGGGGGATCTCGCCGTCCTCGGGAAAAGGGTGCCGGATGGTACGCCCACCCTTGCGGGGGGTCAAGACAAGGCGTGCAGGATACGCGTGGGCGGACCGAATCCCACCGCGGCCTACGCTGACCGCCATGCCGTTCGGGCCCGTGGACCCCAGCCTCGACCTGCCCGCCCTCGAGGAGCGGGTGCTGGCCCGCTGGCGCGAGCGCGAGGTCGTGGAGGAGGCGGCCCGCCTGCGCAAAGGCGCCGAGCCATGGATCTTCTACGAGGGCCCGCCCACCGCCAACGGCCGTCCCGGCCTCCACCACGTGTGGGCCCGGGCGTTCAAGGACCTGTTTCCGCGGTTCCAGACCATGCGGGGCCGGGACGTGCCCCGCAAGGGCGGATGGGACTGCCACGGCCTGCCCGTCGAGCTCGAGATCGAGAAGGAGCTGGGGCTGGCCACCAAGGCCGACATCGAGGCCTACGGCATCGAGGCGTTCAACCAGCGCTGCCGCGAGTCGGTGCAGCGCTACGTGGAGGACTGGTCGGCGCTGACCCAGCGCGCCGCCGTGTGGATCGACACCGGCGACGCCTACTGGACCCTCACCAACGACTACATCGAGTCGGTCTGGTGGATCGTGCGCCAGCTATGGGACAAGGGCCTGCTGTACGAGGGTCACCGGGTCACGCCCTACTGCGGCCGCTGCGGCACCGCGCTCAGCTCGCACGAGGTCGCCCAGGGCTACGAGGACGTGGTCGATCCGTCGATCTACGTGCGGTTCCCGCTCACGGGCGAGGCCGCGGGTGACGGTCCGGCCCCGCCCGAGGCCGACCTGCTGGTGTGGACCACCACGCCGTGGACGCTCATCTCCAACGTGGCGGCCGCCGTGGGTCCCACGTTCAGCTATGTCCGCATCGCGGCCCCGGACGGCGGGCGCGAGCTGGTGCTGGGCGAGCGGGCCGCGGCGCGGCTGTTCCCCGAGGCCGAGGTGCGCGAGCGCTGGTCGGGCACCGATCTGGCCGGCTGGCGCTACACGCGCCCGTTCGACTTCGTCGATCTGCCGCCCGGTAAGACCGGCTTGCCGGTGGTCGTCGCCGACTACGTTAGCGACGACGACGGGTCCGGCATCGTCCACCTCGCGCCCGCCTTCGGCGAGGACGACGCCCAGGTGGGCCGGGCCGAGGGCCTGCCGGTCCTCAACCCCGTGGACGCCGAGGCCAGCTTCGATCACACGGTGCCGCCGTGGCAGGGCCGCTTCGTCAAGGACGCCGATCCCGAGATCATCGCCAACCTCCGCCGGCGGGGCCTGCTGGTGGCCGAGCAGGCCTACGAGCACAGCTACCCCCACTGCTGGCGCTGCGGGACCCCGCTCATCTACTGGGCCAAGACGTCGTGGTTCGTCCGCACCGAGGAGCGGCGCGCCGACCTGCTGGCCCAGAACGAGACCATCGCCTGGTACCCCGACCACATCAAGCGCGGCCGGTTCGGTCGCTGGCTGGAGTCCAACATCGACTGGGCCCTGTCCCGGGACCGCTACTGGGGCACGCCGTTGCCCATCTGGCGCTGCCGCGGCTGCGGCTCGGACACCTGCGTCGGCTCGGTTGCCGAGCTGTCCCAGCTGGCCGGGCGCGACCTGTCCGATCTCGACCTGCACCGCCCTTACGTCGACGACGTCACGTGGCCGTGCCGGCGAGAGGGCTGCCACGGCACCGTCCGCCGGCTGCTGCCGGTGCTCGACGCCTGGTTCGACTCGGGGTCGATGCCGTCGGCGCAGTTCCATCATCCGTTCGCCGACGACGGGCGGTTCCAAGCCAGCTTCCCGGCCCATTTCATCTGCGAGGCCATCGATCAGACCCGAGGCTGGTTCTACTCGCTGCTGGCGGTCAACACGCTGGTGTTCGATTCCACGCCCTACCGCAACGTGGTGTGTCTCGGCCTCCTCGTCGACGAGCAGGGGCAGAAGATGTCGAAGTCCAAGGGCAACGTCATCGATCCCTGGCAGATCCTCACGGGCTTCGGCGCCGACGCCCTGCGCTGGTACTTCTTCTCCGCCGGCCAACCCTGGACGCCGCGCCGGGTGTTCGAGGAAGGCATCCGCGAGTCGACCCGGCAGACGCTGCTGACGCTGTGGAACATCTTCAGCTTCTTCGTTACCTACGCCGACCTGGACGGCTGGCGGCCCGCCGCGGGAGGCGACGCGCCCCCACCCACGCATGCGCTCGACCGCTGGGTGCTGGGCGAGCTCGATGCCACCGTGGCCGAGGTCACCGCCGCCCTCGACGGGTTCGACGCCCTGCGCGGAGCCGCCCGACTGGGACGGTTCGTCGACGACCTGTCCAACTGGTACGTGCGGCGCAGCCGGCCCCGCTTCTGGAAGGCCAACGACCCGGCGGCCCACGCCACCCTGCACCGTGCCCTGGTGGTGACCAGCCAGCTGCTGGCGCCGTTCTGCCCCTTCCTGGCCGACGAGCTCTACGTGGCGCTCACCGACGACACGTCGGTGCACCTCTCGGACTGGCCGGAGCCGGGCGGCGCCCGCGACGAGTCGCTGGCCGCCCAGATGGCCGCCGGCCGCCGCCTGGTCGCGCTGGGCCGGGCGGCCCGCACCGACGCCAAGGTGAAGGTGCGCCAGCCCCTGCCCCGGGCGCTGCTGCTTCACCCCGGCGCCACGCTGGGACGCGAGGCGCTCGACGAGATCGCGTCCGAGCTCAACGTCAAGGCCCTCGACGACATCGACACGCTTTCCGGGCTCATGTCGTGGACGATCGTCCCCAACTTCCGGGCGCTGGGGCCGCGCCTGGGGCCCAGGGTCAACGACGTGAAGCGGGCGCTGGCCGGGGCCGACGGCTCGGCGCTCCGGCGGCAGCTCGAGTCCGACGGCTACGTCGAGGTGGCCGGCGAGCGCCTGACCGCCGACGACGTCGAAGTGCGAGCGACCCGGCACGAGGCGTTCGCGCTGGCCGAGGACGGCGGCTGGGCGGTGGCGCTCGACCTCGAGGTGGACGACGCGCTGCGGCGCGAGGGGCTGGCCCGGGAGCTGGTCCGCAGCCTCAACGACCTGCGCAAGGAAGCGGGCCTCGACATCGCCGACCGGGTCGGGCTCACGGTCGAGGCGGACGACGAGGTCTGGGCCGCGCTGGAGGCCCACCACGACTACGTGATGAGCGAGGTCCTGGCGGTCGAGCTGGTGCGAGCCCCGTCAGGGGCGCCAGCCGGCGACACCCACACGCTCACGGTCGACGGCCACCAGCTCGCCGTCGGCCTGGAGCGGCGCCGACCGGCCGCCGGCGGAGAGGTCGAGAGTAAAGAGTAAATAGCCACCGGCTGGCGGCAGCCATTTACTCGACCTCTGCCGGTCAGCCGAAGTTGGAGCGGTCGGTGTCGGGCGTCTGCGGGTCGAACACCGCACGTCCCCATTCGCTGGGACGACCCTCGGTGTCGTCCGGCGCGTCGGTGCCGTTGGCCTGCGGGTCGGGCGGCTCGTCGCCCACCGACGTGCGCAGCTCGGAGGGCAGCCAGGGGCCCCTGGCGTCGCCCGGGGTGGTGAACGGCATGGGCTGGGGCGGCGGTTCGCCCTCCGGTTGCGGGGACTCCTGGAACGCAGCGACGTGGGCACCCGTCCCCGGCGGACCGAGGGCGAAGGGCGACGCCGCGTCGGCCACGGGGCCCTCGGTCGGCTCGGGCGCCGGGCCCGGAGGCGGGGGCGGCACGAACGCCCCCCGGCTCGGCAGCGTCGGGGCGGGCGGCCGGTCGACGTCGGCCAGCGGCGGCACCGGCGCCGGCACCAGCCGGGACTCGTCGTCGAGGATGCGGCGCAGCTCGTCGATGCCGGCGCGGATGCGCTCGCGCTGGTCGTCGATGTGCTGGTTGAGCACCACGATGTCGGCCGTCAACGCATCGCGCTGGTTGACCAGGCTGTCGAGCTCGGCCTCGATCGAGGCCCGCGTGTGGTCGGCGCCGCGGCGCGCCTCGTCCTCGGCGGCGGCCCGGGTGCGGTTGGCCTCGGCCCGGGCCTCCTCGAGCAGCCGGCTGGCCTCCTGCTTGGCTTCCTTGATGGTGGCGTCCGCGGTGCGCTGGGCCAGCACCAGGGTCCGGCGCAACGTGTCGTCGGTCTCGTTGATCCTGGGTGCCGGTGCCGGTGCCGCGGGGGCGGCCGCCGGCGGGCGCCGCTGCAGCTCCTCGAACTGACGCTGCGTGTCGAGCAGCCGGGCCTCCGCCGTGTCGGCTCGGGCAGCGAGGTCACGCAGTCGCTCGTGCAGCTGCCCGACACCGGCAGCCACACGCTCGAGGAAGTCGTCGACGTCGCGGGTGTTGTACCCGCCGCGCCGTGCCTCCCGGAACTCGACAGCGTGCAGCGTCTGCGGGGTCAGCTCCATGGCGCGCCAGACTAACGAACCGGGTCAAGGCGCACGGCAGTCAGCAGATGACGCGCAGCAGGATGGTGCCCACCAGGAACACGATGATGGGCGACAGGTCGAGCCCGGCCATGCCCATGCGGATCGGCGGGATCATCGCCCGGATCGGGGCCAGCACCGGTTCGGTCAGACGGTCGAAGACCTCGTAGATCTGCGCGTAGGTGGTGCCCGGCGTAGGCGGGAACCAGCTCATGATGATGCGGACGAAGACGATCAGCAGGTAGAGCTGGATCGCGATGCAGACGATGATCACGGGTGGGGTCGCTCCCGGCGGTGCTGTCGGGTCGGTGGCGGACGGGTGACGTGCGGCGGGCTATCAGGCTTCGTAGCCCCGCTCGCGGAGGCGGCGCCTCTCCTCGAGCGAGACCTCGACGTCGCTCGGCGTCAGAAGATAGACCTGGTTCGCCACCCGCTCCATCTGGCCGCCGAGGCCGTAGCACAGGCCGCTGGCGAAATCGATGATGCGACGGGAGAGGTCGCGGTCCACGCCCTGCAGGTTGAGGATCACCGGCACGTTCACCTTGAACTTGTCGGCCACGTCTTGGGCGTCGTTGAAGGACCTGGGCCCGACCACGAACGGCTTGCTCGTGGCGCCCGTCGCCAGCGGGCGCACCCCGTGACCGCGCCGGCGGCCGGGGCGGTCGTCGGGTCCCCGGCGGGCCACCGAATCGCGCCCGGACGAGACGCCGCCCGTGAGGTCCTCGGCGCCCGCCGCCGTGGCGTGCCCGTGGCCGTTCCCGTTGCCGGTGCGGTCGTCGTCACGCCCGCGTCCTTCCGGCGACAGCGTGCGCACCGAACCGCTGGGCTCCGGGTCGCGCTGCACCGCGCCCGAACCGCTCCGCCGGCCCGACGAGCGCGTCGACCCGGGTTGCGGCGCCACCGGGTGCTCACCGGTGACGTCGAAGTCGTCGTACTCGTCGTCGGGGCCGAGCCCCAGGTAGAGCATCGCCTTGCGCCACATCGATGCCATGAGTCCTCCACGGCCGTATCTGGGAACTAGTCTCGCGCCCCCGCCGGATCGGGACGCGGACCGAACAGGTCGCGGCCGACTCGGACCGTCGTGGCCCCCTCCTGCACCGCGACCTCGAGATCGTCGGACATGCCCATCGACAGCTCCCCCAGCCCCAGCCGCTGGGCCAGGTCGCGCACGGTCCGGAACACCGGCCGGGCGGCCTCGGCAGGACCGGCCGGCGCAATCGTCATCAGCCCCCGCACGTCGAGGCCGAGGTCGACCAGGCCGTCCACGAGCGCCGGCGCCATGGCCGGCGCGCAGCCCGCCTTGTTGGCCTCACCGGAGGCGTTCACCTGCACCAGCACGGCGGCGTCCGGCGCGAACCGGGCGATCTCGGCTCCCAGAGCGAGTCGATCGACGCTGTGCCAGAGCCACACATGGGGCGCCGCCTTGCGGACCTTGTTGCGCTGCAGGCGGCCGACGAAGTGCCAGCGCACCGGCTGCGGTGAGCCTTCCAGCTCGGCCGCCTTGGCCACCAGCTCCTGCACGTAGCTCTCGCCGATGTCCGACAGCCCGGCGTCGACCGCCGCCCGCACGACCGCGGCGTCGAACCCCTTGGCGACGGCCACCAGGCGCACCGCCGAGGGATCGCCGCCCGCCCGGGCGATGCGGTCCCGCACGGCCGCCACCCGGCCCGGCAGGTCGATCGCAGGCGCGGTGTTCATGTCGCCGTGGACCCGGACGCGGGCTCGGCCTCGAGCCACACCACCATCGCTTGGCGGGCGGTGTCGCCCCGGGCACGGTGCGAGAACAGGGGGAGTCCGCCGCAGGCGGTGCAGGCCGGGCTGGCGGCGGCCAGCTCGACCCCGGCCGCCGCCAGCGCCGAGGCGACCGCGGCCGCCAGGTCGAGTGCCGGTCGGCCCGCCGCGGTGGTCGCCCGCACCTCCTCGCCGTAGCGGGCCGCCAGATGATCGAGGTCGGCGGCCCCGAACTCGTAGCAGCAGTGGTGGATGCACGGGCCCACCACCGCCCGCAGCCGGACGCCCCCGGCCCGCCGGACCGCCTCGGCGGCGCCCTCGACGATGCCGGCGGCCAGCCCCCGCCAGCCGGCGTGCACCACCGCCACCACCCCCTCGTCGGCGACCAGCGCCACCGGGGCACAGTCGGCGGTGTGGATGGCCAGGGCCGCCCCCACGGCGCGGGTGACGGCGGCGTCGGCGTTCGCACCAGCCCGGGCGCCGGGCTCGGCGACGGTCACGACCTCGTTGCCGTGGACCTGGTGGAGCCACGTCCAGGGCACCGGCACCAACGCCCGGCGACGGGCCGCCACCACGTCGGCCGGTTGGCCGACGGCCAGGTCGCCGTCGGCGGCGGTGGTGAACCGGACATGGGCGCTGCGCCCCGACGGCAGGGCGAGGACCACCGAAAGCGGGGTCGCGTCCGGCACCGTGCGGGTTGGCGCCCGGGCACTCACGACCCGTTCGCCCTGGCTACTTCAGGAACGACGGGACGTCGAACTCGTCGTCGCTGTCGAGGTCGAGGTCGTCGAGCGACGAGGACGACACGGCGCTGAGCGAGCCGGTCGTGTCGTCAAGCGACGCGCCCCGCGATCCCGCCCCGTTGGCCCCACGTGAGAGCGTCGCGCCCTTGCCCGTGGCGTCGCGGTCGTCCCAGCGATCGAACCCCGCGGCGATGACGGTGACCCGCACTTCGTCGCCCATCTCGTCGTCGATGATCGAGCCGAAGATGATGTTGGCGTCGGGGTGGGCTACGCCATGGATCACCTCGGCGGCCTCGTTGACCTCGAACAGCCCGAGGTCGCTGCCGCCGGCGATGGTGAGCAGGATGCCCCGGGCGCCCTCGATCGACGCCTCCAGGAGCGGGCTGGAGATGGCGTTGCGGGACGCCTGCAGCGCTCTGCCCTCGCCCGACCCGTAGCCGATGCCCATGAGCGCCGAGCCGGCGTTGCTCATGATCATCCTCACGTCGGCGAAGTCGGTGTTGATGAGGCCCGGCGTGGTGATGAGGTCGGTGATGCCCTGGACGCCCTGGAGCAGGACCTCGTCGGCCATCTTGAAGGCGTTGACCATCGAGGTCTTCTCGTTGGACACGGTCAACAACCGGTCGTTGGGGATGACGATGAGGGTGTCGACCTTCTCCTTGAGCCGCTGGATCCCCTGCTCGGCCTGGACCGCCCGGCGCCGGCCCTCGAACGAGAACGGGCGTGTCACCACGCCGATGGTGAGGGCGCCGATGCTCTTGGCGATCTCGGCCACCACCGGGGCACCGCCGGTGCCGGTGCCGCCGCCCTTGCCGGCGGTGATGAACACCATGTCGGCGCCCTTGAGGATCTCCTCGATCTCCTCGCGGTGCTCCTCCGCAGCCTGACGGCCGACCTCGGGATCGCTGCCCGCCCCGAGGCCACGCGTCAGCTCCCGGCCGATGTCGAGCTTGGCGTCGGCGTCGCTCATGAGCAGCGCCTGGGCGTCGGTGTTGATCGCGATGAACTCGACGCCCTTGAGCCCGGCGTCGATCATGCGGTTCACAGCGTTGACGCCGCCACCCCCGATGCCGACCACTTTGATCACGGCCAAGTAGTTCTGCGGATTGCCGGCCATGGATCGTCCCACCTCCACCTTCGAGGGTCACCGGGGAGAATTGGCCTGCCCCGAACCGCCATTGCTCCCGAGCAGGGTTTGGAGAAAGTACCAAAGGCCGGAGCCCCACCGGCCTCAGCCTCAGCCTCAAGTGGAGGTCGATACTTTTCCTCAACCTCTGGTTGTTCTCGCAGCCTACGAACACCTCTGGTGACGGGTCAAGGCCGGACTTCCAGGAACTCGAACATCCAGCAGCTCGAGGCAGGTCGTGTCGACATCACCCAGCACGGTCTCCATGGCGACGATCTTGTCGTCGAGGTCCTCGACGCTGCCGAAACGGACCTCCCCGCCGGCCGCCAGCGCGGCGTCGAGATCGGACGAGACCGATGCCACGGTGCCGGGTAGTCGCTCACGCAGCGCGCGCAGCAGGACCAGGGCGTCTCGGGCACCCCGGCCCAACTCCTCCCCCTCGGCGGTGGGTGCCCGCACGCCGGTCACCAGCGGCACGCCGGACGGGGGCTCGATGGTGACCTCGAGCACCCGGCCCTCCCGATCGACCACAGCCGTCCGGCCCTCGGCCATCTCCACCAGCGCCAGGGGCTCGCGCTCGGTCACGTCGATCTCGATCGTGCCCGGCCACCGGCGGACGATCGTGGCCCGCTCGACCCAGGGCAGATCCTCGATGCGGGCTGCCGCCTGGCCCGTGTCGACGCCGACCATCGTGTCGCCGCGCCCGATCCGGGCCCTCCGAAGCACCTCGCCGGGGTCGGTGCGGGCTGCGCCCTCGACCCGCACCCGGTCGACGTCCAGCAGCGGCGTCTGGGTGGCAACCAGACCCGCCACGGCGAGCGCGATCCCGCTGAGCACCACGCTGAGTCGCTTGAGGCGGCGTCGCCATTGGTCACGTTGCACGGCGATGCGCCGTGACCGAATGCGGGGGTCGATGGCCACCCGCGAGCGCGAGGACGTTCGGGCGGCCACGTCCGTCAACCCTCGATCTCTACTCGAGGTTGAGGTTGAGAGTTGTCGAACCCCACGAGGCGGGTCTCGGGATGCAGGTCGACCCCGGAATGGTCCCGCACCCGGTCCCGCACCACGTCCATGAGGGCTCGCACGTCGTTGGCCGATCCACCGGGATCGGCCTGGAAGAAGTTGGCGTGCTTGGGCGAGACCTCGGCCGAGCCCAGGCGCAGGGCTTTGCACCCGGCGGCGTCGATCAGCCGGCCGGCGGAGTCGTCCAGCGGGTTGGTGAACACCGACCCGGCGTTCTGGCCTCCGGGCTGGTTGGCGCGCCGCCAGGCGACGATCTCGGCGATCTCGCGCTCGCCCTCGGCCCGGTCCCCCGGCCGCAGTGCGAGTGTGGCCGACACCACCACGTGCGCGGGGCCGACCGCCGAGCGCCGGTAGCCGAGCTCGAGGCTCGCCGCCGGCAGGACGGCGTCGTCGCCGTCGGCCAGGTCGATGACGCGGGCCTCGACCAGGGACGCCGCCATGTCGGACCCGTGCCCGCCGGCGTTCATCCGCACCGCTCCGCCGATCGACCCGGGCACCCCCACCGCCCACTCGAAGCCGGCCAGCCCGGCGGCCACCGTCCGCCGGGCCACGACCGGGAGTGCTGCGGCGCCACCCGCATGCACGGTGTGCTCCTCGACT
>DASQUK010000049.1:0-16310 GCA_035641315.1 Acidimicrobiales bacterium | reverse complement strand
GCCGCGCCGGCCTCTGGGAGTCCGACACAGTGGACAGATAGCACAACACGCGCGCTGGCGGGGGGTGCGGGGGGCAGAGGCTCCTGCCGGAGCCACCCGCCGTCGCTCGATCCGTGCTCTGCCGGTCGAGCGACAGGGGATCGACGCCGCCGTAAGGCGGCGGCCAGAGCGGTAGGGGGAGCTCGAGGGGGGAGGGTTTCCCTCCCCCTCGAAATGGTCAGCTCACCGGGCGGTGGGAGCGGGCCTCGATCACCAGGGAGCCGTCGCCGTCGAACGCCAGGGCGGCCTCGCCCTGGAGCAGGCGCCGGACCGGGTCGCCGGCCACCTCCGCCCGCCAGCCGTTGAGCAGGCGCGATGTCCCGTCGCCCCGGACCAGCGCCTCGACGTCGGCCCGCGTGGCGACCAGCGAGGCGTCGAGGTCGGCGTTGCGGGCCAGTTGGCTCACCCAGGCCGCCGCCAACGTCACCGCCGGCCGGTACGTACCGTCGACCCCGTCCCTGGGCGGCAGGTGCAGCTCGGCCTCGGTCAGCTCGATCCCCGCCTTGACCGCCACCATCAGCTCGTCGCCAGCGCCGTCGCGGAGGTGCCGCCCGTCGAGCCCCCGCACCCGGCTGAGGTCTCCCCTGCTCCGGGGCGGGCGCTCGGCGATGGCCACCAGGGCCAGGTCCGGCAGCACGTGGCGCACCGGCCGGTCGAGCTGGCGAGCCCGCCGCTCACGCCACCCCGCCACCGCCTGCGCGACGCCGCGGGCCCGGCCCTTGAGGCGGCGCGCCTCCTTGATGCGCCACCAGGCCTCGTCGGGGTCGAGCTGCTCGCCGTGGCGCTGGCGCAGCTGGTCGCACTCGTCGAGGGCCCACTCGAGGCGGCCGCGGGCGTCCAGCTCGTCCCGCAGCGACAGCCACAGCGCGTCGAGGTGGGCGACGTCGGCGGCCGCGTAGGCGAGGGCCTCGTCGCTCAGGGGCCGGTGGAGCCAGTCGGTCAGCCGGTCGGCCTTGGGCAGGTGCACGCCGAGGCGGCGCTGCAGCAGTATGCCCAGGCCCGGCGATCCCAGCCCCACGAACCCGGCCGCCACCTGCGTGTCGACCAGGTGCCGGGGGACGACGCCACAGGCCCGCTCCAGGATCTCGAGGTCCTGGCTGGCAGCGTGCATCAGGCACAGTCCGGGCCCGTCCAACAGCGTCCGGAGGCCGCCGACCTCCACGACCAGAGGGTCGACCACCACGAGGTCGCCGCCCGCGGCGAGCTGCAGCAGGGCGAGCTGCGCGTAGTAGGTGCGCTCCCGGTGGAACTCGGTGTCGAGCGCGTAGGTGGGTGCCCGGCGGGCCCCCTCGACGAAGACATCGAAGGACCGCTGGTCGGCAACCCAGCGGAAGCGAGATGGGGCGGGCGGAGCCGTTACGGCTCCATCCCCGTCGAGGTGGGCTCGCCCGCCTCGATCCAGGCGGTAGTGCCGCCGGCGACGTTGACGGCATCGATGCCCTGCGACCGGTAGAACTCGGCGGCCCTGAGGCTGCGCGCACCCTTGGCGCAGATCACGTACACCGGTCCCTCGGCGGGGACGTCGTCCAGGCGTTCGGGGACCGTGGCCAGCGGCACCAGCACGGCGCCCGGCACGTGCGCGGCCGTGTACTCGTCCGGTTCTCGCACGTCGATGACGGGGGCGCCTTCCGCCCGCACCTTGGCCAGCTCGGCGACGTCGATCTCGGGGACCTCCATGAAGCAGGAGGGTACCTCTCCTGGTCAGGACCCCCCACCATCGGTCTCCGGCGGCAGGTCGCCCGGCGTGTCGGCGTCGGTCAGAGCCGCCGGATCGATGCCGTCGACGCCCACGACCACCAGCCCGGCGACGGCCACCACCCGGCCCACGGCCCGGGCGCCCGCCTCCAGGGCCGCCTCGAGGGCGGGAGCCGCGGCCGGTCGCCAGGCGGCGTGGTGCCACTGGGCGCGCCCGCCGCTGAGAGGCACGGCGACAGCCGCATCGGCCCGGTGTGCCAGGGCCGCCGCCGTCGCCGCCATGGCGTCCGGCGACGGCGCCACCAGGTCGCAGCCGACCACGAGCACCACCTCGTCGGCGGCCGCCCGGGACAGCGCGGTGACGATGCCGCCGGCCGGGCCCGTGCCCGGCCGGCCGTCCGGGACCGCGGCCAGCCCGAGCGGCGCCAGCGTGTCCGGCTCCCGGCCGACGGCGAGCACGTCGCGGGCACCGGCGGCGCGCAGAGCGTCGGCGACCCGCACCACCATCGGCGTCCCCCCGATGGGGATGAGCGCCTTGTCGCGACCCATGCGCCGGCTCTGGCCCCCGCACAGCACGGCGCCGAAGAAGCGCGGGACGCCGGCGGTCACCCCACCCCGCCGTAGCGGGCTTCGACGCCCCGGCTGTCTCCGTGGGTGGCGACAGCGTCGGCCAGGTCGGCCAGGAAGAGGTCGGCCATCACCACGTGGGATGGCGAGAGGATCGCGTGGAGCCCGCCCTGCTGGCGGTCGAGGTGCCAGCCCCGGTCGTCCATAACGTCCGCCACCGCCGCGATGTCGAGCAGCGGTGCGCCGCTGTCGGGATCCGTGTCGGCCGCGATCTCCAGCACGCCGGGCACGGGGTCGCCGGTGACGTGGACTCCGTCAACGCCCGCGATGCCGTCGCGCAGCCGGCGGGCCGCGACCCGCACCTGGTCGGCCAGCCGCAGGTAGCCGTCGAGGCCAAGGTGGTTCACGGTGGCCCAGGCGGCGGCGATCGGGGCCGCCGGCCGGGTGCCGGCGGTGGTCGCCGAGCCGTACAAGCCTCCGGGCCACCCGTCGAACAGGAAGTACTGGCGGCGCAGGTCGTCCTCGTGGCGGTGGAGCAGCAACGACGCGCCCTTGAAGCACCAGCCGTACTTGTGGACGTCGGCCGACAGCGAGGTCACGCCCTCGACCCGGAAGTCCCATGGCGGGACGGGCTCCCCCAAGCGCTCGAGGAACGGCAGCAGCCAGCCGCCGAGGCATGCGTCGATGTGGCACAGGGCGCCGTGCCCGGCTGCGAGCTCCGCCAGGTCGGGGATCGGATCGACGACGCCGAACGGGTAGCACGGCGCCGAGCCGACGACGAGGGCTGTGCGCCCGTCGATCGCCGCCGCCGTCGCCGCCACGTCGGCCCGCCCGTCGGCGCGGACCGGCACCCGGGCCTCGTCGACGTCGAGGTAGTGGCACGCCTTGGCGAAGGCCGGGTGGGCGGTGGCGGGCAGCACGACGCGGGGCTCGGCGATGCCGCGGACCTCGCGGGCGTGGTCGCGGGCGACCTGGACGGCCAGGAACAGGCTCTCGGTGCCGCCGCTGGTGAGCTTGCCGGCGCGGGGGTTGCCGTGCACCAGGTCGGCGCCCATGGCGACTACATCGCGCTCCATCCGCAGGAGGCTGGGGAAGACGAATGGGTTGAGGTAGTTCTCGTGGAGGTACTCGACGGCGACCGCCGCTTGCAGTCGCTCCAGCTCGGCGTCGGCCGCGTTGTACACGAGGCTGAACGTGCGGCCCCCGCGCCAGTCGGCGTCGTCGCCCCGGCCGGTTCGCAGCTCGGCGATCAGCTCTTCGACCGGGCGACCCCGGGAGGGAAACGGGGACCTCTGGTCGCCGCCGTCGCCGTCGTTGCCGTCCTGGTTGGGCGCCATCCGATCAGCCGCCGTAGCTCATGCGGGTGTCCTCCATCCGCAGCACGGGCGTGTCCTCGGCCTGCTGGAACCCGCAACCCACCGGTTCGCCGATGAAGAACGTGTGGCCGCCGCAGTCGACCGACTGGCGCACCGCGCAGTCGAGCCAGGCCGGCGCCTGGTCGAGGATCGGTGCCCCGGTGGGACCGTCGTGGAACGGGAACCCGTTGAGCATGCCGGTTGCAGGATCGTGCTCGACCGGCTTGGTGAACTTGCGGACGATAGCCCGGTCGTCGCGGGCCACGGTGTTGAGGACGAAGCTGCCGCCGTCGCTGATCAACCGGTGGGTGACCGCCGTCTTCTCGACGCTGATGCCCAGCAGCTTGGGTTCGAAGCTCACCTGGCTGGCCCAGTTGAGCGTCATCAGGTTGCGCCGCTCCCCGGCCCGGCTGCCCACCACGTAGAGCCCGTAGGGCAGCGACCACAGCACCCGGCGCCGCAGCTTGTCGTACTCCTCCTGGGCCTCGGGCGTATCGACGCCCTCAGGGAAGGGTCCAGTGGGTCCGGTGCCTCCCGGTGCAGCCATTCGAGGAAGAGTACGGTCGGTCGCGGACCGACGCCATCAGCGGGCACGAGTCGGCCGCAGGCCGACGCCGCCACGGGGCGGCGGGCTGGGGAGGTGGGGGTCGGGCCGGAGCGACCCCAGTCAGCGGGATTCGGGCCTATCCTCGCCGGGGTGAGCGTGTCGGTCGGCCTCGATGAGTTGCACCAGTGCATCGACGCCTGCGGGCCGCGGGCGTTCCTGGTGACCGTGTCGGAGGGCGGGGTGCCGCACGTGGTGTCGGTGGTCGTGCACCGGGAAGACGACGCCATGGCGTTCGAGACCGGGCGGACGTCGCGGGCCAATCTCCGCGCACGCCCCACGGCGACGTTGCTGTGGCCGCCGGGGCCGCTCGACACCGCTGACAGCCTGGACGGCGAGTACAGCCTGATCGTCGACGGGCAGGCAGACCTGGCAGACGACGGTGACCGGGTCACGCTCCACCCGTCCGCGGCCGTGCTGCACCGCATAGCAGGCAGCGCCGGGGACGGTCCCGGCTGCATCCCGGTCCTGCCCCGGGACTGAGGGGCTGTTGATCATCAGTCGCCCGCGTCGCGGCGGGCGCGGGCCCGGCGCTTGCCCTCGTGCATGGCCTGGACCCGCGCAACCGGGATCGCATGACCCTCCTCGATGAGCTCGGCGGCCAACCGCTGCGGACCTGGCATGCGAGCGGCCCAGGTGTCCCGGTCCCTCAGGTGTCGCAGCGCCGTGTGCACCGTGAAGTCGGCCGGCGTGATGTCGTCGAGCTCGTCCCAGTCCACCGGGAACGACACGGGCACCCCGGGCCGAACCCGCGGGCTGTAGGCCGCGATCACCGTGGCGCCGCCGACCCGCGTGGAGTCGACGAACACCTTGCCTCCGCGGTCGTCCTTCACGAACGCCGTCGTGGCGATCCCGGGATCGAGGTGCTCGGCCCGGGCCGCGATGGCCCGGGTAGCAGCGGCCGAGTCCTCGGGTGGCGCGTGGTCGTCGGTGGGGACGAACACGTGGACGCCCTTGGCCCCGCTGGTCTTGACTACCCCCTCGAGCCCGACGTCGGCCAGCGCCTGGCGGACCAGGCGAGCTGCCCAGACGGCCATGGGAAAGGCGTCGCCTTCGGGCGGGTCGAGATCGAGCACGAGATGGGTCACCCGGTCGGGACGGTCGGCCAGCGCCAAGGCCGGGTGGTACTCGACGGCGCGTTGGTTTGCGAACCAGAGCAGCGTGCGGCGGTCGTTGCACAGGGCGTAGGAAACGTCCCGCTTGGAGCTCTCGGCCCAGAGCCGCACCGTGGGCACCCACGACGGCGTGTACTTGGGGACGTTCTTCTGCATGAACGCCTCCTGGCCACGATGCACCCGGATCACCGACAGCGGCCGGTCCGCCAGCTCGGGGAGGATGCGATCGCGGACGCCGTCGAGGTACTCCACCAGATCCCGCTTGGTGGCGCCAGCACCCTCGAACAGCTGCTGGTCCAGGTTGGTCAGCGGCACACCGTCCCGCGACTCCTCGCCGCTCTTGGCGCTCATCGACGGACCGGCCTAACCGGGCGGCCAGTCGGGGTCGAGCTGGCGAAGGAAGACGGCGCCGCGCTCGGCCTCGTCGGTCTCGCCGATGGCCTCGGCCGCCGCCCGTAGGCCGTCGAGGGCCCGGAGGAAGCCGCGGTTCTGCGGGTGCTGCCAGCGCACGTAGCCCGAGCCCCGCCAACCGCTGGCTCGAAGCCGGTCCAGTCCCCGGTGATAGCCGACGCGGTAGCAGGCGTAGCGCTCGACGTCGTCGCGGCCGAGCGCACCCAGCCGCGCCCAGGCGTCGAGGAAGCGAGGCCAGCGGGCGACGACGGCCGCGACGGCGTCCCGGCGCTCGGGCCCGGGGCGAGCGAACGCCTCCTCCAGGGCCGCCACGGCGTCGGCCGGCTCGTCGTCGAGGACGGTCTCGGGCGGGCCCGAGGCCGTCAGGTTCACGGGCCGGTCACTCATACGAGCACCTCGCTGGGCAGCTCCCGACCGGCCAGGTAGGCGCTCGACGCCTCGTAGGCCAGCGAGATCAGCTCGGACGTGCGGGTGAAGTCGTTGTAGCGCATGTGCGGCGTCTGCCCCGTGGGCAACAGGTGGAGGTCGATGTCGGGCGGCATGGCGGCGAGCTCGCGCTTGAAGCGGTGGTGGCGAGCGATCCAGTACGCCTGGATGGCGACGTCGAGCGGGCGCTTGGGCTCCCGCCGGGGGCGCGAGAACATCCCGACCTGCAGCACGTACAGCGTGCGGGCGCCGAGCTCGACCGCCCGGGTCATGGGGACGTCGTCGACGATGCCGCCATCCAGGTAACGCACGCCGTCGATCTCGACCGCCGGGTAGACGGCGGGCAGGGCGGCGGACGCCAGGATGGGCTCGATCAGCGGCCCCGAGCGGAACCACACCTCGCGCACGCCGGCCACGTCGGTGGCGACGCACTGGAAGGGGACCGCCAGCTCCTCGAAGGTGCGTGCCGTCAAGGACTCCTCGAGATGACGGCGCAGACCTTGATTGTCGTGGATGGCCTCGCCCCGCCGCGCGATGGCCACCGGCTTCGGCAGCCATCCCGACGGCGGCATCAGCTCGTCGCCGTCGAGGGCCCGCCACAGCCGCTCCAGCCGCAGGGCACCGGCCAGGGTGGGGTCCTCGGCGAGCCCGGCGCCGTTGATGGCCCCCACCGAGCAGCCCACGACCAGGTCGGGGCGGACGTCGTGCTCGAGCAGGGCTCGCATCATCCCGACCTGGAGCGCGCCGAGGTTCCCTCCACCGGAGAGCACGAACGCGACCGGCCGGTGGGGCTCCCGCCCGTCCCGCCGGTCCGTCCAGCCTCTCAGCAGCCCACGCAGATTGGCCATCGTGCGGCTCAGGCTACCGGCGGCCCGGGGCCAGGCTGAGGGACCCTCGGACAAGCGCCGCCAGCTCCACCGGGTGCGACAGGTGGGCGCCGTGCCCGGCGCCCTCGATGGCCTCGAGCACGCCGCGGGGCGCCCGGCTACCGAGCTCCTGGGCCGCACGCCGGTGCTGGAGCTGCGTTTCGGTGCCGAACGCCGCCACCACCGGAACGGTCACGCGCTCGGGGTTGTAGGGCACGCGCGACGGCGGGCGCACCGAGCGCAGCTCGGCCAGCAGCGTCGCGCCCTCGGCCCGGCGCTCGGCCCGCACCGCGGCCGGCAACCGTTCCCAGCGGGCATTGCCCAGCATGCGGCGCATGAACGCCTCGGCCGCCGCCCCGTCACCTTCGCCGCCGTCACCATCGCCGGTGGCGAGCTCGCTGCTGGCGAGCGCCGCCGAGCCGGCCGAGTCGGTGGGCCACCAGGGCTCCCACATCATCGGCGCCTCGTAAGCCAGCACCGCACCCACCTGGCCGGGCGAACGTTCGGCCAGGGCCAGGCAGACGACGCCGCCCAGGCTGTGCCCCACCAGCACGGCCGCGTGGCGGTCCCGGATGACCGCCGCCAAGTCGTCGACCTGCTGGTCGAAGGAGACCGGGGGGCCGGCGGCGAGCGATCGGCCGTAGCCCCGGCGGTCGTAGCGCACCACCCGGCACTCGCCCTCGAGCAGTCGCCGCACCCGCAGGAAGCTGCTCGACCGGTCCATCGCCCCGTGCACGAGCACGACCAGCGGACCCTCCCCCACCTCTTGCACCCACAGCTCGGTCGTGGCGGGCGAGGTCATGAGCGCAGCTCTTGACCAGTCGACCGCGCGATCGACCCAACTAGAGCCCGCTCGCCTGGTCGCTGCGAGACGGGCGGATAGTTGGGTCGACAAGCCAGAGAGCCGGGCGACGATGGGGTGCGGGGGCGCAGCCGCCGAGGAAGCACAGTCAAGCGACCGCGACCACCCGGAGAACGTCGGTACGCCGGGGACTGGCCTCGGGCGCGCCGGCGAGCACGGCGATCGAGTCGCCGTGTCGGACCAGGTCCTGGCCGACGGCCGCCTCGACGACGCACCACACCATCTCGTCGGTCGTCGTGTACTCGTCGACCAGCATCGGCTCGACCCCCCACGACAGGGCGAGCTGGCGGGCCGTCGCCAGCGACGGGCTGGCCCCGATCAGCCGGCACGGCGGGCGCAGTGCGGCCATGGCGCGGGCGGTCGGCCCCGCCCGGGTGCAGCACACGATGGCGGCGAGATCGAGCTCGACCGCCGCCCGCAGCGCGGCGTGGGCCATGGCCACCGTCACCGCCTTGGCGGACGGCGCCCGGCGCTGCCCGAGGCCCTGCTCGTAGGAACCGTGCTGGTCGTCGAACTGCTCGGTCCGCTCCGCGATGCTCGCCATTGTCCGGACCGCCAGCGCCGGATCGTGGCCGATCGCCGACTCGGCCGAGAGCATGAGCGCGTCGGTGCCGTCCACCACGGCGTTGGCCACGTCCGACGCCTCGGCGCGGGTCGGCGACGGCGCGGTCACCATCGACTCCAGCATCTGCGTGGCGGTGACGACCGGGAGCCCTCGGGCACCGCACGCACGGATGATCTGCTTCTGCAGGTGGGGCACGTCGGCGATCGGGAAGTCGATGCCGAGGTCGCCCCGGGCCACCATCACGCCGTCGGCCACGGCCAGCAGGTCCTCGAGGTGCTCGACGGCGCCGCGGGTCTCGATCTTGGCCATGAGTCGCGGGCCGTCGGGTCCCAGCGCCTCCCGCACACGGACCAGCTCGTCCGCCTGGCGCACGAACGACACCGCCACCCAGTCGGCCGTCTTGCCGATCTCGTCCACCAGGCGCAGGTCGTCGTCGGTGGGGACCGGGGGCAGCCACCGGTCAGAGGGCAGGTGCGTCCCGGGTCGGCCCTGCAACCGCCCGCCGCTGCGCACCACCGCCCGGACGGCGTCACCGCCCACGTCCACGACCTCGAGGGTCACGGTGCCGTCTCCCAGCACGACGGTGTCGCCGGCGGTCACGCTGTCCGCCAGGTGCGCCCCGTCCACCTCGATGCGCTGGGCGTCGCTGGCGCCGTCGCCCGTCACCAACGTCACCTCGTCGCCCTCGGCCAGGAAGGCGCCGCCCTCGGGGAACGTGCCGGCCCGCACCTTCGGCCCCGGCAGGTCGGCCAGCACGCCGACGGTCCGGCCCCGGCGTTCGGCGAGGTCGCGCACCTGCTCGACGCGCGCTCGGTGCTCGTCGACGGTGCCGTGGGCCAGCGCCAGGCGCACGACGTCGACGCCGGCGTCGAGCACGGCGCCGAGCACGCCCGGTGCATCGGACGCCGGTCCCAGCGTGGCCACGATCTTGGTGCGGCGCATCGCGACGGCTCAGTCCACCCGCCGGCGTAGGGGGTGGTCGTCGGGGACCTCGATGAGCCCGATCTGCACGCCGTCGGGGTCGGCGATCCAGCACTCCCGCAGGCCCCAGGGCTCGGTCTTGGGCGGACGGCGGATGTCCACCCCGAGCTGGCGCAGGCGGTCGTGCTCGGCGGCGACGTCGGGGACCTGGAGCCACAGCGCGCCGCCGCCGGCGACGGAGCTCGAATCGCTGACCAGCTCCAGGAAGCCGCCGCCGAGGAAGAACACGACCCCCGTCACCCGGCCGTCGGCGCCGTACTCACGGTAGACCCGCAGCCCCAGCACGTCGCGGTACCAGCGCACGCCGTCCGCGAACACCGAAGGGCGCAGCAGGACCCGGCTCGACAGCACCTCCACGGTGCGACACGGTACCGACCATGGAGCTGCTGCTGATCCGCCACGCCCGCCCGCTGCGGGTCCAGAGCGTGGACGGGCCCGCCGACCCGGGCCTGTCACCCCTGGGTCGGCGGCAGGCCGAGGCGCTGGCGGCGTGGCTGGCGGCCGAGCGCATCGACGCCGTCTACACCAGCCCGCTCCGCCGGGCGGTCGAGACCGCGGCGCCGCTCGGCGAGGCGCTGGGCGTGGCGGTGACCAGCGAGGCGGCGCTGGCCGAGTACGACGCCGAGGCCACGGCGTACATCCCCATCGAGGACCTGCGGGCCGCCGGCGACCCTCGCTGGATGGAGGTGCCCGACGACATCGCCGGCTTCCAGGCCCGCGTGGGCGAGGGCGTCGACCGCCTGGCCGCCGCCCATCCGTCCCAGCGGATC
The DNA here is from genome assembly GCA_035641315.1 of Acidimicrobiales bacterium. GTDB lineage: Bacteria > Actinomycetota > Acidimicrobiia > Acidimicrobiales > VFJN01 > DASQUK01. The sequence goes on along the minus strand of DASQUK010000049.1, from coordinate 6,054 downwards.
GCGTTCGTCTGCCACGGCGGCGTCATCAACGTGATCGTGTCGGCGGTGCTGGGCGTGGGTCCGCAGATGCTGTTCCTGCCCGCCTACACGAGCATCTCGCGGGTGCTCATCGCCTCGACCGGCCAGCGGTCCCTGGCGTCGCTCAACGAGACGGGCCACCTACGGACGGCCGACGTTCCGCTGGTCGAGCTGTAGCTACGAGCGGGGGACCTCGATCCAGGGTTTGTCCTTGTCGACCCGGACGTCGCCCGGCAGGCCGAGGACCCGCTCGGCGAGGATGTTCTTCATGATCTCGGTGGTGCCGCCTTCGATCGAGTTGGCGCGGGAGCGTAGGAACGACTGCTGGGTGCTGCGCCACAGGGCCGTGGCCTCGGGACGGGCCATCGGGTAACCGTCGGGGAACAGCATCCCGCCGGCGCCCTCCAGGTCGAGGGCGCAGTTGGTGATCTCCTGGTTCAGCTCGGCCATCGCCAGCTTGCCGATCGATCCCTCGGGCCCCGGCGTGCCCTTTGCCCGCTGCTGGTTGCCCCGGATGTTGGTCAGCCGCAGGACCTCGGCGCGGATCCACAGCCCCATCACGCGGTCCCGGGTGGCGACGCCGTGGGGTCCGGTGCGGGCGTACACCTTCATCAGCTCGCCCACGAAGCCGGTGCCCCGGGTCGGGATCTGCCCGCCGATGGCGACCCGCTCGTTCATGAGCGTGGTGAGCGAGACCCGCCAGCCCTCCCCCACCTCGCCGAGCCGCTCGGCGTCGGGGATGCGCACGTCGTTGAAGTAGACCTCGTTGAACTCGGCCTCGCCCGTGATCTGGTAGAGCGGCCGCACCTCGACGCCCGGGGCGTGCATGTCCACGACGAAGTAGGTGAGGCCCTTGTGCTTGGGGGCGTTGGGGTCGGTGCGGGCCACGATCATCCCGAAGCGGGCCACGTGCGCCAGGGTGGTCCACACCTTCTGGCCGTTGAGCACCCACTCGTCGCCGTCACGGACGGCCCGGGTCGCCAGGCTGGCGACGTCGGACCCTGCGCCCGGCTCGGAGAAGAGCTGGCACCAGATCTCCTCGTTCGTGAACAGGGGCCGGAGGTAGCGCCGCTTCTGGGCGTCACTGCCGTGGGTGACGACCGTGGGCGCCCCCATGCCGTGGCCGATGGGGTTGCGGGCGCCGGCGTGGGGCGCGCCTGCGGCCCACAGCGTCTCGTTCACGACCTTCTGCAGGCGGGGCGAGAGCCCCAGGCCGCCGTAGCCCTCGGGGAAGTGGACCCAGGCGAGCCCCAGGTCGTACTGGCGGCCGAGGAAGGTCACCGGATCGGTCTCGCGGGGCGGCAGCTCGTCGAGCAGCTGCCCGCACAGGGCGAGGACGCGGGCCTCGTCGTCGCTGCCCGACGGCGCGGTGGACCGGGTGGCGGCATCCGTGAGCGTCATGGTCCGTACGGTACTTGACCGCTGGGTCAAGCGGCGAGCCGGCGCGGGCAAGTTGCCCACTCTCCGTTCCGGTGACGGAATCCGTTGGAAATCGACGGATTGCGTCACCAGAACTGTCAGAGCCGGCCCTTGCGGACCTTTAGCGGCTCTGACGTGACCAGAACGTGACCAACTACAGCCGCCCCGGTCTCGCGTGCCCACGCCTCGACGTCTTCCCACTCCCACGCCGGCCGACCGCCGACGTTCCACTGTGGCTCAGGGAAGCCGAGCCCGCGCCGACGCCACTGGTTGACGGCATCTCGGGTGACACCGAGTCGCTCCGCGATCTCGATCGTGCCGACGGGTTCCACGCCGGGGAATGTACCCATTGTGTCGACACCCGGCCAGGATGGCTGTATGTACGCATAGCGGGTACACATGAAGTGCCCCCGGCGGTGGCGCAACACCCCGGGGGCCGGACACCAAGGGAGTGCCTTGATGCCAACACCCGACGATAGCGATGCCATAGACCGTGACCAGAGTGACGAACCGACCGTGGAACCCACGGTGCGGGAGCTGTTGTTGGCCCGCATCGACGAACACTGCCGGCTGCTCAGCCTCGAGCTCGACCAGGTGCGCAAGGCGACCGAGCGGTTGGCGCCCGAGCGGGCCCGGTCGTGCCGGAACGCCATCACGATGGCGGCGGTGATGGTCGACGAGATTCGGCTGCGGGCCCACAGCCGCCCGCTCGACGAGCCCGAACAGTGAGGCGTATGTACCCGCGGCAGTTTGGGTAGCCACCGTGAGCGGGCGGTCCCCCGGGGGGGTTTACCTGTGCACCCGGGGGGCCGTCTCGCGTCTGCTGCCCCATCACTGCAGTGTGAAGGGGCCGGGCGTTCAGCCCGGCCCCTTCGAGGCGATTCCGCTGTGACTCAGCTCGCTTCTAGCTACGTGACCGGCACGATGACCTGGTCGGACTGCACGCCGTCCTCAAAGAGAGTGAGCGTCGCTGTCGTGAACGCCACGTCAACGATGTTGGGCACCCACTGGACGTTTGGGCACGTCGGAGTTGGAGGCAGCGGCTCGGGGTCGTCCGTCTCCACGGTGAACTGGAACTGGCCGTTCCGCGGTGTCGGCAGCGGGTCAGTGGTTCCAGCCACAGTGACGGCCGTGTCCTGACCCGGAGCAACATTTCCGCCCGGGTTGGTGCATTCCACCGACGCGATGCCTGCGGCCTCGATCGTGATCTCGAACGTCGTGCCGCCAAGACCGGCCACCTTGCCTGTGCACTCCACCGTCAGCCCGGTGTCGTGGCACTCCGGTGCACCTGCGCCTCTTTCGATGAAGTGCCCGCTCTGGGCGTAGGCCGGTGCGGCCCCGAAGGCCAGCCCTACAAATGCGGCAAGTGCCGTTATAGCGATTGCGATACGTCGCATACCTACCCTCCTGTGCATGTGGGTGAGGTCGGGTGGGTGGTGGCCGCCACTGTCGATGACGCGATGAATCGCTTCATGCGTACCGCCTCCCTATCCGCCAGCCGGCGACACCCACCGTGGCGCCGACTCGTCCACACTAAGACCCCAACCTTGAAGAACGCTGAAGGTGACTGTGACGGATTCCCCCGTCTGAGGCCGGTGGGCGTCTGGCCCGACGCCGGTGCGGGTAGGCACCGACGAGCGGACGGCTCCCCTAGGCATCGCCTTTCCGACTGGGAGCCGGACGGCGGCGCGGCCCCTCGCCTTCGGGCCCATGTGCCCTATCCAGGCGGCGGCCGCCACGTGGCCACGTGGAATTTGGAAACCCCCGAGGCTGCCCCCAAGGCTCTTCGCTGAGGGCGACGAATACGAACCCACTCGCGGTCCGAGCGGGCCAGGGCCTGCCCGTTTCGGTTGACGCGCCAGTTCGGTTTGGGCATGTAGCTGGCGGCCTTGACCTGCACCTCGATCATCCGGCCATTCCGGGCACCCAGGATGTCGGGTGCGTTCGAGCCCCTCGCGGGTGAGCGCGACTGACAAGCCCAACCCGGCCAGCACCGAGCAAACCCAGTGCTCGCCGCGAGCCTTCACGAGCTTCGTGTCCGGCAGCGCGACGGCTCAGTGCTCGTGGCTAACCCGGCCGAGGTCATCGACCTCTGCCCAGGCCGCCTCGACGTGCGCTACCCACGCGTCGGCGGTGACGGGCGTGTCGAGGTGCAACCACTCAGGCCAAGCGGACAGGCGAGCGCCGAGCCGGCGGGCGAGCGCCAGCCGCAGCGCGGACTCGAGGTCTTCGACCTCCGCCCAGTGGGCGGCCCGTTGCGGCTTGTCGTCGGGCAGCACGAGGCCGGCCAGCTCGGCCACGATGACGATCCTGAGCGGGAACACAGCCGGCTCAGCGCGGCCACGATGCTTCGCCTCGACGGCGCGGAGGCGCATCGCGGCGTTGGCGGCTACCTCGCACGCGCCGATCTTGGCGGTGATGCCGTCGGCTGACTCCATGACGTACCCGGGGTTCCGCAGCTTGTGGTGACACGAGGGCCCGGAAGTAGGGGTTGACCTGGGGAAGCGCTGCTTGTGCGTTCGCGCCGCGTGTGTCCACGCGTAAGCGGCGGGCCTGGGAGGTGTTGTGCCTGCTCAGGTGGCGTGTAGGTGGGTGATCCGGGGTGGCGGGGCGATCCCGCAGGCCCCGAGAAAGGCCGCAGCGGCCTCGCTGGGTGGGGTGGTCTGGATGACGGTGCCGGCGCTGCCTTGGAGGGTGACGGCGTGCACGCGGCCGAGTTCGGTGGCGACGCGCCGCCAGGTGGTGTCACAGCGGCGTTCGGCGACGCGCACGAGGAGCAGGGCGAGCCAGCACAGCAGTACGTGGGCCCGGATTCGGGGTTCGAGGCGGTGGAACACGGAGCGTAGCTCGAGGGTGGACTTGAGGTCGCGGAACCCGCGTTCGGCTTCCTGCAGGTTCTTGTAGCCCAGCGCCACGTCTTCGGCGGACAGGTCGGGGTCGGAGGTGGACAGCAGGTACTTGCCGTCGAGGCGGGCTTCGGCTCGGATGGCAGCCCGATCGATCTGGAGGCGCCCGGTCGCCGTCTGGCGCAGGTAGCGGCCCAGGGTGGGGTGATCGCGCAGGGAGCACTCGGCGCGGCGGTGTGCGGCGTCAGAGATCTTGCGGCGGGTCTTCTTCGCACGCGCCACGTCCCGGGCTCGGGCCTTGGTGATGGTTTCGAGGGGGGCGATGGCGGCGTCGCGGGTGGCCTTGTCGCGCATCGCCTCGGCGGGGTTGTGGCACACGATCCACCGCTTGGCGGGCGTGCGCTCGAGACGGACCTCCTTGACCCGCAGGTTGTCGCGCACCGTCTGATAGCGGCCCTGGCGGGACAGGGCTTCGAGCGCGTCGGCGGAGCCGTCGCGCATGCGTTCACCGGCGATCCAGTGCCCGCCGGCGCGGGTCAGGTAGGCCAGGCGGTTCGAAACCGGCCGGCTCCACTCTTCCGGACTCTCCTTGCCGACTCAATCACTTCGATAGGGTCGGGTTGACTTTCACCCGAATCGGAGGGGAGTTCGTCATGGCGTCAATTTCCGAGCGGGAGAACCGGGAGATCGAGGCGGCCAAAGCCTCTGGCAACACCCCGGTCATCTTCATCCACGGCCTCTGGCTGCTGCCGAGCAGCTGGGCCAACTGGGCGGACTTCTTCAGGCAAGCCGGCTACGCGCCGCTGACGCCGGACTGGCCAGACGATCCGGGAACGGTTGACGAGGCCCGGGCGAACCCGGACGTCCTCGCCAAGAAGACCTTGGGACAGATCGCCGATCACACCACCGAGATCATCGCCGCCTTGGGCACGAAACCAGTGGTGATGGGGCACTCGACCGGGGGCTTGCTGGCGGAGATGGTCGCGGGCCGCGGCCTCTCGGCCGCCACGGTGGCGATCGACCCCGGCCCATTTCGCGGCGTTCTGCCTCTGCCGGTCTCCACGCTCAAGGTGGCGGGCCCGTTCCTGGTGAACCCGCTCACCCGCGGCCGTGCGATCACGCTCACGTTCGACCAGTTCAAGTACGGCTGGGCGAATGCGTTGGACGAGAAGGAGGCGAAGGAGCTCTACGAGACGTTCCACGTCGCCGGCTCCGGGATCTCTCTCGTGCAGATGGGCACCGCGAACCTCAACCCGTGGACGGAGGCGAGGGTGAACACGAAGAACCCCGACCGCGGTCCCCTGCTGATCATCGACGGCGAGAAGGACCACACGGTGCCCTGGGCGATCGCGCACGCCGCCTACAAGCGCCAGAGGCGCAACCCTGCCGTGACGGAGATCACGAAGATTCCGAACCGAGGCCACTCCCTCACGATCGACCACGGCTGGCGCGAGGTCGCCCAGACGGCGCTCGACTTCGTCAAGCGGTTCGCCTAAGCGGTCACTGCGCGGCGACGTCCTGACAGAAGGCGCGCAACGGCTCGGCGAACTCGGGGCTCATCAGCCGGCCGCGGTGCTCGCTGCCGTCGGGGCCGCGTCTGGGATAGGTCTTGGGGACAGGTCTGGGGGTTCTCAGGGACCCTCAGGGCGCATCGAGGGACGGGTGCGGCTGCCAGCGAAAGTACCGCAGTAGCAGGGAAATCCGGTAAAGAAGCGATGGTAAGGAGGGGGTCGACGGTTCGAGTCCGTCAGAGGGCTTCGAGTGTGCTCCT
>DASQUK010000048.1:0-67066 GCA_035641315.1 Acidimicrobiales bacterium | reverse complement strand
GGGTGGACGTCAACGAGATCTTCCACTTCGGGCCGAGCGGACGGGCGCCGGGCCCGCATCCCGAGCGCGAGGACTACGGCTCGTTCGCCGACTTCAGCGACCCCGACGGCAACACCTGGGTGCTGCAGGAGGCCAAGCGCAACGAGACGAAGGCGTGACCGCTCGTGACGTGGTCCAGATCACGGGTAGTCTCGGGCGGGCTCGAAGAGGGGCGGTGCGACGGTCTGATGACCATCGACGAACTGCGATCGCTGTTCCTGTTCTCGGGGCTCGGCGACGAGCAGTTGCGACAGCTGGCCGACGCGAGCACCACCGTGGCGTTCGACGACGGCGATGTGCTCTTCCACGAGGGCGAGCCGTCCGACTTCTTGTGGGTGTTGCTCGAAGGCCGGATCGAGCTCCTTCGCCGGTCAGGTCACGAGCAGTCGATCGTCGCAGTCATGGACCGTCCCGGGCGCTGGGCCGGCGGGCTCCGCGCGTGGACCGACTCGATCGGCTACCTCGCCACTTCCCGCGCCTCGGGCGCCGGTCGCGTGCTGCGAGTGCCGGCGCCGGCACTCGCGGAGTTCGTCCGTACGTGGTTCCCCTTCGGCATCCACCTGATCGAGGGCTTCTTCCAGACCGTTCGTACGATCGACGCGCAGTCGCGTCAGCGTGAGGCGCTCGTGGCACTCGGCACGCTCGCCGCGGGTCTCGCCCACGAGCTCAACAATCCGGCGTCGGCGGCGACGCGCTCGGTCGACGAACTGCAGGCAACCTGCGACACGCTGATCACGTCGCTGGTCGACCTCGCCGGCGGATCGGTCTCCACTGAACAGCTCGTGGCCCTCGATGCGCTGCGTCGTCAGATCGACCCCTCGCCGGCGGACGTCGATGCGCTTGCGCTCGCGGACCGCGAGGAGGTGCTCGTCGACTGGCTCGACGCGCATGACGTGGACCACTCGTGGCGCCTTGCGCCACCGCTCGCGTTGGCCGGCGCCGACGTCACGTGGTGCGAGCGGGTGGCGCAGCTGCTCGACTCGGCGTCGCTGGGGCCCGCCCTGGCGTGGGTGGCGAGCGCGCTCTCGACGACGACGCTGGTGTCCGAGATCAAGGAGTCGACGGCACGGGTGTCCAAGCTCGTGTCGACGGTGAAGTCGTATACGCAGCTCGACCGTGCCTCGCTCCAAGACGTCGATGTGCCCGAGGGGATCGACAGCACCCTCGTGGTCCTCGGCGAGAGGCTCCACGACGGCCTCACGATCGTCCGCGACTACGCCGGCGACGTGCCGCGCATCGAGGCGATCCCCGGCGAGCTCAACCAGGTCTGGACGAACCTCATCGACAACGCCATCGACGCCATGGACGGCGAGGGCACGCTCCGGCTGTCGACGCGCGCCGACGGCGAGCATGTCATCGTCGAGGTCGGCGACACCGGATCCGGCATGCCGCCCGAGGTTCGGGCACGCGCTTTCGAGCCGTTCTTCACGACCAAGGACGTGGGCAAAGGCACCGGTCTCGGTCTCGACATCTCACGTCGGATCGTCGTGGAAGGCCATCACGGCGAGATCTTGATCGCCTCGCGGCCGGGCGAGACGGTCGTGACCGTCACCCTCCCGACCCGCCGGACATAGGAGCCGAGCGGATCGGGCGGTTCGTGCAGCTACGCGTGGGAATTTGGCGGTCGACCACGACTCAACAGCTCGGCTCCCCGGCAAGGCTGACCACCGTGACCCAACAGGACGTGCCAATCCGCTCAGGTCCTTAGGGCGCGATCAGGACGTCACGACCGGGAGGCCCTCCCAGCCGCGCACCGTCGACGTCCGGGCCTGGACGGCGTTGTCCCAGTCGACCTCCCACGTCGGGAACCGCTGCAGGACCTCGTCGAGCGCGACGCGCCCCTCCAGCCGAGCCAGCGCGGCGCCGAGGCAGAAGTGGATCCCGTAGCCGAAGGCAAGGTGGTGGTCGATGGTGCGGTGGATGTCGAACCGGTCGGGATCGGGGAACTTGCGCTCGTCGCGGTTGCCCGACCCGTTCAACAGCAGCACCGCGCTGCCCTCGGGCACGACCTGCCCGTGGTGCTCGACGTCCTTGGTGACGTAGCGGGCCTGGACGGGTGAGGGCGGCTCGTAGCGCAACAGCTCCTCGATGGCGTTGGTGACCAGGCTGCGGTCCTCGACCAGCTCCCGGCGCTGGTCGGGGTGCTCGGCCAGCACCTTGCCGGCCCAGCCGATGAGCCGCGTCGTCGTCTCGTTGCCGGCTGCGGCGATGAGGTTCACGTAGTTCAGGACCTCTTCGTGGGTGAGCCTGCGCCGGGTCCCGTCGGTGTCCTCGTACTCCGCCCGCAGCAGCTCGGTCATCAGGTCGTCGGAGGGATGGTCCGCCCGCCAGACGATGTAGTCCGCGAAGACGCTGGCCTGGCCGCGGTCGAAGTGGGTCTCGGGGTCGGGCATGGTGCCTTCGTCGAGGCGCAGCCCGTCGTCGATCTTCTCCCGGATCGCCTCCTGGTCCTGCTCGGGGATGCCGAGGAGCATGCCGATGGTGCGCATCGGCATCTCGGCGCCGAGGTCGCGGATGAAGTCGAACCCGCCGGCCCCGACGAGCGGATCGAGGCAGCGGGCGCAGAACTCGCGCACCTTGGGCTCGATGGCGTTCATCTTGCGGGGCGTGAACACCCGGGACAGCAGCCCGCGATGGAGATCGTGGTGGGGCGGGTCCTCGAAGATGATCGAGCCGGGCATCTCCATGCCGGACTTGATGAGCTCGAGGACCGTCCCCTTGGCCGAGCTGTACGTCCGCCAGTCGACCAGCGCCCGCTCGACGTCCTCGAACCGGCTCAGCGCGTAGAAGTCGTAGCGGTCGTTGTAGTAGACGGGGCGCTCGTCGCGCAGCCGCTTCCAGACCGGGTACGGGTCGGCGTCGATCTCGAAGTCGTAGGGGTCGTAGTAGACGTCGGACTCGATGGCGGTCACCGGGGCCTCCCCTCCGGGCTTCGTCCTCGCGATTGTGGAGACTAACGTTACACTTCAGGAAGAAGGATGTTCTCGCACGGCGACGAGAGCTGACGGAGGAGGGGCGCGGGATGCGCATCGGCGTGATGGTCGGCCCGGAGCGTGGCCGCTACGCGACGAAGGTCGACCGGCTGCGCCGGGACGCGCGCTGGGCCGACGAGGCCGGCTTCGCGACCGTCTGGGTCCCGCAGATCCCCGACGAGTTCGACGTGCTGACGGCCGCGGCCGTCGTCGGGTCCGAGACGACGCGCATCGAGGTCGGCACGGCGGTCGTCCCGGTCCAACCCCGGCATCCGATCGCCCTGGCGCAGCAGGCGCTGTCGGTACAGGCGATCTGCGGCGGCCGGCTCTCGCTCGGCCTGGGCGTCTCGCACCACTGGATCATCGACGAGATGCTCGGGCTGCCCTACGAGCGTCCGGTGCCGACCATGCGCTCCTACCTCGACGTGCTCGACCAGGCCCTCGCCGGTCCCGGCCGCGTCGACGTCGAGAACGACCTGTTCCGGGTGCACAACCCCCTCGACATCACGGACGTCACGCCCACGCCGGTGCTCCTCGCCGCGCTCGGTCCGGTCATGCTGCGGCTGGCCGGCGAGCGCGCCGACGGGACGCTCCTCTGGATGGCCGACGAGCGGGCGATCGGCTCGCACGTCGTCCCGCACATCACGCGCGCCGCCGAGGCGGCCGGTCGCCCGGCGCCCCGCATCGTCGCCGGCGTGCCGGTGTGCCTGTGCCGCGACGACGAGGTGGACGCGGCCGTCGAGCGGACCAACCGCATCCTCTCGGAAGCCGAGGTCTCGCCGAACTACCAGCGGCTGCTCGACCACGGGGACGCCCGCAACGTCGGCGACCTCCTCGCCGCGGGCAACGAGGCCGCCGTCGAGAAGCGGCTCCGGGCATTCGGCGACGCAGGCGCCACCGACGTCTCGGCCCGGGTCGTCCCGATCGGGGACAACCGGGACGAGCTGCTGGCCTCGCTGCGCCGCACCCGCGACTTCCTCGCCTCGCTCGCCGCCACCCCTATCTGAACCACCCGCCGTTGCAGGAGGACGACCGATGACCGCACAGATGCCCGACATCCCGGTGTTCGACGCCGACAACCACCTCTACGAGACGCGGGACGCGTTCACGAAGTTCCTGCCCGAGCGGTACAAGGGGGCCATCGACTACGTGGACGTGCGGGGCCGCACGAAGATCATGGTGCAGGGCCGCGTCAGCGAGTACATCCCCAACCCGACCTTCGAGGTCGTGGCACGCCCGGGGGCGCAGGAGGACTACTACCGACACGGCAACCCCGAGGGGAAGAGCTATCGGGAGATCTTCGGGGAGCCGATGCGGTCGATCCCCGCGTTCCGGGAGCCCGCCCCGCGCATCGAGCTCATGGACGAGCAGGGCCTCGACCGCGCGCTCATGTTCCCCACGCTCGCCAGCCTCCTCGAGGAGCGGCTGCGGGACGACCCGGAGCTCACGCACGCGGTGATCCACGCCCTCAACCAGTGGATGCACGAGACCTGGACGTTCAACTACCAGGACCGCATCTTCCCGGTCCCCGTCATCACGCTGCCGATCGTGGAGCGGGCGATCGAGGAGCTCGAATGGGTGGTCGAGCGCGGCGCCCGCGTCGTGCTCATCCGCCCCGCCCCGGTTCCCGGTTACCGCGGGCCCCGTTCGTTCGGGCTGCCGGAGTTCGACCCGTTCTGGGCCAAGGTGGTCGAGGCCGACATGCTCGTCACCCTGCATTCCTCCGACAGCGGCTACGACCGGTACGCCAACGAGTGGCTGGGCAGCGACCGCGAGATGCTCCCGTTCAAGCCCCAGGCGTTCCGGATGCTGCACGCATGGCGGCCGGTCGAGGACGCCGTGTCCGCCCTCATCTGCCACGGCGCGCTGTCGCGCTTCCCGCAGCTCAAGGTGGCCGTCATCGAGAACGGCAGCAGCTGGACCGAGCCCCTCATGAACAACCTCGCCGACGTCTACAAGAAGATGCCCCAGGAGTTTCTCGAGAACCCGATCGAGGTCTTCAAGCGCCAGATCCACATCAGCCCGTTCTGGGAAGAGGACCTGCCGGCGTTGGCCGAGCTCATCGGTGAGGACCGCGTCCTGTTCGGGTCGGACTACCCGCACCCGGAGGGCCTCGCCGAGCCCGCGACCTACGTGAAGCAGCTCGCCGGGGTCGCGGACGAGGCCGTCCGCAAGATCATGGGCGGCAACCTCGCCCGGCTGATGAACGTCGAGATGGCCGCTTCCGGAAGGTAGAGCCGTGACCGACTTCGACAGCGTCGATTACTTCCAGGGTGACGAGCTCATCGTCGATCCGTACCCGTACTACGACTTCCTGCGCCAGCAGTGCCCCGTCCGCCGCGAGCCGCATCACGGTGTGGTGATGGTGACCGGTTACGACGAGGCCGCCTCGGTGTTCACCGACCCGGACACGTTCTCCTCGTGCATCGCGACCACCGGCCCGTTCCCCGGCTTCCCCGTCCCGCTCGACGGTCTCGACGGTGACGACGTGAGCGACCTGATCGAGCAGCACCGCGAGGAGCTGCCGTTCAGCGACCAGCTCCCGTCGATGGACCCGCCCATGCACAAGGCCCACCGCGGGTTGTTGATGCGGCTGCTGACGCCGAAGAGGCTCCGCGAGAACGAGGACTTCATGTGGTGCCGCGCCGACGACCAGATCGACGACATCGTCGCCCGCGGCGAGTGCGAGCTCATCGGCGAGTTCGCCGGTCCGTTCACGCTCTACGTGATCGCTGACCTGCTCGGCGTGCCCGAGGCCGACCACGAGACGTTCCGCAAGGAGCTACAGGGCAGCCGCCCCCCCGCCGGGCGGGTCGTGGGCAGCACCGGGTCCGCCTCGGTCAGTCACAATCCCTTGGAGTTCCTGTACGACCGGTTCACGGCCTACGTCGAGGACCGCAGGCGTGACCCACGCGACGACGTGCTCACGGGCCTGGCCACCGCCACCTTCCCCGACGGGTCCACGCCCGAGGTCATCGATGTGGTCCGGATCGCGGCCAACCTGTTCTCTGCGGGGCAGGAGACGACGGTCCGGCTCCTCGGGTCCGCGTTCCAGCTGATCGGCGAGAGCCCCGACCTGCAGCAGCTCCTCCGGGACGAACCCGACCGCATACCCGACTTCGTGGAGGAGTGCCTGCGCATCGAGAGCCCGGTCAAGGGCGACTTCCGGCTCGCGCGCCGGTCGACGACCGTCGGCGGCGTCGACATCCCCGCCGGCACGACCGTGATGGTCCTCAACGGCGCTGCCAACCGTGACCCCCGCCGGTTCGCGGAACCGGCCGATTTCCGGATCGACCGGCGGAACGCGCGCGAGCACCTCACCTTCGGCCGCGGCATCCACGCCTGCCCCGGGGGACCCCTCGCCCGCGCCGAAGGCCGCGTCGCCATCACGCGCATGCTGGAGCGCACGAGCGACATCCGGATCTCCGAGGCGGCACACGGCCCCGCCCGTGCCCGGCGCTACGAGTACGTCCCGACGTACATCCTGCGCGGCCTCCGGCGCCTGCACCTGGAGCTCACGCCGGCCGGCTGAGGTTCTGGTGACGTCATCCGTTGGGAATCGACGGGTGACGTCACCAGAACGCGCGCTCAGCCCGACGCGGCCGGGTGCAGGCTCACCGGGATCCCCGAGTAGTGGGGTCGAGGTGCCGGCCACGGCCGGCCAGCGCAAGGGCATCCAGCCGGTGGTCGAGCTGAAGGCCAACGGCGGCGAGCGTGCCGAGGTTGCGGTCGGCGAGCCCGTCACCTTCACCGCGACGATCGAGACCCCGCCCAAGGGCGGCAAGGTGGTGGCCGCGGAATGGGACTTCGAGGGCGTCGGCACCTATCCCGTCGCCGAGCAGCTCAGCGGTAGCAAGGCCACGGTGACCCTGACGGCCACGTACTCCTTCTCCCAGCCCGGCACCTACTTCCCCGTGCTGCGTGCCGCCTCACAGCGGGAGGGCGATGCCCGGACTCCGTTTGCCAGGATCCAGAACCTCGGCCGCGTGCGGGTGGTGGTCCGCTAGGGCGCCCGCGATCAGCGCAGCACGTCACAGGCACGGGCCACCCAGGCGTCGAGCTCCGGGCTCGATTCCCATGCGGACTCGAGCAGGAACAGCGCCGGCGTCGGGCAGCTGCACCCGATCTCCGAGAGGACGGGCTTGAGCGTCAGCTCGCCCGCCAGAGCGTGATGGGGCGACGCGCCCAGCATGAGGGCGACGGCCGTGGTGCCGTGGAGCTCGCCGGCGCCGAACTGGTCGAGGAAGAGCTTCAGCAGCCCGGTGTACGTGGCCTTGTAGGTGGGCGACGCGAACACCACGAGGTCGGCGTCGAGGACCGCCTGCTTGGCGGCGGCGACCACCGGATCGCCCCAGCTCAGCAACGCCGGCCCCAGGTCGGCCAGCTCGATGACCGTCGTGGGCGGTGCCCCCGTGAGGCGCTCGGCCACCAGCTCGGCGGCCCCGCGCGTTCGTGACGCGGGCTTCGGGTTGCCGACGACGGCGACGACGTTCATCGACCGAAGGTTCGCGCCGACCACGTAGGCGAACAGTACCTGCCGCCTGTGTTGACGGCGATCTCCAAATCCGAGAACAATGTTTCCGATGGCGACGCTCATGCACGGGGGGCTCGAGCGGGCTGCGGACCGGTACGGCGATCGGGACGCCGTACGGGCCGGTGACGACCGCTGGTCGTTCCGCGATCTCGACGGCCTCGCCAACGCCTTCGGCCGCCACCTGGTCGACCGGGGCGTCGGACCGGGCGCCCGCGTCGCGGTGATGATGACGAACCGACCGGAGTTCGTGATCGCGGTCAATGCGATCAGCAAGGTCGGCGCCGCCGCCGTCCTCTCGAGCCCGGCGTGGAAGTCCGCCGAGGTCGACCACGCCCTGGACCTGACCCTGCCCCGCCACGCCGTCGCCGACGGCGCCGCCGTCTCGCTGCTAGCCGACCGCCTGGGCGGCGACGGCGTGATCGACCTGGAGGACCCCGCGGCGCGCGAGGCCGCGTTCGCCCACAGCCGTGCGGGGCTTCCGGGGGGCGGGGGGGCACGCGCCACGGACGACGTGATCCTCGTGTTCAGCTCCGGCACGACCGGGTTCCCCAAGGCGGTCCGCCACACGCACGCCTCGATCGGCGCCGCCACCGTCCACTGGTGCACCGCGCTCGGCCTCGGCCCCGACGACCGGTTCCAGGTGGCCACGCCCCCGTCACACATCCTCGGCCTGCTCAACCTGCTCGCCGCCGCGGAGGCGGGAGCCACCGTCCGGTTGCACCGGCGGTTCGACCTCGACGAGGTCTTGCACGGGATCGCCTCGGAGCGCATGACCCTGGAGATGGCCGTCGCACCCATCGCCCTGGCGCTGGCGAACCACCCGCACCTCGAGGACTACGACCTCTCGTCCCTGCGCTACATCATGTGGGGCGCGACCCCGGTCACCGAGAGCGTCGCCAATGCCGTCACCGAGCGCACCGGCGTCCGCTGGCTCCCGGCGTACGGCGCCAGCGAGCTGCCGGTCATCGCCGCCAACCCGGTCGGCGACCCCGCGGCGTGGCGGCTCGACTCGGCCGGCCTGCCGCCGGCGGACATCGAGCTGCGTGTCGCCGATCTCGACACCGGCAAGGTCCTCGAGGCTGGCGGGATCGGCGAGATCCAGGCCCGCAGCCCGTCGGTCATGGCCGGATACCTGCCCGACGAGGCGACCGCCGACGCGTTCGTCGACGGCTGGTATCGCACCGGCGATGTCGGGTGGCTCGAGCCCGAGGGGTGGGTCCATCTCACCGACCGCTCCAAGGAGATGATGAAGGTCAACGGCTTCCAGGTGGCGCCCGCGGAGGTGGAGGCGGTGCTCCACGGCCACCCGGGCGTCCTCGACTGCGCGGTCTTCGGCATCCCCGACGAACGCGCCGGCGAAGTACCGGTCGCGGCCGTGCAACTCGACGCCACCCGCCCGGTCTCCGCCCGTGAGCTCCGGCTGCTCGTGGCCGACACCTTGGCGACCTACAAGCACCTGCGCCACGTCGTCGTGGTCGACGCCATCCCGAGGCTGCCGTCCGGCAAGGTGCTGCGCCGCACCCTGCGCGACGAGTGGGGGCCGCGGTTGGCCGCCGAGCGGATCGACGCTTGATGGACGTCCGCCTCACACCCGAGCAACGGGCGCTCCGCGACTCCGCCGCCCAGCTCGTCGACCGGCTCGGACCCCACGCCGTCGGCCAGCTCGACGACCGTGAGCGGGTCGCCAAGCTCGACGCCACCATCGCCGGAGCCGGGTGGCGCGAGCTGCGAATCTCGGGAGACAACGACGGCACTCCGTGGGCGTCCGCGGTCGAGGTCGCCATCGTCGCCGAGGAGCTCGGACGGGGACTCGCCGATGCCGCGTTCCTCGGACCGACGCTGGCGGCGGAGCTCCGGCGAGCGGCGGCCGCCCCCACGACCACGGCCCCCGAGACCGTCGCCCTCACGTCGGACCTGTCCGAGCCCGCCTGCGCCGTCGACGGCGCTCTACCTGCGGGCGCTGCGTCCGTCGACGCGCTCGGTGCGTCGACGGCGCTCGTGCTCGTGCCCGCAGGCTCGGGCGCGTGGAAGCTCGGGCAGGTGGGCGTGGCGCCGGTGGACGGGCCACACGCCGGGACCCGCGTCGACCTCACGCGCCCCACGGTCGCGCTGGACCCCTCGACCGCGGTCGATCCCGTGCCGGGTCAGGCGAAGGACATCACCGCCGACGACATCACGACGTGGACCGCCCTCGGCCTCGCCATCTGTTGCGCCGACCTGGTGGGCACGATGCGCGGCGCAGTGGAGCTCGCGACCGAGTACGCCAAGGAGCGCCGGCAGTACGGCCGGCCGATCGGCTCCTTCCAGGCCATCCAGCACCTCTTGGCCGACGCGTTCGTGGCGTTCGACGGATCGCGCAGCGTCACCCTCCACGCCGCCTGGGCGGCGGACGCTCTGCGGCCGGGCGACGCGTTGGCGGCGGCGGCAGTGGCCAAGGCCTACTGCGCCCGCGCGGCACGTGCGGTGTGCGAGACCGCCATCCAGGTGCACGGTGGCATCGGCAACACCTGGGAGTGCCTGGCCCACGTCCATCTGCGGCGGGCCCTGCTCTCCAGCGACGTCCTCGGGGGTGTTGGCGCCAGCCTCGACCGTGTCCTCGACCACCACGGGATCGGAGGCGCACCCCGGCCGCCCGGCGGTGGGAGCGGGGAACATGGACTTCGGTGACTCGCCCGAGGAGGCCGCGTTCCGGCTGCGCCTGCGTACATGGCTGCGCGACAACAACCCCGGGCTGCCGGCGTCGTCGACCTCCGACGACTACTGGGCCGGGCAGGCGGCCTGGCACCAGGCGCTCTACGACGCCGGCTTCTTCGGCTTGTCGTGGCCGACCGAGATCGGCGGCCAGGGGCTCCCCAGCGTGTACGAGGTCATCGTCGACGAGGAGCTCGCGGCCGCGGGCGCACCCCCGCGACCCAGCCTCGGCTACCTGGTGCAGGGCATCCTCGAGCACGGCAGCGACGACATCAAGCGCCGGTTCCTGCCCGGCATCGTCAACGGGCGAGAGCGGTGGTGCCAGGGCTTCAGCGAGCCGGACGCCGGCTCCGACCTGGCGTCGCTACGCACCCGCGCCGAGCCCGACGGCGACGAGTACGTCATCACCGGGCACAAGGTCTGGACCAGCTACTCGGACGCGGCCGACTGGTGCCTCGTCCTCGCCCGCACCGAACCCGACGCGCCCCGGCACAAGGGCCTCTCGGCCTTCGTGGTGTCGATGCGCCAAACCGGTATCGAGCAGCGGCCGCTCCGGATGATCAACGGGATCACGACCGAGTTCGGGGAGGTCATCTTCGACGGCGCCCGCGTTCCGGCCGCCAACATGATCGGTGGCCCGGGCGAGGGCTGGAAGCTCGCGATGACCGTCGTCAGCCACGAGCGCGAGCCCGGTGAGCTCGGCTACGTCGCCCGCTACAGCAAGCTCGTCAACGAGCTCGTGCGTCGGGTGCGCGACGAGCCGGACCGGTACGGGCCCGAGGAGGTCCGCGACCTCGGGTGGGCGATCGTCGAGGCCGAGATGCTGCGGCGCCACGTCTGCCGGCGGCTGTCGGACCGCCTCGACGGCATCTCCCACGGACCGGAGGGATCGGTCGACAAGCTGCTCATGACCGAGGCCGAGCAGGCGGTCGGGCACGCCGCCCTCGCGATCGGGGGCGCCGTCGATGGCCACCGAGGCGACGACACGTGGCTGAAGGTGTATCTCTACAGCCGGGCCCAGAGCGTGATGGGCGGGACGTCACAGATCCAGCGCAACCTCGTGGCGACCCGCATCCTCGGGCTGCCAGCGTCATGATCAACTCATGAGCGTGAACTACGACCTGCCCGACGAGCTGACGGTGGAGGCCGACGGGCCGGTCCGGATCGTTCGGCTGAACCGGCCCGAGCAACTCAACGCCACGAACCACACGCTCCACCGGGCGCTGGCCGACGTGTTCCCCCAGCTCGACGCCGACACAGATGCCCGCGTGGCGGTCATCACGGGCAACGGGCGGGCGTTCTCGGCGGGTGGCGACTTCGACTACCTGGACGAGCTCACCAAGGACGCCGCGCTGCGGCGGCAGTCCCTCGACGACGGGCGGCGGATCGTCACCGCCATGGTGGCGTGCCGCCTGCCGGTCGTGGCGGCCGTCAACGGGCCGGCGGTCGGGCTCGGCTGCAGCATCGTGGCCCTCTCCGACATCGTGTTCATGGCCGAGAGCGCCCACCTCGCCGATCCCCACGTGCTCGTCGGCCTGGTGGCTGCGGACGGCGGGCCGGTGACGTGGCCGCTGCTGACCAGCCTCCAGCTCGCCAAGGAGTACGCGCTGACCGGGGACCGGATCCCGGCCGGGCGGGCCGCCGAGATCGGCCTGGTCAATCACGTGTGCCCGGACGGCGAGGTGCTGGACCAGGCCCTGGCCTGCGCCCGGCGGATCGCCGAGCTGCCGCCGCGGGCGGCCCAGGACACCAAGCGCATCCTGAACCTGCACCTCGAGCGGGCGGTGCTGGCCACCCTGGACTTCGCGCTGACCGCCGAGGACCGGTCGTTCACCTCGCCCGAGCTGCGGGACAACCTCGACCGCCTGTTGTCCCGGGATCGCGACACC
Organism: Acidimicrobiales bacterium; assembly: GCA_035641315.1. Classification (GTDB taxonomy): domain Bacteria; phylum Actinomycetota; class Acidimicrobiia; order Acidimicrobiales; family VFJN01; genus DASQUK01. The sequence goes on along the minus strand of DASQUK010000048.1, from coordinate 54,941 downwards.
TGACGCAGCAAGCGTCCCGTTCCGGCGGTGGTTCCTTGCGGTACTCGCGAGAGATCACCGCAGGTTCCCTGAGAGGCGCCATGCCTCAGCCACCCTCACGTTGCCGCACCACACCGGCAGCTGACAGCTCGCTCACCGTCTGGTTGTCCAGCCCCAGCTCGGCCAGCACGGCAAGCGTCTGGTCGCCCGCCAGCGCCGGGCGCCCGGGCGGCGGCGGCACCGTGCGGGAGAACCGGGGCGCCGGAGCGGGTTGGACCACGCCGTCGACCTCCACGAACGTGCCCCGCGCCCGGTTCTGGGGATGCCCTGGCGCCTCGGTCATGCTGAGCACCGGCGCTGCGCAGGATTGGGGGGCCACCAGCTCCTGCTCCCACTCGGCTCGCGTCTTGTCGCGGAAGCGGGCCGCCATCGCTTCGCCGTGGGTAGCCCATGCGTCCGGATCGTCGTCCTCGTGCGGCACGGAAACACCGAGGCGGGCGCAGAGCTCCTCGTAGAACTTCGGCTCGAGCGCGCCCACTGCGAAGTGCTTCCCATCGGCGGTCTCGTAGGTGCGGTAGAAGTGGGCCGCCCCGTCGACGACGTTGGCCTGGCGGCGGTCCCGCCACGTGCCCTGGGCGAGCATGCCGTAGAAGACGGCCATCAACGTGACTGCGCCGTCGAGCATCGAGACGTCGAGCACCTGCCCGACGCCGGATTGCCGGCACTCGAGGATGCCGCTCAGCAGACCGACGGCCAGCAGCATCCCGCCGCCGCCGTAGTCGCCCAGGATGTTCAGCGGCGGCACCGGCGTGTCCGCCGTGCCGATCGCGTGGAGGGCGCCGCTGAGCGCGATGTAGTCGATGTCGTGCCCCGCCATCGCGGCGTACGGGCCATCCTGCCCGTACCCGGTCATGCGGGCGTACACGAGGCGGGGGTTGACAGCGAGCAGGTCGTCGGGGCCCAGACCGAGGCGCTCGACCGCTCCCGGCCGGTACACGTCGACGAAGGCGTCGGCGCGCTCCGCCAGCGACCGCACGAGGTCCCGGCCGCGCGGCTCCTTGACGTCCACGGCGATCGAGCGCTGGCTCCGCCGCACCACCACGTCGACGGGCGGCGGCAGGCCGACCTCGCTCACGCGGTCGACCCGCACGACGTCTGCGCCGAGGTCGCCCAGCAGCATGCCGCAGAACGGGCCGGGGCCCAGCCCACCCATCATCACGATGCGCACACCGGCGAGGGGCCCGCCCGTCATCGGCGTCCCCACTCCGCTCGCGCCGCGGCCGCTTCCGCGGTGGCCTCGAGCTCGGTGGCGGCCACTCCACCGAACCGTACCGGCGCTGATTCCTGCCGGTACTCGCAGGATTCCGGCGCCGGAACGCCGGCGGCGCCGCAGGGGTGTCTTCCGCCGCCCGCCGAGCCTAGGGTAAGACCGACGTTGCCGCATTCTGAGAACTTCATTATCGCCCGAGGGGACTGGAAGGGAGCTGACATGGCAGGCATGCCAATCGCCGACGTCATCGAGATCGAGCAGCTGCTCGCGAAGTACTCGGTCAAGATGACGCAGAAGGACATCCAGACCATCATCGACGAGGTCTTCACGCCCGACGGCACCTACAGCGCCTTCGGCGCCACCTACGTGCTGCAGGACTTCCCGTCCCTCGTGGAGGCTGCGCCCAAGGGCCTGTACCTGACGGGCACGCCTCTCCTAGAGCTCGACGGCGACAAGGGCAGCGGCGCCCAGCCGCTGCTGTTCGTGGACCAGACCAGCCACGACATGCGTATGGGCTGGTACACCGACACCTACGTCCGCACCGAGAACGGCTGGCGCCTCGAGACGCGGTCGATGACGTTCCTCCGCCGCCACGGAGGCGCCGACTCCGGCAAGGCGCACGACCCGCGGCGCCCCGAGCCGACCGCCCAGCCCGCCGGGTAACACCCGGTGACCGGAGCCATGGAGCTCGACGCCTTCCGCAAGTCGCTGGATGACTGGCTCGACGAGCACGCCGACGAGCTCGCCACCGCCTTCGACGGCAGAGGCACGCTCGACCAGAAGATGGCCCAGATCGCCAAGGTGCGGCGCCTCGCGTTCGACGCCGGCTGGGCCCGCTGGGGCTGGCCGGAGCACGTCGGCGGGTTCGGTGGGTCGACGCTCCTGCGCGCCTACCTGAGCGAGGCGGTCACGGCGCGGGACCTGGTGGAACCCGGCCTCTACTCGATGCCCGAGGTGCTCGGGCCTTCGGTGATCACGTTCGCCCGGCCCGAGCTGTCCGCGGCGATGCTGCCGCCGCTGCTGCGCGGCGACGAGGTCTGGTGCCAGGGCTTCTCCGAGCCGGGCACCGGCAGCAACCTCGCGTCGCTCACCTGCCGCGCCGTCCGCACCGACGACGGCTGGCGGGTGACCGGCCAGAAGGTGTGGACCAGCCTGTCCCAGTACGCCCAGCGGTGCGTCCTGCTGACCCGGACCGGCTCCCTCGAATCGGCCCACCGGGGCATCACCGCCCTCTTCGTCGACATGGACTCGCCCGGCATCACGATCCGGCCCATCGAGACCATGGACGGCGAGAAGGAGTTCTCGGAGGTCTTCTACGACGACGTGCTCGTCCCCTTCGACCGCACCATCGGTGAAGAGGGCCAGGGTTGGGCGGTCGCCATGGATCTCCTCCCCTACGAGCGGAGCACGTCCCTCTGGCAGCGGGCGGCCTGGCTGCACCGCCGGCTGCGGGACGTCGTCAACGCCGCAGAGCCGGGCGCCCTCGACCCGCTCGCGCTCGGCGAGGTCACCCAGCTCGTCTACGCATTCCGCGCCCGGTCGCGGGCTACGCAGCACCGGATGGCGGCGGGAACCGGGCTGGGACCGGAGACCTCGATCGACAAGGTGCTCCTCGCGACCGCCGAGCAGGCTGTGTTCGACCTCGCCGCGGACGCTTTGCCCGCCGCGGTCACGATCGGCGACGACCCCGAGAGCGAGCGCTGGCGGGGCGAGTTCATCTACTCGCGCGCCGCAACGATCTACGGCGGCACCGCCGAGATCCAGCGCAACATCATCGCCCGCCGCCTGCTCGAGCTGGGGAGCGACCAGTGAGCCGGCTGCGCCCGTCCGCTCCCCTCCGCTCACGGGTCCTGTCGCCTGCGGTGCGGCCCTACCGCCGCCAGCGCCAAGAGGCGCCGGCAGCGGCCCGCATCCTCGGCGCCACCCGCTCCCTACCCGCCCTTCGCCGGAAGCGATCAACGGCCTCGGCCTTCGGCCGAGTCGAGGTACGCCCATGATCGAAGGCGAGGATCTCGAGCTGTTCGAGCGGAGCCTCCGCCACGCCACCGAGAGCCACAACGGCGCCGCGCTGGACGCGGCGCAGGAGGAGCTCGGGTGGCGGGATGCGCTGTCGGTCGACACCCGCACCGCCGTGTCGGTGCTGTTCGAGCTGCAGGGGGCGGCAAACGCCACGTCCTCGGCGCTCGACCGGGTGCTCGCCCACGCCCTCGGGTATGACGCGGCGGCCGTGGCGCTGCCGGCGCTCGGTCAGTGGAGCCCTCCTGGAGCGCTGAACGGGGGCCGGCTCGACGTACGCGGTATGGGGACCGCACGTCTGCGCGAGCGCGACACGGCGCTGATCGTGGGCCGCGCCGGTGAGGCGCACGTCGCCGTCGAGGTCGGGACCGCATCGCTCGCGCTGCGGACGGTCGAAGGCATCGACCCCTCGCTGGGCCTGGTCGAGCTGGCCGGTGGGGTCGATGGTGCGAGCGAGCTCGGGCCGGTCGACTGGCAGGCGGCCGTCGCGCTCGGGCAGCTCGCGCTGGGACACGAGCTGGTCGGCGCGTCGAGGCGCATGCTGCAGCTGGCCCGCGAACATGCGCTCGACCGCATCCAGTTCGGGCGCCCGATCGCCCGGTTCCAGGCGGTACGCCACCGCCTCGCCGAGACGCTCGTCTCCATCGAGTCGGCCGTCGCCGTGCTGGACGCCGCGTGGCTGGACCACGCGCCGCAGACCGCGGCGATGGCCAAGGCCACCGCCGGCCGCGGTGCCCGGGTCGCAGCCCGCCACTGCCAGCAGGTCCTCGCCGGCATCGGCTTCACCACCGAGCACCCCCTCCACCGCTACGTGAGGCGGGTCCTCGTGCTCGAGCAGCTCCTCGGGGCGACGCGCTCGCTCACCCGCGAGCTCGGCAACGACATCCTCGAGCGCCGGGAACTCCCCGCGCCGCTCCCCCTCTGACATCGCGTTCTCGCGCCCAATCTGGTCGCCAGGACGACCATTCCAGGCGCGAGAACGCGCCGGGCCGTCAAGTACGCCGCTTCGCGGCGCGCTCGCGCAGCGCGTCCTTGACCACCTTGCCGGTGGCGTTGAGAGGCAGCTCGTCGAGGAACTCGACGACACGGGGCGCCTTGTAGTTGGCCATCTGGTCCCGCGACCACTCGATGATGTCGTCGGCGGTGACCGCGGAGCCCGGCCGGCGCACGACGAACGCCATGCCGACCTCACCCAGGCGCCGGTCGGGGATGCCGATCACCGCCACCCGCTGCACATCGGGGTGGCGGAGCAGGATGTTCTCGATCTCCGCCGGGTAGGCGTTGAACCCGCCGACGATGAACATGTCCTTCACCCGACCCACGATCTTCAGGCAACCGGCGTCGGTCATCTGGCCGATGTCGCCGGTCTTCAGCCAGCCGTCGGGCGAGAGCGCCTGGGCCGTGGCCTCGGGGTCGTCGAGGTACTCCAGCATGACGCTGGCGCCCCGCAGCAGGATCTCCCCCGCCTCGCCTTGGGGTACATCGTTGCCATCCTGGTCGACCAAGCGCAGCTCGAAGGTGGGCCGCGGCCGGCCGACCGTCCTGGCGATCGTCTCGGGGTCGTCGTCCGGTGCGGTGGAGCAGGCGGTGCCGCCCTCGGTGAGCCCGTAGCCGGAGACCATCACCTTGTACGGCAGCTCGTCGAAGATGCGCCGGATCAGCTCCACCGGGATGTCGGCAGCGCCGATCGTCCCGGTTCGCAGGCTCGACAGGTCGTAGCTGTCGCGGTCCGGGTAGTCGAGGATCGACTGGTAGAGCGTCGGAGCTCCGGGGAGGACGGTCACCCGCTCCTGCTCGATCCGCTGCAGGGCTCGGCCCACGTCGAACACCGGTTCCGGCAGCATCGTCACGCCCGCGGCGAGCGACGTGAGGATGCCGGATTTGAGCCCGAACATGTGGAAGTACGGGTTCACCTGGAGGTAGCGGTCGCCCGGCACCAGACCGGTCATCGGGACCCAGTCCCTCGCAACGGTGAGCGTGCGGCTCTGGGTGGACACCACGCCCTTCGGCACGCCGGTGGTCCCGGAGGTGAAGAGGATGTCCGACGGATCGTCAGCGGTGACGGCGGCCCGGCGGCGGTCGACCTCGGCCCGGCCGTCGTCGGTCGCACGGGCCAGGAAGCCGGCCCAACTCTCGGTGCCCTTCGGCGCCTTGCCCTGCGCGACAACGATGGTCCGCAGGTCCGGCAGGTCGATGCCGGTGGCCCGCAGCATGGCGACGTAGTCGGTGTCGAGGAAGTCGGTGATCGTGATCAGCGCCCGGGCATGGCTGCGCCTCAGGATGTCGGCGGCCTCGGCGCCCTTGAACCGCGTGTTGATCGGGACGAGCACCGCGCCCGCCTGCCAGAGGCCCAGCGCCGCGATCACCCATTCGACGCTGTTGAAGGCCCAGATCGACACCCGCTCGCCCGGCTGGATGTCGGAGGCGACGAGGGCGGCGCCGAACGTGCGGGCCTCCTCGAACAGCTCGGCGAACGAGAGCCGGGTGTCACCATCGACGATTGCGAGCTGGCCGCCGAACCGCTCCGCCGCCGCCGCGGTCATGGCTGGGATGGTCTGTGCGGAGAACGTCATTCTCTCCTACTGTAAACTACGTCGTCCAGCCCCGAGGAAGCCGAGGGGAGCGAGCGACAGCGTCACGAGAAGGGAAGGAGGGGCCCGGTGCAACCGATCAGCGTCGGTCGGGACAGGTGGCAGCTGCGTGCAACCGAGCCGGTGCGCGCCCAGCGCTACCTAGCCGAGGGCTGGTGGAACGACGCCACGCTGGGAGCGATGGTGGCCGACGGCCTCGGGAGCATGGCCGACGCGGGGTTCCGTGTGCGCTCCAAGGTGCGGCCGTGGTCGGGCACGTTCGCCGACGTCGACCGGGCGGCGCGCTCCCTGGCGGCAGCCCTCCGTTCCCGGGGCATCGGGCCGGGCGACGTCGTGGCGTGTCAGCTCCCCAACTGGGTGGAGGCCGGCATCTCGTTCTGGGCGGCCGCCTACCTGGGAGCCGTCGTCGTCCCGATCGTGCACTTCTACGGCGCCAAGGAGGTCGACTACATCCTCCGGGCGACGGAACCCGAGGCGATCGTGACGGCCGACCGGTTCGGCCACAACGACTACCTGGCCACCTACGAGGACCTGCTGTCGCGCCGTCCCCAGCCGCTGTGGTTGGTGGCGGGCGCCACGCCCGCCGGGAAGCTGCCGGCCGGGGCGACGCCGTTCGAGGCCATGCTCGACGCCGAACCCATGCCGGCGCCCGCCGCCGTCGACCCCGACACCCCGGCGCTGGTCGCCTTCACGTCCGGCACGACGCGTGACCCGAAGGGCGTGGTGCACTCGCACCGCACGATCGGCTGCGAGACCCGCCAGCTCGATCATCTCTTCCCCGGCGGCGGGCCACCGCAGATCACCGGAGCACCGGTCGGCCACTTCATCGGCATGCTCAACGCGTTCCTGGTGCCGCTGCTGCGCCCGCGGCCCGTCAACCTGATCGACGTCTGGGACCCCGGCGAGGTGCTGCGCATGATGCTCGACGAGGGCCTCAGCGTCGGGGGCGGCGCGACCTACTTCCTGACCAGCCTCCTCGACCATCCCGACTTCAGCGACGAGCACCTGGCGCTGATGCCCTTCGCCGGGCTCGGCGGGTCGACCGTCCCGGTCGCGGTCACCGAACGGGCGACGCGCCTCGGGATCAAGGTGTTCCGCTCCTACGGCAGCACCGAGCACCCCTCCATCACCGGGTCACTGCTCGACGACCCCGAGACCAAGCGGCTCACCACCGACGGCCACCCGTTGCCGGGCGTCGAGGTGCGCCTCGACCCCGACGGGCAGATCCTGAGCCGGGGCCCCGACTGCTTCGTCGGGTACACAGACCCCGACCTCACCGCAGCCGTGTTCGACGACGACGGCTGGTACCGGACGGGCGACGTCGGCGTGCTCGACGACGACGGCTACCTCACGATCACCGATCGCGTGTCGGACATCATCATCCGCGGCGGCGAGAACGTCAGCGCCCAGGAGGTGGAGGAGCTCCTGCTGCGCATGGACGGCGTCGCCGAGGTCGCCGTCGTCGCCGCACCCGACGAACGCCTCGGCGAGCACGCGGCCGCCGTGTTCCAGGTGCGTGCCGGGGTGCCGGCTACGACGCTCGACGATGTGCGCACGCACCTCGCCGCCGCCGGGCTGGCCCGCCAGAAGTGGCCGGAGTCCCTCTACGAGGTACGGGAGTTCCCCCGCACGCCGTCCGGCAAGATCCAGAAGTTCCGGCTGCGCCAGCAGCTCCGGGACGGGCAGCTCGTTGCCATGCAGGAGGAGACCGTCACATGAGCGCACACATGAGCGCACGACGAACCGCGATCGTGACCGGTGCCGGGTCCGGGATCGGGCGCGCCATCGCCCAACGGCTGGCCGAGGACGGGCACGCCGTCGCGATCCTCGACCTGAACGAGGCGGCCGCCGAGACCGTGGCCGACGCGCTGCGCGAGAAGGGCCACGAGGCGGTCGCCTGCGGCGTGGACGTGTCCGACCGCGGGCGGGTGAACGACGCCGTGCAGCGCGTGCGGGACGCGCTCGGACCGGTGCTCGTGCTCGTCAACAACGCCGGACTGCCAGGCTTCACGCCGTTCCTGAAGATCACCGACGAGGAGTGGGACCGGATCATCGCCGTGAACCTCAACGGCCCCTTCTACTGCACTCAGGCGGTGCTACCGGACATGATCGACGCGGGCTGGGGCCGGATCGTGAACATCTCGTCGTCGAGCGCGCAGGGCGGGCAGCAGTTCATGGTGCACTACGTGTCGTCCAAGGCCGGGCTCATCGGCTTCACCAAGGCGCTGGCGCTCGAGTTCGGCCCAAGGGGCATCACGGTGAACACCATCCCGCCGGGTTTCATCGACACGCCGATGCTCCGGGCGTCTGAGGAGGAGGGCCGCCTCGGGACGAGCGTCGACCGCATCGCCGAGATGACGCCGGTGCGACGGCCCGGGCGGCCCGACGACATCGCCGCCGCGTGCGGGTTCCTGGTCTCCGACGATGCCGGCTACATCACCGGGCAGGTCATCGGCGTCAACGGCGGCCGCAACACGTGAGCCAATAGAGTCCGCTGGCGGCAGCCCGAGGCAATGAGGACCAGCCCCCGGACCGTATTGCCTCGCGGCCGTCCCGCCGGACCGTGTTGCCTCGCCAGACGGGTTAGAACGCTTCGTACTCGACGGTGACGGTGCGACCCTCGGGAAGCGCCTGGCACGTCAGGATCCACCCTTCCTCCACCTCGTCGGGAGTCAGCGCGTTGTTGGCCCGCATGGCGGCGGAACCCTCGCGCAGGATGGCCATGCAGGTGGCACAGTTGCCGGCCTCGCAGGAGAACGGAGCCTGCAGCCCACCGCGGCGAGCGGTCTCCAGCACGGTGTCGCCCGGCTGGTAGCCGATGGTGACCTTCTTGCCGGCGAGGATCACGGTCACCGAGTCGGGCACCTCGGCGTCGTCGCCCGCGGGAGCGGCGGGGACGGTGCCGGCGGGCTCACCGGCGGCGTCGAAGCGCTCGATCGAGATGCGCGCAGGATCGACACCGGCGTCGTGCAGCGTCGCCTCGACCAGCTGCATGAACGGTCCCGGCCCACAGATGTAGAAGTCGGCGTCGAGGCCGGGGGCGGCGGACCCGGTGAACTCGGCGACGGCGCCCGCGTCGAGGAAGCCGCCGTCGCTGTCGAAGTGGTGGCGCACGTCGAGGCGGCGGGTATGGCGCGCCCCCAACGACCGCAGGTCCTCGTCGAAGATCACCGACGCGCGGTCGCGATTGGCGTAGAGCAGCCGCACGGACCGGCCCGTCGTCGCCAGCACGCTCTTGGCGATCGACATGACCGGTGTGATGCCGCTGCCGCCGCAGAACGCCACCACAGGGCGGGAGCCGCCGCGCACGCAGAAGACGCCGGCCGGCCTGGTGAGCTCGAGGACGTCGCCCGCCGCCACCTCGTCGTTGAACCAGTTGGAGACCAGACCGCCCTCGACACGCTTGACGGTCACCGTGAGGTCACGGTCGGTCTCCGGAGCGCTCGACATCGAGTAGGACCGCAGGAGCTGCTCGCCGCCGATGCGGACCCGGAACGTGCAGAACTGACCCGCCCGGTACCGGAAGGTGTCGGCCAGCTCAGCGGGGACGTCGAGCACGAACGACCGCGTGTCGTGGGTCTCCTGGACGACCTCCTTGACCTGGAGGACGTGGTAGCCGTGTGCGCGCCGGACCTCGTCGTGGTCGCCGTCGAGAGTGCGGGCCGGGAGGTCGCCCATGCGACAAGGCTAGCAGAACGCTGTTCTCGGATTGCGAGAACCGCGCTGCATGGCGGACGCACGAAAGCACCCCTCTTGAAAATCGCGATCGATCCTCTCCAATGGCGCGGCGTTTCGTTACCGCCGAGTACGCTGGGCCCATGGCGCGAAACGAACCTGCGGCCGAGGCCGCGGCGACCGCTCATCCCGGCAGCTGGCGGGAGCTGGCCGTGGCTCGGTCGCTCGACCCGGCTCGGTCGCGCGCCGAGAAGCGTGTGCAGCGCTTCCTCGACGCGGCGCTCGAGTTCATGTACAGCGAGTCGACCAAGGACTTCACCGTCCAGGAAGTGGTCGAGCGGTCGGGCCAGTCGCTCCGGAGCTTCTACCAGTACTTCGCCGGGAAGCACGAGCTCCTGCTCGCGCTGTTCGAGGAGTCGGTGCGCTCGACTGCCGAGCACCTGCGCGAGGTCATCGCCAAGGAGGACGACCCCCTCGACCGCCTCCATCGCTTCGCGGTCGAGTACTACCAGGTGTGCCGGCCCGCACCCAAGGGTCGCGCCCCGAAGAAGGGCCCAAACCCCGCAATGGGCGCCTTCGCCCAGCAGCTCCTCACCGATCACCCGAAGGAGGCGTCCCGGGCCTACGTTCCGCTCGTGTCGCTGCTCGAGGAGTTGCTCGACGAGGCGGCGCAGGCCGGTGCCATCCGCCCCGACCTCCCCCACCGGCGGATCGCCGGCATCCTCATCCAGGCCATCAGCTTCAACGCGTTCTCGACGACGATCAGCGGCACGTCGATCCGCGACGGGAGTGGCGACGAGGACCTGTGGGAGCTCCTGATCCACGGCATCGGCGCCGGACCGGCGGCCTGACCCGCGGTCCTACGCGGCGCCCGAGTCGTTGCGGTACACCTCGCCGCCCTTCATCACGAACCGGACGTCCTCGGTCACGCCGATGTCCGCCAGGGGATCGCCAGGAACGGCGATGACGTCGGCGAGGAGGCCGGGCTCGAGGCGGCCGCGGTCGTCGGCGTCGATCAGCTCGGCCGACACGGTGGTCGCCGCCCGGATCGCCTGGAGCGGCGTCATGCCGCGATCGACGAGAGCGAGCAGCTCCTTGGCGTTCTGACCGTGCGGGATGGCCGGCGCGTCCGTGCCGCACGCGATGCGCGCCCCGCGCTCGACCGCCTTGCGGATCGTCTCCTTGGCGCGTGGGAACACCTCCGCCGCCTTGGCCTGCAGCTCGGGCGCCGCGTGCGAGACGTCCATCCCGTCTGCGAGGTAGGTGGTCGGCACCAGGAACGTGCCGCGCTCGATCATCAGGTCGAGCGTCGCATCGCTCATGAGCGAGCCGTGCTCGATGCAGTCGATGCCCGCTTCGATCGCCGCCCGGATGCCGTCGTCGCCGTGGGCGTGGGCCGCCACCTTCAGCCCCGCCCGGTGGGCCTCGTCGGCGATCGTGCGCAGCTCGTCGTCGGAGTACTGCTGAGCGCCGGCGGGGCCCGTGTGCGACATCACGCCGCCGGACGCGCACACCTTGATCAGCTGCGCCCCGTGCTTGATCTGGTACCGCACGGCGCGGCGCACCTGGCTGACGCCGTCGGCGATGCCCTCCTCGACCGTCAGCGGCATGACGTGCGGGGCGAACGCCTGGAACATCGTCGGGTCGAGGTGCCCGCCCGTGGGCGTGATCGCGTGACCCGCCGGGACGACCCGCGGCCCCTCGATCCAGCCGAGGTCGATCGCCTTGCGCAGGGCTACGTCGAGCAGCAGGCCGCCGGTCTGGACGAACAGCCCCAGGTTCCGCACCGTCGTGAACCCCGCCCGCAGGGTCCGGCGCGCGTTGGCCACCGCCCGCAGCGTGCGCACCGCCGGGTCGTCCTGGACCGCGTTCAGCGGGCTGCGGTGGTCGGGCCCGCCCAGCAGCAGGTTCACCTCCATGTCCATCAACCCCGGAAGCAACGTCAGGTCGCCGAGGTGGACCACGACCGCGTCCTCCGGCACCGCGCTCGGCGCCACCGCGACGATCCGCTGGCCCTCGATCAGCAGCTCCCCCGGCTCCACCAGCTCGCCTTTGTCCACGTCGAGCATGCGGGCGCTCCGGACGTGAACGGGCGGCTGCGGGGTGCGATGACGGGCCATGGTGCGCTCCTTCGGCCTGCGTGACAGGGCTGCTAACCTCCTTCTACAATACTGCAAATGAGGTTCTCGGAGGGGCCCGTCGTGGAAGCAGATGACCTCATCCTCGTCAGCGTCGACGACCACCTGATCGAGCCGCCCGACCTGTTCGTCAACCACCTCGACGCCAAGTACCTCGACCGGGCCCCGAAGCTCGTGCGCACCCCGGAGGGCAACGACGTCTGGACGTTCGGCGACGTGGCCATGGAGACCGCCGCCCTCAACGCCGTCGCCGGCCGCCCCAAGGAGGAGTACGGCATGGAGCCGCAGAGCCTCGACGAGGTGCGGCCCGGCTGCTACGACGTCCACGAGCGGGTGAAGGACATGGACGCGGGCGGGGTGCTCGCCTCGATGAACTTCCCGTCGTTCCCGACGTTCACGGCGCGGGTGTTCGCGTCCGACGATCCCGAGCTGTCGCTGGCGCTGGTGCGCGCCTACAACGACTGGCACATCGACGAGTGGTGCGGCGCCTACCCGGGCCGCTTCATCCCCATGGCGGTCCCGGTGATCTGGGACGCCGAGCTGACGGCAGCCGAGGTGCGCCGGGTCGCGCCGAAGGGCTGCCACTCGCTGAGCTTCACCGAGAACCCCGCCGCCCTCGGCTATCCGAGCTTCCACGACGAGTACTGGGACCCGGTGTGGGGGGCGTGCTGCGACACCGGCACGGTGCTGTCGATCCACCTCGGCTCGTCCGGCCGGCTGACGATCCCGGCGGTCGACTCGCCCCCGGACGTGATGATCACGCTGCAGCCGATGAACATCCAGTCCGCGGCGGCCGACCTGCTGTGGTCACGGGTGCTCAAGACCTACCCCGACCTGCGCGTGGCACTGTCCGAGGGCGGAACCGGGTGGATTCCCTACTTCCTCGACCGCATCGACCGGACGTTCGAGATGCACCACGCCTGGACGCTGCAGGACTTCGGCGGGCGGCTGCCGAGCGAGGTGTTCCGCCAGCACTTCCTCACCTGCTTCATCAGCGATCCGATCGGGGTCGAGCTACGGGCGCGCATCGGCGTCGACAACATCGCCTGGGAGGCCGACTACCCGCACAGCGACTCCATGTGGCCGACCGCACCCGAGGAGCTGGACGCCGTGTTCGCGGCGAACGCCGCGCCGGACGACGAGGTCCGCAGGATCACCCACGAGAACGCCATGCGGTGGTACTCGTTCGACCCCTTCGCCCACGTGCCGAAGGAGGAGGCGACGGTCGGCGCCCTCCGGCGGCGTGCCGCCGGGCACGACGTGTCGACCGTGTCCCGCAGCACGCGGGTGCGCACGCCCGACGAGAAGCTCGAGGGCTTCCGGCGACGCGCCCGCCATGCCGTCGCCGCGGCGGGACGGTGAGCCTCGTGACGCGTCGGCAGATGTCCCTGGTGGGCTTCATGCAGGCCGGCAACGTCACCGTCTACGCCGGGTCGTGGCGCCATCCGGCGACGGAGCACGGCTTCCTCACGCCGGGCTTCTACCAGAAGCTCGGCCGCACCCTCGAAGACGGGTGCTTCGACATGATGTTCTTCGACGACCGCCTGGCCATGCCCGGCATCTACGCCGGGTCGGTAGCCGACGCCGTGCGGCTGGGCGCTCGCCCGGTGAAGCTCGACCTGAGCATCGTGCTCGGGGTCGTCGCCGCTGCCACCCGCCACATCGGCCTGGGGGCGACCTACTCGACGACCTACTACACGCCGTTCCACGTCGCCCGCACGTTCGCCACCCTCGACCACCTGTCGGGGGGTCGTGCGGCCTGGAACGTCGTCACGTCCGTGAACGATGGCGAGGCCCAGAACTACGGGGTCGAGCACCACCTCGATCACGAGGCGCGCTACGACCGCGCCGACGAGTTCCTCGATGCCACGACGGGACTGTGGGACACGTGGGAGGACGACGCCCTCGTGCTCGACCGGGCCAGTGGCGTCTTCGCCGACCCCGACAAGGTGCACGAGCTCAACCACGCAGGCGACTGGTTCCGCGTCCGCGGCCCGCTCACAGTCCCCCGATCGCCGCAGGGCAGGCCGGTCCTGCTTCAGGCGGGCTCGTCGGGCCGGGGCCGGGACTTCGCGGCCCGCTGGGCCGAGCTCATCTTCACCGGCGACCCCAACATCGACGTCGCCCGGTCGCACTACAAGGACCAGAAGGAGCGCATCGCCGAGCGCGGCCGCGATCCTGCGCAGGTCAAGATGCTGCCCATGGCCTACACCGTGATCGGCGAGTCGCGGGCGCACGCGGAGGAGCGCGAGCAGCTCTTCCTCGACGAGCTCGTCGACCCGAAGGCGTCGTTGACGCTGCTGTCCGAGCTGATGAACTACGACTTCTCCGGCCTCGAGCTCGACGCCCCCATCACCGACGAGCTCATCGAGTCGGTGTCGGGCATCCGGGGGCTGGTCCAGAACCTCCGCCAGCACATCGGCGACACGGTCACCCTGGCCGACCTCGCCGGCCATCGGGCCACGCTCCTCCAGGGCCCCCGCTTCGTGGGCACAGGCCCCGAGGTCGCCGACCAGATGGAGGAGTGGTTCGACGGCGACGCCTGCGACGGCTTCGTGATCGCCGCCACGCATGTGCCCGGCGCCTACGAGGACGTCGTCCGGCTGGTGGTCCCCGAGCTGCAGCGCCGCGGGGTGTTCCGCGACCGGTACACGGGCCAGACGTTGCGCGACCACCTCGGCCTCGACCGGCCCGCGGCCTCGCGCGGTGGCTGACGTGCCTGACGGTCGGGGCCCGCTGCACGGGCTGCGCGTCGTGGAGGCGGCGACGCTCGCCGCCGGGCCGATGGTGGCGACCACCCTCGGCGAGTTCGGCGCCGAGGTCGTCAAGGTGGAGCAGCCGGGCTCCGGCGATCCGATGCGCACGTGGGGCGACCGCCGCGACGGCATCGGCCTCGCCTGGAAGAGCGTGAGCCGCAACAAGCGCTGCGTCACGCTCGACCTCCGCCAGCCGGAGGGGCAGGAGCTGCTCCACCGGCTGCTCGACGTCAGCGACGTCTTCATCGTCGCCAACCGCCCGAGCGCCCTGGCGCGATGGGGCGTCGACTACGAGTCGGTCCACGGGGCCCATCCCCGCATCGTGATGCTCCACGTCAGCGGCTACGGCCGGGGCGGGCCCAAGAGCGACCGGCCCGGCTACGGGACGCTGGCCGAGGCGATGAGCGGGTTCGCCCACGTGACCGGACAGCCCGACGGGCCGCCCACACTGCCGCCGTTCATGTTGGCCGACGGGGTCGCCGCCCTCGCCGCTACCTACGCGGTGATCATGGCCCTCTACCACCGCGACGTCCACGGCGGCGGCGGGCAGCTCGTCGACGTCAACCTGATCGAGCCCCTGGCCCGCCTGATCGAGACGCAGACGCTCGCCTTCGACCAGCTCGGCGTCATCACGCAACGGGCGGGCAACCGCCTCGACGCCAGCGCGCCCCGCAACGCTTACCGCACCGCCGACGACCACTGGCTGGCGATCTCCAGCGCGTCGCCGAGTATCGCGGTGCGCCTGTTCCGGGCGATCGACCGGCCCGACCTGGCCGACGACCCCGCCTACGTGGACCCGGTCCGCCGCCGGGACCGCGCCGTCGAGCTCGACACGCTCGTCGCCAAGTGGGTCGGCGAGCGCACGCTCGACGAGGCCATGCGGGTCTTCGAGGCGGCGGAGGTGGCGGCGGCGCCCGTCTACGACGCGCAGCAGCTCGTCGAGGACGAGCACCTGCGCGCCCGGGGCACCTTCGTCACCGTCGACGATCCCGACCTGGGGCCGACGACCGTGCAGGCGCCGGTCGCGGTCCTGACCGACACGCCGGGCCGGGTCGAGCACCTCGGGCGTGCGCTCGGCGCCGACAACGACGCCGTCTTCGGCGGCCTGCTCGGCGTCGACCCGGACCGCATCGCCGCCCTGCGGGCCGCGGGCATCATCTGACATGTACGCACCGCGGGCCCGGCGATCGGAGCTGGCGAGCCCGGCCAGCAGCGAGCGCATGTGCGAGAAGGCGGCGAGATCGGGGGCCGACCTCGTGTTTCTCGATCTCGAGGACGCGTGCGCGCCCGTCGCCAAGGAGGGCGCCCGGGCCACGGCCGTGTCCGCGCTCACCGAGCTGGACTGGGGCCGGACGGTCCGCGCCGTCCGCGTGAACGGCCTGGAGACGCCCTGGTGCCACGGCGACGTGATCGAGATGGTCACCGGCGCCCGCGAGGCGCTGGACGTGCTCATCGTGCCGAAGGCGCGCTCGGCCCGCGACGTCTGGTGGTACGACGTCCTCCTCACCCAGTTGGAAGCGAGGCTCGGGCTCGAGCGGCGGATCGCGCTCGAGGTGCTGATCGAGGACGCCGAGGGCCTGGCCAACGCCGTGGAGATCGCCCGGGCGAGCGAGCGCCTCGAGGCGTTGATCTTCGGCGCCGGCGACCTGTCCGCGTCGCTGCGGGCCCGGGTCGACGGCAACTTCGGCCCGGTGACCGAGTACCCGGGGGACTTCTGGCACTTCGCCCGCGCCCAGGTCGTCACCGCCGCCCGGATCGCGGGCGTCGACGCCATCGACGCCCCCTACCCCGCCTACCGCGACCCGGACGGCTACCGGCGCAGCGCCGTCCACGCCAGCCTGCTCGGCTTCGACGGCAAGTGGGCGATCCACCCCGACCAGATCGCCATCGCCAACGAGGTGTTCTCCCCCACGCCCGAGGAGGTGCGGGATGCGCGGGCCGCCATCGAGGCGTACCGGAGCGCCGAGGCCAGCGGCGTGGGGGCGATCGGGCGCGACGGCAGGCTCGTAGACGCCGCGCACATGCGGCTGGCAGAGAACGTCCTCTACAAGGCGTCGCTCGCGGAGGGCGAGGCCTCGACTCCCTGATTCGGTATTGTTCGTCTCTGTATCGGAGAGTACGGTTCTCCTTGGGAAGGGGCCCCGGGGGGTGACGCTGTGAGCGAGCACGAAGTGCGAGCGAACCATGAGCACAGTGCCCTATCGCCGCGAAGCGGCGATGTGCTTATTGGCGTGCCGAAGGTACGCCAATGAGCACGACACGACTCGAGGAGTTGCGGGCACTGGAAGGTCGCGAGGTCACCCTGGCGCTGTCGCACGGCCGCCGGGTCGACGCCGCGTGGTTGGTGTCGGTGGCCCCCGGTGGCTCGGACGACGTGTGGCTGTTCGTCGCCGGCGCCGACCAGTTCGTGCCCCTGGCCGAGATCGTCGACTTCTTCGAGCCCCGGCCACTGGTCATCCCCTGAGCCTCCCGAGCGGCGCCGACGGGACGGCGAGCGACGCACCGCGCTACCGGGTGGTCCAGTGGGCCACCGGGAACATCGGCACCTACGCGCTGCGGGCCGTCGTCGAGCACCCTCGCTACGACCTCGCCGGCGCGTACGTCTACTCGCCCGCCAAGGCCGGGCGCGACGCCGGCGAGCTGTGCGGGCTCGACCCAGTCGGCGTCGTGGCCACCGACGACATCGAGGAGATCGTCGGCCTCGGGGCCGACTGCGTGCTCTACATGCCGGCCAAGTGCGACTTCGACGAGGTGTGCCGGCTGCTGGAGTCGGGCGCGAACATCGTGACCACCCGGGGCGAGTTCCACCGCGCCGAGAGCCTC
Source organism: Acidimicrobiales bacterium (assembly GCA_035641315.1). GTDB lineage: Bacteria > Actinomycetota > Acidimicrobiia > Acidimicrobiales > VFJN01 > DASQUK01. The sequence goes on along the minus strand of DASQUK010000048.1, from coordinate 37,693 downwards.
GACCCCGCGGCGCGCGAGCGAGTCGAGGCGGCGTGCGCCCGGGGCCGGACGTCGATCCACAGCACGGGCAGCAGCCCCGGGTTCATCTCCGAGGCCCTCCCACTGGTGCTGGCGTCGATCCAGCGGCGGCTCGACTGCCTGACGATCGACGAGTTCGCCGACCTCGCCCGGCGCAACTCCCCCGACCTGTTGTTCAACGTAATGGGCTTCGGGAAGCCGCCCACCGCCTTCGACGAGCGGCGGCTGTCCCACCTCCGGGTCGCGCACGGCCCGTCCCTGCAACTGCTCGCAGAGGCGCTCTCGCTCCCGCTCGACGCCTTGGACGCGAGCGGGGAGGTCGCCGTGGCCCGCCACACGGTCGAGATCGCCGCCGGCAAGCTGGAGGCCGGCAGCGTCGCCGCGCAGCGGCTGACGGTGGCGGGCAGGCGAGGCGGCCGGCCGCTGCTGCGCTTCCGGGCCATCTGGTACTGCTCCACCGACCTCGATCCCGCGTGGGACCTCCTGCCCACCGGCTGGCGGGTCACGGTCGACGGCGACGCGCCACTCGACATCGACATGCGCTTCCCGATACCCCCGGAGCGGATGGCGGCCACGACCCCGGCCTACACGGCGAACCGGGCCGTCAACGCCGTCCCGGTCGTCTGCGCCGCGGCCCCGGGGATCCGCACGACGCTCGACCTCCCCCAGGTGATCCCCACGCTCGGGTAGCGCCCCCTGCGAACTGGTCGTGGCCGTGCGGGCCGATGTCACGTCTTCCGTCGTGACGTCGGCTTCCGCCTGTTCACAACGGTGAGGCAGAACTCCGTGATGTGCTCGACCTCGGCGGGGGTCGGCTGGGCTCGTTCCCACAGGTAGTCCGACAGCTTGCCAAGAGCGGCGTGCGCCGCGAGCGACGCATCGAGGGCGGGATCGACGCTGCCCAGCGCCCCCAGCGGCTCGATGAGCAGCTGCGCCAAGGGTGCGCTGGCCGGGTGGCGGCCCGATCCGGGCCCCTCGCTGACGCCGCCGCCGTTCCACAGCACGGCGAGGGTTGTGGCGGCGATGTCCCCTTCGGCCTGCGACAGCACGCCTTCAACCCAACGCCGGACCTTGCCCTCCGGCGTATTCTCCTTGGCCATCTGGTGGTCCAAGTAGCTCGTGAGGCGCTCGGCGCCGTCCTCGAGGAGCGCGGCCACCAGCGCGTCCTTGGACGGGAAGTGGCGGTAGAAGGCGTCGTTGGACAGGCCGGCCTCGGCCACGATGTCCGCGACGCGGGGGTGCGACGTGGTGCCGCAGCGCCGCATGACGGCCAGCGCCGCGTCCAGGAGCCGTCGCACCTCGGACGCGTAGTCGGCACCGCGCTTGGACAACGTCTGCCGTGCGATGCGATCCGCCACGTCGCGCGGCGGGCCCGCAATTGTGTTCTCCACAGTCAGAATTCTATTCTGCCATTGACCAGGGAGGGAAACGATGGCGTGGGACTTCGAGACCGAGCCCGAGTTCCAGCGCAAGCTGGACTGGGCCAGCGAGTTCGTCCGCGAAGAGGTCGAGCCCCTCGACCTGCTGTGGCCGCACGAGCAGTTCGTGCCGCTGGACGAGACCCGGCGCAAGGTCGTCGACCCGCTGAAGGCCGAGGTGCGGCGCCAGGACCTGTGGGCCACCCACCTGGGCCCCGAGCTCGGCGGCCAGGGCTACGGCCAACTCAAGCTGGCGCTGCTCAACGAGATCCTCGGCCGGTCGCAGTGGGCCCCGATCGTGTTCGGCTGCCAGGCGCCCGACACCGGCAACGCCGAGATCATCGCCCACTACGGCACGCCCGAGCAGAAGCAGCGCTACCTCCAGCCGCTGCTCGACGGTGAGATGTTCTCGTGCTACTCGATGACCGAGCCGCACGCGGGCGCCGACCCGACGATGTTCAAGACCCAAGCGGTCAAGGACGGCGACGAGTGGGTGATCAACGGCTGGAAGTTCTTCTCGTCGAACGCCAAGACCGCCTCGTTCATGATCGTCATGGCGGTGACCAACCCCGACGTGAGCCCGTACAAGGGCATGTCCATGTTCCTGGTGCCGACCGACACGCCCGGGGTCAACATCGTCCGCAACATGGGCCTGTACGGCGAGCCGCTGAACGAGGGCTCCCACGCCCTCATCCACTACGACGACGTGCGGGTGCCGGAGGACGCGCTGCTCGGCGGCGAGGGCCAGGCCTTCGTCATTGCCCAGACCCGCCTGGGCGGCGGCCGCATCCACCACGCCATGCGGACGATCGGCCTGGCGCAGAAGGCGCTCGACATGATGTGCGAGCGGGCCCTCAGCCGCGAGACCCAGGGCAGCCTCCTCGCCGACAAGCAGTTCGTGCAGGGCTACATCGCCGACTCGTACGCCCAGCTCGTGCAGTTCCGGCTGTTCGTGCTCTACACGGCGTGGGAGATCGACAGGTACAACGACTACAAGCGGGTCCGCAAGGACATCGCAACGGCCAAGGTCGTGATGCCGACCGTGCTGCACGACATCGCCTGGCGGGCGATGCAGGTGCACGGCGCCCTCGGCACCACCAACGAGTTGCCGTTCTTCGGAATGATCCACGGGGCCGGCGTCATGGGCCTCGCCGACGGACCGACCGAGGTCCACAAGGTCACGGTCGCCCGCCAGGTGCTCCGGGACTACAAGCCGAGCGACGACGTCTGGCCCACCGAGTGGATCCCGAAGAAGCTGGATGCCGCCCGGGCCCGCTTCGCCGAGTACCTCGAGCACGAGGTGGGCAACCTGTGATCGACGTCGACCGCCTCGCGACCTGGATGGACGAGCAGGGACTCGCGACGGGCAAGGGTGAACCGGTCGAGGTCAGCTACGTGTCGGGGGGCTCGCAGAACGAGATCTACGAGGTCCGCCGCGGCGAGCTGCACGGGGCGCTGCGCATCCCGCCGCCGACCGCCCCCGAGAGCCGGGACGAGGGCATCCTCCGCGAGTGGCGCATCATCGAGGCCCTCGACGGCACGGACGTGCCGTGCACGCCGGCCCTGGGCATGTGCGCCGACAAGTCGGTGCTGGGCCGCTCGTTCTACCTGATGGGCTTCGTCGACGGCTGGTCGCCGATGAGCACCATGGGGAAGTGGCCGGCGCCGTTCGACACCGACCTCGAGGCGCGCAGGGGCCTCGCCTACCAGCTCGTCGAGGGCGTCGCGCTGCTCGGCAACGTCGACTGGAAGGCCCGCGGCCTGCACGACCTCGGTCGTCCCGACGGCTTCCACGACCGCCAGGTCGACCGGTGGACGGCGTTCCTCGAGCGCATCAAGGGCCGCGAGCTGCCCGGTTTCGACGTGGCGGCGGCCTGGCTGCGCGCGCATCGGCCGATCGACTTCATCCCCGGCCTCATGCATGGCGACTACCAGTTCGCCAACGTCATGTTCGAGCACGGCTCGCCGGCGCGCCTCGCCGCCATCGTCGACTGGGAGATGGGCACGGTCGGCGATCCCAAGCTCGATCTCGCCTGGGTCGTGCAGGGTTGGCCCGAGGACACGAACGCGATCGACGACGCGTTCGCCAGCTACGTCGACCTGACCGGCATGCCGTCGAAGGACGAGATCGTCCAGCACTACGCCGAGGTGTCCGGCCGACAGGTCGACGACCTCGACTACTACCTCGTGCTGGCCAAGTGGAAGCTTGGGGTGGTGCTCGAACAGGGCTACCAGCGGGCCGGCGACGACGAGAAGCTCCAGATGTTCGGCCCCATCGTCCTCGACCTCATGAAGGGGGCGGCGGAGCTCGCCGAGACCACGGACTACAACGGATGAGCGACGAGCTGGTGCGGGAGCGACGGGGCAACGTCCTCGTCGCCCGCCTCAACCGACCCGAGGCGCGCAACGCGCTCAATCCGGCGCTGATGCGCGGCATCGCGGCGGCGATGGACGAAGCCGAGTCGGACCCGGAGATCCGGGCCGTCGTGCTCACCGGCACCGGCGACCGCGCCTTCTGCGCCGGCATGGACCTGCGCGCGTTCGCCAGCGGGGACGGCCACTTCCGCGACAGCGAGGCGACGAGGGGCTTCTTCCGGTTGATCCAGGGCGAGGTGACCGTCCCGATCGTCGGCGCCGCCAACGCCACCGCGGTCGCCGGCGGCTTCGAGCTGCTCCTCGGCTGCGACGTCATCGTCGCCTCGTCCGAGGCCCGGTTCGGGCTGCCGGAGGTCCAGCGGGGCCTGTTCGCCGCGGGCGGCGGCACGTTCCTCGGCACCCGGGTGCCGCTGGCCGTCGCCATGGAGATCGCGCTCACCGGCGACACCATCGACGCCGAGCGGGCCTACGCCCTCGGCCTGGTCAACGCCGTCGTGCCGCCCGACGGGGTGCTGCCCGCGGCCCTGGACCTCGCCGAGCGGATCGCCGCCAACGGCCCGCTCGGGGTGGCCGCCACCAAGGAGCTCGTGCGGCTGGGCGTGACCGACCACGCCCGCGCCACCGAGCGCCTTCGCGAGCTGCAGCCGCTGGTGTTCGGCAGCGAGGACGCCCAGGAAGGGGCCAAGGCGTTCGTGGAGAAGCGGGCGCCGGTCTGGAAGGGCCGGTAGCTGTGCGGGCCGCGGTCTGCCACGCCTACGGGCCCCCGGAGGTGGTGCGGGTGGAGGACTTCCCCCCGCCGCCGCTCGGGCCCGGTCAGGCGCGGGTCCGCGTGCAGGCCGCGGCGGTGAACTACCCCGACGTGCTGCTGATCGCCGACCAGTACCAGGCCTCCGTGCCGACGCCGTTCGTGCCCGGTAGCGAGTTCGCCGGCGAGGTCTTGGAGGTGGCCGACGGCGTCACGGGCGTCGGCGTTGGCGACCGCGTCTTCGCGACCGGGATGGTCGGCGCGTTCGCCGAGGAGGCGGTCACGTCGGCCGAGACCTTGGCCCGCATCCCGCCGGGGGTCGACGCCCGCCAGGCCGCCGCGTTCGGCGTGGCGCACCGCACCGCGTACCACGTGCTGCGGTCGGTGGCCGGCCTCCAGCCGGGCGAAGAGCTGGTCGTGCTGGGGGCCGGCGGCGGGGTCGGCCTGGCGGCCGTCCAGCTCGGCGCGCTGCTCGGCGGGGCCGTGACGGCGGTGGCGTCGTCGCCCGAGAAGCTGGAGGTGGCGAAGGCCCACGGGGCGACCACGCTCGTCGACCACAGGGCCGGTGACCTCCGGCAGGCGCTGAAGGAGGCGCTCCCCGACGGCGCCGACGTCGTGGTGGACCCCGTCGGCGGCACGCTCTCCGAACCCGCGCTGCGGTCGCTGCGCTGGGGCGGCCGGTTCGTCACGGTCGGGTACGCCGCGGGCGAGATCCCCCGCATCCCGCTCAACCTCGTGCTCCTGAAGGGCGTGCAGATCCTCGGCTTCCAGTTCCTCGCCTTCGCCACCCATGCCCCCGAGGAGATGCGCCGCAACGAGGACGAGCTCCTCGCGCTCCTCGCCGCGCACCGCGCCGAGCCCCACATCGGCGCCAGCTTCCCGCTGGACGAGGCGGCCGCCGCCCTCCGCTACGTCGCCGACGGCCGCGCCATCGGCAAGGTCGTCCTCGACGTCGAACGCCCGTCGAGCTAGCCGCGGCGGCGCCGAGAACGCGAGAAGGTCAGACCGCCGGTTCGACCACCAGGTCGAGGCTTGCCGCACCGCTGTCGGGCACGCGGGCTTGACGCCACACCTCGACCGGGAACGTGACGTTGATCAACGAGTAGTACAGCCACAACAGGTGCGTGGCGTCCTCCGGCAGCGCGTTCAGCTCGAACTGGTTGAGGTAGGTGTACGCATCCTCGATGCGCGGGAACGCCGCGTCGTAGAACGCCTGCATCTCCTCCATCGAGCTCGAGTGCCGCTTGGCGTAGCGCTCCGCCTCGGTGCGCAGGCTCCACTCGGCGAACGGCTCGAGGTCGGAGAACTCGGGGGGCAGCGTGGGCACCGATGCCTCCTCAGGACGCGGCCGGGATCTGGACCGGGGTGCCGGGCTGCCGTTGTTGGTACTCGGCCACGTACTGGCCGGCCGTCCGGTGCAGGTGCCGGAGCAGGATCTCCTGATCGTTCAAGGGAAACTCCGAGACCACCCGCGACTCGAGCATCGTCTGCGTCGCCTCGAGGGTGTTGGAGTCCTGCAGCGCGTACTCCTTGAACGTGACCGCGGTGAGCTCCTGCTGCAGCCGCTCGAACGCGTTCCTCGGCGGGACGAAGAGCAGGGTCCCCTCGAAGATGTGGCTGTTGTAGGACGTCGGCCAGTAGTTGTAGGTGATGGCCCAGTTCGGGAAGTACGGGAGCACCATGAAGTTGGGGAAGAAGTGGAACGAGTCCATGCCCCACACCGGCGATCGCGTGGGATTCACCGCCGGCGGCATCTCGGCCTCGAGGTAGTCGTCCCACGGACCGAACAGGCCGCTCCGGAGCTTCCGCTCGATGGGCTTGACCATGTTGACGTCCTTCGGGGGTGACATGCCGCCCCACGACGACACCATCCCGTGCGGACCGTCCAGCTTGTAGGCGAGCGCTTCGAAGCCGAACTTCTGCAGCTTCTGGGACTCCTCCGACACCGCCTGCTTCGCGTGCAGGATCGGTGCGTGGTAGAACTCGGCGAAGGCGTCGATGAACAGCTTCCAGTTGGCCCTGACCTCGGCCCGGTACTTGTAAACCTGCGTCAGCTCGCCGAACGGGTAGCCCTCGAGGCCGCGGCCGAACTCGCCGAGGTACTCATGCAGCGGCGTCTGGTTGGCCGGGTCGAAGTTCACGAAGATGAACCCCTCCCACACGTCGCACTCGACGGGTACGAGGCCGTAGTCGCCCTTGTCGAGGTCGAAGAACTCGCCCTCTTGCTGGACGAAGGTGAGCGCGCCCTGGAGGTCGTAGCGCCAGCCGTGGTACTTGCACGTGAACTGCCGGCAGATGCCGCTGGTCTCTTCCCGTGGGTAGTCGTTCCAGACGAGCTTGTTCCCCCGGTGGCGGCAGATGTTGTAGAAGGCCCGGATCCGGTCCGCCGACGAGCGCACGACCACGATCGAGGTCGCAAGCACGTCGATCTCCCTCGTGAGGTAGGTCCCGACCCTGGGGATCTGCTCCACGCGGCCCACGTTCAGCCAGGTCCGCCGGAAGATCGCTTCGCGCTCGAGCTCGTAGTGCTGGGGGGAGATCGAATCCTCGTACGAGACGGGCTCGGTGGGGATGCCGTAGTGCTCTGTCCACGACCCCTCGGCGGGCTTCGTGAAGTGGGGCATGGCGATCTGATCCTCCAGTCAGGCTTGCGGCTAGATGATAGCACCAATCTCCAAGAACGAGAAGGTCATTTCCGGGCGACGCCAGCGAGGTCGCGGTCGAGCTGGACCCCGAAGGAGCGGAACGCCATCGCCACCGCGTCGTACGCACCCACCGTGAAGACGAGGTCCATGAGCTGCTGCTCGTCGAGCTCGGCGGCGAGCACCTTCCATGTGTCATCGGTGACCGTCGCATCGTCGAGCAGCTCGTCGACTGCGCCGAGCATCGCCCGCTCCAGCGGCGACCAGCCGGGGCCGTCCGGTCCCTCGGCGACCCGAGCGATCTCCTCGTTCGCGAGCCCGGCATCGCGGGCGAGGACGACGTGCTGTGCCCACTCGTACGTACAGCGTCGCACCGATGCGACACGCAGGATGAGCAGCTCGCGCTGGCGAGCCGACAGCGTCGAGGCGAACTGCACGTGCCCGTTGAAGGTGTTGAAGGCCCGGGTCAACGCAGGGTGCCGGGCCAGGGTTCCCAGCGCGTTCAATGCCTTGGGGCGGCCGGCATCCCGCCGGGGCAGGGGATGGCGGGGCTCCGGCGGCCGCATGGCCGCGAGCGCCTCCCGCATCGCGTCCGGCCACTCGTCGAGCGGCAGCGGGCTGATGCGCGGCCCGCCGGATGCTCCGTCGGATGGCTCGTCCGACGTGGTTCCGGCCATACGGCTCTCCCTCCACTCGCCGCCTCGGCAGCATGGTGCTACGAGAACGGCCCTCTTTCCCTAGCATAACGTCGCTTCCGCAGTAGCATGCCGGCCAAGCGGGCTACGCGGCCGGGCCAGTCGACGGAGGGGGACTCGACAGATGACGAGCAACGACGGCGTGCGGCTGTCGCTGCGCTACGACATGCGGGCGCCGGCGTTCGGGCCGCCTGTCCAGGCGCTCTACGCCGCGGCGCTCGAGCAGAGCGAATGGGCGGAAGGCCACGGCTTCGAGTCGGTGAACCTGACCGAGCACCACGGCTCCGACGACGGGTACTGCCCCTCGCCGCTCGTCCTCGCGGCCGCCATCGCCGGTCGGACCCGGTCGCTGCGGATCCTGGTGGCCGCTCTGGTGTTGCCGCTGTACGACCCGATCCGCCTCGCCGAGGACCTCGCCGTGCTCGACCTGACGAGCGGCGGCCGCATTGACCTGGTCATCGGCGCCGGCTACCGGCCGGAGGAGCTGGCGATGTACGGCCGGGAGATGAGCGACCGGGTCCGGCTCGTCGAGGAGGGCGTGGCGGTGCTGCGGGCGGCGTGGTCGGGCGAGGAGTTCGAGTACCGCGGCCGGCGGCTGCGCGTGACGCCCCAACCGGCCCGCCCCGGTGGTCCGGCGCTCCTGATGGGCGGGGCGTCGCCGGCCGCCGCCCGGCGCGCGGCGCGGCTGGGCGACGGCTTCGTCCCCGTCGACCCCTCGCTGTGGCCGGTGTACGAAGCCGCGTGCCGGGAGCTCGGCCGCGAGCCCGGGCCGCCGCCACCGGCGAACGGGCCCCTGTTCATCCACGTGGCCGACGACCCCGACGAGGCGTGGGCGCGCATCGCGCCCCACGCCCTGCACGAGGCCAACTCCTACGGGGCCTGGCTCGCGAGCGCCGACGGCATCGCCGTCTACAGGCCCTTCGACGACGCCGACGCGCTGCGGGCCAGCGGCATGTACGCAGTCGTGACGCCCGACGAGTGCGTGGAAATGGCGCGCTCGAACGGCAGCCTGCGCCTCCACCCTCTCATGGGTGGCCTCCACCCCGACCTCGCGTGGGAGAGCCTCGAGCTCGTCGCCGCCAAGGTGCTCCCCCGGCTGCGCGAGCCCTCCTGATCCGTCGACGGGGGCCGCGTCACGCGGGCGCGGCGTCGGGGAGGGGCTGCGGGGAGCCGTTCGATCGTGTGGCGGCGCACGCCGAGGACGGCGGCGACGGCGAGGCCGATGCCGGCCCCGAGTGAGATGGCGACGCGTTGCCGATCAGCACCGGGCCGCAGACCTTCGTGCTCCGCTCGGCGATCGCCCACCTCGACCGCTGGGTCGCCGGCGGCACGCCACCGCCCGAGGCGCCGCGCCTCGAGACGATCAGCATCACGCCGATCCAGTACGCCCTTGACGCCAACGGCAACGTGCTCGGCGGGATCCGCACGCCGGCCGTGGACGCTCCCGTCGCCAAGCTCAGCGGGCTGGGCCAGACCGGCACGCAGTTCTGCAACCTCTTCGGCACCTCGGCGCCGCTCACCGAGGAGCAGCTCAACGCGATGTACGGGAGCCACGGCGGCTTCGTCGTCGCGTGGAGCCGAGCGACGCTGAGCGCGCTCGAGGCCGGGTTCCTGCGGCTGGAGGACGCCCTGCACATGATCGAGGTCGGCGCACAGTCCGAGATCCTGAACTAGCGCTCCCGGTTCTCGGTACAGGAATGGTCGTCGCCCCAGCGACCATTCCTGTACCAAACGCCTCCGCCGCGGCGCTACGAGGGGACGGCGGCGTCCTCGGCCGCGGCCACGATGTCGTCGGCGTCGGCTTGCAGCAGGAAGCCGATGGCGACAGCCGCGTCGGCGGACTCGGCCACGGCGTCGACGTAGTCCTGGTGGGTGGGGTACAGGCCGGCCAGCGTGGCGGCGTTGAACGGCCTCGTTTCCCCGAAGAGCAGGCAGAGCACGCTCCGGCCGGGCCGCGCCTCGCCGGTCAGCACCGACACCGGCGCGTCGACCGCCGGGGTGCGGATGCCACCGAGCGCGATGCCCCGCTCGTCCCGCGCGATGGCCCCGCCCTCGACTTCGAGCGGCGGCGCCGACGGCGGTGGTTCGCCGTCGACGACCCAGGTCCGCAACGCGGCGATCGCAGCGCGCAGGACCTGGGCTTGGGGGCCCTCGTTGATCGAACCGCACTGCGCCGCCAAGTCGACGCCGCCCCCCACCTCTCGGGCCATCTCGGCGCCGTAGTCGAGGATGGACTGGTCGGCGTGGGCGGTGCCGGCGACCTCCCAGGTACGCAGCGCGTCGGTGTCGTCCTGCCGGGCGGCGTAGAAGCCGAGGACCCCGAAGAGATCGGTCTCGGTGATGAACTGGAGCACCGGCTCCTCGAGGTCGTCGCGGATGCGGGCCACGCCTTCGCCCAGGACGAACCCGCCCTCGCCGAGCGGTGCTCCGCCCCCACCCCGGCTGTGGACCAGGAAGCCGTCGTAGATGCCGGCAAGGGGATGGATGGCGTCGACATAGGTGACCATGCGGGCGCCCGACTGCGACTCGCCCATGCCGATGACGTGACGGGTGTCCAGCCCGTCCAGCACGTCGACGTCGCCTGGGCGGCGGATGGCCTGCGCAGCCTGGGAGAAGATGTCGTAGGAGTAGGGGTCGCCCGGGTGGACGAGGTCGCCGTACCGCTCGGGATCCCACTCCCTGAGCGGCTGGGGCGGCGGCACCCCCGGGATCTCGACGGGCAGAGCGGGCGCGCCCCCCACGACGCTCACCGCCTGGGCAGACACGCCGACGTAGGCGGAGCCGTGCGCCAACAGCTCGGGATGGGCGAGGCCGAACTCGGGGTCGGCGTCCACGCCGGCGGTCACGTTGAGCCACTCGACGAACACCGTCCCGTCGAAGGCGTCGGGATCCGCCGGACGGCGCAGGATGATGCGGGTCCGGTATGGAGCCGCGTCCGCCTCGGTGACTGCCCAGCGCCCGTCCTCGCCCAGCTCACCCTGGGGCTGGTAGGCCGTCGCCTCGCCCTCGATGAAGTACTCCTCCTCCACGTAGTCGTAGCGCTCGGCCAGTTCCGCCGGCATGGCGTTGAACGGCTGGCCCTGCGTACCGCCGGTGACGGGCCCGCTCACGGTCGGGCGCGCCACGTCGGCGCCGGGAACGGGCCCGGCGGGCTCGTCCGTCGCCTCCGGGTCCCCGGCGGCGTCGGCCCCGTCGACGTCGTCACCGCCCGATCCGCCCGACGAGCACCCCATCCCCGCTGCCAGCAGCATCAGCAGCAACGTCCCCGTTAGCATGCCCGCGCCCCCGCGGCGTCCGGCCATGTGTTGTCCCCCATCTCGTCGCGGTGCCGGGGCTAACAGTAGAGTCGACTTCTGACCATGTCACGCCGAAGCAGCCCCGAACCTGCGACCATCCTGCCCGGCGTCGACGACGGGCGCTCGGTGATGCGCCGCGCGCCGTTCTCGGACAACCCGCAGGTGGGGGCCCGCGGGCAACGGACGCAGCAACGCATCGTCGACGCCGCACTGCGCGTCTTCGGCGAGGAGGGCTACCACCAGTGCGGCGTGGCCCGGATCACCAAGCTGGCCGGATGCTCGCGGGTGTCCTTCTACCAGTACTTCGCGGGCAAGGAGGACGTGTTCCGCCACCTGACGGGGCAGGTGGCCCGCCAGCTGGGCGCATCGACCGAGGCACTCGGCACGCTGACGCCGGACGTGGAGGGCTGGACGGCCATCCGGGCATGGGTCGCCCGCTACGCCGACATCCACGAGCGCTACCGCCCCGTCTTCCAGGCGTTCCAGGCCGCGGCCGAGAGCGACGAGGCGGTCGCCGGGGGGTCGGCACGAGCGGGTGAACGGGATGTCGCTGCGGTCCGGTCCAAGCTGGCGACGACGACGTTGCCGGCCCGCCAGCTCGACCCCGTGATCGCCCTCCTCCTCGAGTGCGTGCCCCGTGCCTTCGAGAACGCAATCGTCCTGCGCTCCGCCGCACCGGAGGCCTACCCCCCGGCGAGGGTCGAGGACGCGCTCGCCGACGTCGTGCATCGCAGCCTGTTCGGTCCCCGCGCCGACGTGAACGTGCACCCGCCGGCCGCTCGCCGGCCGCCGGCGCTCGAGTTCGGCCCCGTCATGCGGGCCGCGCTCCAACAGGACGACGTGCCTCCCGCGTTGAACGCGGCCGGTCGGCGGGCGCTCGAGGCGCTCATGGAAGCGGGCCGGGACATGTTCGTGGCCCGCGGCTACCACGGCGCCCGCGTCGACGACATCGTCACCGCGGCGGGCGTGTCGCACGGGGCCTTCTACCACTACTTCGAGAGCAAGGATCAGTTCGCGGAGGTGCTGGCGGCACGAGCCGTCCGGCGGGTCGCGACCGCCTTCGCGGACATACCCGACAGCGCCGGCCCGGAAGGCCCTGCGAGCCGGGCGGCCCTGCGCCGCTGGCTCCGCCGCTACAACGCCGCGTACGCGACCGAGGCGGCCATGATCCGGGTCTGGGCCGATGCCCTGTTCCAGCACCCCACGCTGAGCGCCGACTCGGCGGCGGCGCTGGATTGGGGCCGGCGGCGGATGGCGCGCTTCCTCGCGCCTCGCGAGTTCGGTGACGTCGATACCGAGGCCGTGGTCATGGTGGCGCTGCTGAGCGTGTTCGGCGCCCAGGGGCGGGCGACGCCCGCGATCGACGCAGCCACCCACATCATCGAGCGGGGGCTGCTCGGTCAGTGGCCCGCGTCGTCTAACATCTGAGTCGATCCACAGAGGGGGTGGCCAACGGTGCGAACCGTGATCGTGGGCGCGTCGAGCGGGCTCGGGCGCTGTGTCGGAATCGGCCTGGCACAACGGGGGGACCGCGTAGCGCTGCTGGCCCGGCGGCGTGAGCGTCTCGAGGACGCCGCCAAGGAGGCCGGCAACGGCGCGGTGGCGATCCCCTGCGACGTCACCGACGAGGCGTCCAGCCGGTCGGCGATCGCCGAGGCGGCGACCGAGCTGGGCGGCATCGACGCCCTCGTCTACACGACGGGCATCGGCCCGCTGGCCCGCCTCGCGGACACCGACGCCGAGACCTGGCGGCGGGTGTTCGACACCAACGTGACGGGCGCCGCGGTCGTGACGGCGGCGGCCCTCCCCCACCTCACGGCATCCGGTGGCACGGCCATCTACTTCTCGTCGGTCAGCGCGTCGCTGACGCCGCCCTGGCCAGGGCTCGGCGCCTACGCGGTCAGCAAGGCCGCCCTCGACAAGCTGGTGGACGCGTGGCGGGCCGAGCACCCGGGCATCAGCTTCACCCGGCTCACCGTCGGCGACTGCGCCGGCGGCGAGGGCGACTCGATGACGGGGTTCGCCAACGGGTGGGACCCGGAGCTGGCCGCCGAGCTGCACCCGGTGTGGGCCACCCGCGATTACCTGAGCGGCTCGCTGATCGACGTCGAGCACCTCGTGGCGACCGTCGACGCGCTGCTCCGGAGCGGCCCCAGCCTGTCCGTCCCGTCGGTCACCGTGGCGCCGCGCCGCACCGCCACGCCGTCCTGAGCACGGAGACACCGCATGCCCGTCACCGCCGTCGAGTTCGATCCCTTCTCGGACGAGTACTTCAACGACCCGACCGAGGTGTACCGCCGCCTCCGCGACGAGGCGCCCGTCTACTTCAGCGAGAGGTACGGCTTCTACGCGCTGTCGCGCTTCGCAGACCTCGTGGCCGCCCACCGGGACTGGAAGGGGCTGTCGAGCGCGCACGGCGTCGACCTCAACACGCTGTCGATGGACCCGGAGCTGGTCCGCAGCTTCCGGAGCATCATCATGATGGACCCGCCGGAGCACGACCGCCTCCGGGCGCTCGTCAGCCGCGTGTTCACGCCGCGGGCCGTCACCGCGCTCGAACCGATGGTCCGGGAGGTCATCCGTGGCTTCCTGGAGCCGCTGGACGGCGCCACCCACTTCGATGCGGTCGCCGACTTCTCGGCCCTCTTCCCCGTCGAGATCATCTCCCGCATGCTCGGCGTGCCGGACGGCGAGCGCCAGCAGGTCCGCCACTGGGTCGATCTGAGCCTCCACCGCGAGCCCGGACAGCTGGAGCCCACGCCCGAGGGCCAGGAGGCGATCATGGCCCAGGGCGCCTACTACTACGAGCTCACGGCCGAGAAGCGGACGAACCCGGCCGACGACATGCTCTCCAGGCTGACGCAGGTGACGGTGGACCGCGGCGACGGCGAAGAGACCGGGCTCGACGACGCCGAGATCGCCGGCTTCGCGATGCTGCTCGGCGGTGCCGGGGCCGAGACCGTGACCAAGCTCGTCGGCAACGCGGTGGTGCTGTTCTCGCAGCATCCCGACCAGTGGCAGAAGATCGCGGACGACCGCGAGAAGATCCCGCGGGCGGTCGAGGAGATCCTGCGGTACATCCCGCCCTCGCAGTACCAGGGCCGGTTCTCGGTGGAGGAGCGCCACTACGAGGGCGGCACCATCCCCGCGGGCTTCCCGGTCCTGCTCCTGACGGGCGCGGCGACCCGTGACCCGCGCGCCTTCGACCGCCCCGACGAGTTCGACATCGAGCGCCCACCCAACGTGTCCATCGGCTTCGGCCACGGCGTGCACAGCTGCCTCGGCGCCGCACTGGCGCGGATGGAGAGCCGCGTCGCCCTCGAGGAGATCGCCACGCGGTGGCGGCACCTGGACGTCGACGAGGCCGGCCTCCGCCGGGTCCACATGGCCAACGTCGCCGGCTACTCGAACGTCCCGGTCCAGGCCGTCCGCTGATCGACGTTGGGGGCTGGTGAGGCAATAGCCGCCGACCGACAGGTCTTGAGGTGATAGCCGCCGCTGGCGGCGGCTATCACCTCGGAAGTCCCGATGCGGCGGCTATTGCCTCGCGCTGCCGGGGTGGTCCTGCCGTCGAGCGCACCGCCCGGACGTCCGCGACGACCGCGCATACCTCGTGCGGGTCGTGAACGATCTGCTCGTAAACGAAGCGCAGCGTCTGCCAGCCGGCGCGGGCGGCCTCTGCATCACGCTCGTGGTCCCGCTTGAGATCGTTGATGCGTGCGTGCCAGCGCCGGCCGTCGGATTCGAGGATGAGGCGGCAGTCCGGGTAGGCGGCGTCGACCAGCCCCTCGATGGCGCCGCGACATGGCAACGCCATCTGGCGGCGCGGCCGGGGCAGGCCGCCGGCGTCCAGCGCTGCGAAGAGCGCCCTCTCCAGTTCGCTTGCCGGCGGGATGGGACCGTCCCACTGCTCGTCGAGCACGCGACCGAGGGACGACACCAGGCTTGCCCGGCCGTATCACCTCGTGGAGGCGGGCGCCCACAAGCTCGTAGCTCGTTCGCTTGGCATGCACAAGCTCGTTGAGCACCCGACCCAGCTGCTTGTGTCTGGGCGTCGCCGCCAGTTCCACCACGGCTGGGTCGGGCATGCTGACAGGCAGACCATTCAGTGCCATCACGTTGTGCGGGCGAAGGTCGTCGATCTGGTGTACGACCGCGCCGCGCACGCGGGCATGCGCGCCGTGTGGCACGGTGAGGGTGATCGGTCGCAGCTGCACCAGCTCACACCCGTGCAGGCGCACGGCCGTCTCGTGGGTCACGGTTGCCGTAGGCCCGGCCGCCAGCAGCGCGCACCAGACCTCGGTGAGCCACGACGACGGGATGGCACTCACCCTGTAGACGCCGGGGTGCACCCTGGCCCACGCGCCGGACCGGAGCCGCCGTCGGATCGACGTCTCACTCAAGCCGAGTTCGAGCACCTGTGACCGACCCACCGCGCCCACCTGTCGGGCGGCGAGGGCGGCGATGCGGGCCTCGATCGTGGCAATGGGCGCATGGAAGGTCGAGGAGGTGGAGGTGGCCATGCCCACAGCAAACACGCGCCCTGTGACATTCTCGGGGCCATCCGGCAGCGACGGCGCTGCCGTCGCGAGGCAATAGCCGCCGGCCGAGAACTCTCGAGGTAATAGCGGCCGCCAGCGGCGGCCATTACCTCGGAAGGCCCGAAGCGGCGGGTATTGCCTCGGGCGGTTGCCACGGACCCTTGATGCCGGGGAGCGTTCTGATCAGCCCGGCGACCCCGCTGGGGCGGGATCGACGTCGCCGAAGTAGGCGCGCTCGATCCGCTGGCCGTCGTGGCGCAGCTCGTCTGCCGCGCCCCGCAGGACCACGGTGCCGCGGTTGAGCACGGCGGCCTCGTCGGCCACGCCGAGCGCCAGGCTCACGTGCTGCTCGACGAGCACGATGGCGGCGCCGTGGTCGCTGGCGATGTGGCGGACGGTGTCGAACAGCGTCTCGACGACCAGCGGCGCCAGGCCCATGCTCATCTCGTCGACCAGAAGGACCTTGGGCTGCTGGATCAGGGCCCGTGCCATGGCGAGCATCTGCTGCTCACCGCCGGAAAGGGCGCCCGCCGCGAGGTGCCAGCGCTTCTCGAGCGCCGGGAAGACGTCGAGGAGCTCCCGAGGCGCCGGGCTGTTCCGGCGCCGGGCGACGTCGAGGTTCTCCTCGACGCTCAGCGTGGTGAACAGCGAACGGTTGTCGGGAACCAGGACGACGCCGGCGCGGCTGGCGGCGACGGCGTTGCCGTTGCGCAACCTGGCGCCGTCGATCGCCACGTTGCCCGCGCGCGCCGGGAGCAGCCCGGCAAGCGTGAGCAGCAGCGTCGACTTGCCGGCGCCGTTGGGGCCGAGCAGCGCGAGCACCGTCCCGGCCTGCACGTCGAGCTCCAGGTCGCGGAACACGACGGTGGCGCCCCGGCCGCCCGTCAGCTCCCGGCACTCGAGTCGGGCGCTCATGCGGATACTGCCTCGGCGTCGTGCATGGCACCCAGGTAGGCGTCGGCGACGGCGCGGTTGGCCCGGATCGTCTCCGGTGGGCCCTCGGCGATCACCGCACCGAAGTCGAGCACGTAGACGTCGTCGCACACCTGCAGCACCAAGGCGACGTCGTGGTCGACGAGGAGGACCGCCGTGCGCGACGCGGCGATGGCCCGGATGCGCTCGCCCAGCCTCCCGCTCTCCTGAGTGTCGAGGCCGGCGGCGGGCTCGTCGAGCAGCAGCACAGAGGGTTCGGCGACGCACGCCCGGGCGATGGAGACGAGCTGGCGCTCGCCCTGGCTGAGCTCGCCGGCCGGGCGGTCGCCCAACGCCGCGATCCCGACGTTCTCGAGCGCCCGGGCGACTGCGGCTCGGCGGTCGGCCTGGCGACCGCCGAACGCCGCCACGCTGACGTTCTCCTCGACCGACAGGTCGTCGTAGAGCTCGAGCTGTTGGAACGTGCGGCCGAGGCCGGCGCGCACCCGGGCGTGCGGAGCGAGCGCACCGATGACCTGCCCGGCGAGCTCGATCGTGCCGCTCGCCGGTGCGAAGCCGGTGATGGCGTCGATGACGCTCGTCTTGCCGGCACCGTTCGGGCCGATGAGCCCCACGATCCTGCCGGGCTCGACGCGCAACGACACGGCGTTGACGGCGACGACTCCGCCGTAGCGGACGGTGAGGTGGTCGACGTGCAGGGCGGGGCCTTCCGCCGCCGGGGCAGCCACCGGCCTCTCGGCGGCCGCGACCGCCGGGCGTTCGCGGTCCGTGGCGGTGGCGACCGCCGGGCGCTCGACGGCCGGTTCGGTGGCTCGCCGGCGCGCCCGCCATCGGGCCAGGCGGTCGGCGATCTGGTGGCCTCCGCTGGCGATGCCCTCGGGGTGCGCGATCAGTGTCGCGATGAGCAGCACGCCGCTGATCACCTGGAACCACTCGCCGACGTCGACCCAGCGGTCCAGGGCGATGAACACGATGCCCGAGGACGCAAGGATCCCGGCGTTGATGCCGCCCCAGACCGAGGTGACGCCGGCGAGGTACGCGGTGGACAGCAGGGCGAGCCCACCGATCGCGGTGAACGAGTCGAACGTCACGACCCCCCGGCGGTACGCCAGCAGGCTGCCACCGAGACCGGCGATGAACGACGCGATCGCGAAGCTGAGGACCTTCACGCGCACGACGTTGACGCCGACGGCCGCCGCCGAGCGCTCGTTGGCCCGCACGGCCAGCATGGCCGAGCCGAGCGCGCTGCGCCGCAGGGCGGCGATGCCGACGGCGACGGCGACGAGCACGCCCAGGCAGAGCAGGCCGAACTCGATGCGCGGGAACGCCCGGCCGGCCCCGATTCCCAGGTCCCAGCCGAACAGCTCGGGCGGCGTCACCCGCGCGCCGTCGCTCGAGACGATGTCGGTGTTGCGGAACCACGCCGCCTCGATGGCGTAGGCGAGGGCAAGCGTGACCACGCCGAGGGTGAGGCCGCGCAGGCGCAGGGCGGGCAGGCCGACGACGACACCGATGGCGGTGGCCACGAGCGCCGCGAGCAGCGGGGCCCACGGGAAGGGCACCCCCCAGCCCTCGGTGAGGCCGCTGAGCGTGAACGCGGCCGTGCCGGCCAGAGCCAGCTGGGCCAACGACACCTGGCCGGCGTAGCCGGTCACCACGACGAGGGAGAGCCCGATGACGGCGGCGATGAAGCTGCCGATGACCGCCCCCCGCCAAGTCCCGTCGGTGGCCAGGAGGGCGAGCAGGCCGACGCCCGCACCGAGGAGGGTGGGCAGCAGCAGCGAGCGGGGCCGCGGGGCGTGCCCCAGCCGCTGGCGCACCAGCCCGCCGCGCACCGGCATCCCGGCGCCCACGACGACGAGCGCGACGAGGATGACGATCAGCGGCACCAGCTCGAAGGCGCCGGTCTGGGGCAGCCAGTCGTACCGGCCGGCCAGCGTGAGCGCCTCGGACTGCAGCATGCCGATCGCGATGCCCGCGGCCACGATCGGCACCAGGTACTGGAAGCGGCCGACCACGGCGGCCGCCAGGGCGGGGACGACGTACAGCGTGTAGGTCACCGGCGTGAGCGGGCTGATCGGGGCGATCAGGATCCCGGCGAGACCGGCGATGACGCCGCTCAGCATCCAGTTCAGCAGCGCGACGCGATCGGGTGAGACCCCGCTGACGTAGGCCCCGATCGGCGACTCGGCCGTGGCTCGGGTGACCAGCCCGAAGCGCGTGAAACGGAAGCCCGCGGCGAGCACGAGCGCCAAGCCGACGATGGTCACGGCGAGGTAGAAGCGGTCGGCGAGCACGAGGGCCGAGCCCAGCTCCCAGCGGTCGGTCGGGAAGATCGCCGCCACGCTCACTGTCAGCGTGCCCTGGCGGATGGCCAGGACGCCCTGCAGCACCACCAGCACGCCGAGCGAGGCGACCGCCTTGGCCAGCGGCGGCGCATTCCGCAGCGGGCGGAAGACCAGCACGTACAACAGGGCACCGAGCGCCGCCGCGATCACCAGAGAGAGCACCAGGGCGAGGGTGAAGCCGAGCTCGGAGCCGAGGTCGACCCGCTTGGGCAGCCCGGGGATGGGCACGAGCAGCTCACCCCGGCGAAGGCCGGCGTACGTGTAGGCGACGTAGAGGGCCTGGGCGCCGGTGGCGAAGTTGACGACGCCCGAGGCGCGGTAGGTGATGACCAGCGCCAAGGCCAGGGCGGCGAACACCCCCCCGTTGCCAAGACCTAACAGCAGTGAAGCGACGTGGTCCACGGTGTGGGTCTCCGGGCCTCCGGATGGCGGGTTGCGGGCCCGGGCCGGCCCGCGGGAGCGAGCCGGCCCGGACGGAAGCTAGGGCAGGATGTCCGTCGCGTCGACGACCTCGTACTCGGTCGGCTGACCCTCGGCATCCAGGGTGGTCCGCAGCGTTTGGTTGGTGCAGACGGCAGGGAGCATCTCGATGGCGGACCCGCCGCACTGGAACGTCATGTCGTCCGCGCCGGGGTAGTCCGTTTCGGGCATCGCCTTGATGGTCTCAACGACCGTCTGTGGCGTGATCTCGCCCGAGATCCCCTCGAGCGAGCTCAACAGCGACGCCATCGCGGTGTAACCGCCCATCGCCGTGGCGTTCGTGGGGTCCTCGACGTCCTGGCCGTAGGTCTCTACCACGGCCTGGTAGAGCTGGTAGGCGGGGTCGTCCTCTGCCCCCAGGGCCATGGTGGACGAGATGAACGTCCCGTCGAGGACCTCACCGGGGACCGCCTCCCGGGTGGCATCGGTGATGCACTGCGAGACGGCGGTGATCGCGCCCTCGTAGCCGACAGCCTGGAGTCCCTGGAACGCGGCGATGCAGAACGCGTCGTTGCCGGTGATCTGCACCACGCCCGCACCACTCGCCGCGACCTGCTGCATCTGCGCCGTCATGTCGGCCGTCCCCGGCGCGATCGGGATGACGTCGTATTCGAGCCCGGCATTGCCCAGGATGGTCGGACCGAGGCCCTCGAGGCCGGCGCGCGCCTGGGGGACGTCGATGACCACGAAGGCGATGCGGTCGGCCGCCTCGCTCTCTGCCACCGAGACGGGCAGGCCGAACAGCCCGGTGAGCGGGTTGATCATGGCGAAGCTCGACTCCGTGTCGGTCGTGACCCCCTGGGTGCTGGTCTGGAACCAGAAGCTCGGAACGCCCGCGGCGTGCAACGGCTCCCAGACCGACTCCCCGACCGCCGACTGGCTCACGGCCACGGCGACGACGTCTTCCTCGACGAACTGGTTCGCGCAGTCGGCCGCACCGCCCGGATCGCCGCGGGTCTCGCACGGCACCACCTCGACCGGCCGGCCACCGACGCCGCCCCGATGGGTGTTCCAGTACTCGGCCGTGGCCTCGGCTATGCGCAGCTCGTCGGTGTTGTCGGTGAACCCCAGCTGGCCATCGGAGACCATCCCGATGCGCACCGGCTCACCCGACGCCTCGTCCTCCGGGCCCAGCAGCTCCGACGCGTCCGATGTCTCCTCTGACGTGTCGGTCGACTCCTCGCCGCCCGCATCATCGTCGTCGTCGCCACCGCACGCCGCGAGCAGCAACCCGCCCACGGCCGCGACGGCCAGCATTCGCCAACGCAGCCCGGCGCGACGCCTAGACGCTCCCCCCCGATTGCCCATTTGGTCCCCTCCTTGGTTGGGTCCCCCCGTGGCGGCACCCGACGCTGTCGACGGCGCTCCGCCTCAGTGTGTCAACACTATACTCGTCTCAGGAGAACGCCGTTGCATGTAATAGAAATGGCATCCTCACCGGTCAGGTGCCTGTCTACTTCGGCGGGAACCGCAGCGCGCCGTCCAGCCGGATGTTCTCGCCGTTGAGGTACGGGTTCCGGGCGATCGACTCCACGAGGAGGGCGAACTCCTCGGGCCGCCCCATGCGCCTGGGAAAGACGATGCTGGCAACGAGGTGCTGCTGCAGCTCCTCGGGCGTGCCCAGCATGGCCGGCGTGCCCATCGTGCCGGGCGCGATCGCGCAGACGCGGATACCGAGCGCGGCGAGGTCGCGGGCCAGCGGGAGCGTCATGCCGAGGATCGCGGCCTTCGCGGCCGCGTACGCGAGCTGGCCGGTCTGGCCCTCGATCCCGGCGATGGACGCCGTGTTGACGACGACCCCCCGCCCGCCGTCCTGGTCCGGCTCGTTGGCCGCCATGGCCGCCGCCGCGAGGCGCGTCACGTTGAAGGTGCCGAACGCGTTCATCTCCATCGTGCCGACGAAGGCCTGCTTGTCGTGGGGCGTGCCGTCGCGGCCGACGGTCCTTCCCCCACCGACCCCTCCCCCGGCGACGTTCACGACGAGCGAGAACGCACCGACCGAGCGCGCGGCCTCGATCGCCGCGGCGACGTCGTCGTCGTCGTTCACGTCGCCGCCGACGGCGACCGTCCGATCACCGAGCTCCTTGGCGAGCGCGGCGGCCCGGTCGGCGTCGCGGTCGAAGATGGCGACGCCCAGGCCCAGGGCGGCGAGCCGGCGAACCGTGGCGCCGCCGAGCCCACCCGCGCCGCCGGTGACGAGCGCGGAACGTCCGTCCAGATCCATCTGCTTCCCCTCTGTTGCGAGCGTCCGAGCGTACGGCTTGTATAACATTTGGGTCAAGTTCTCGTGACGTCGTGACCCGGGGTTCGATTCGGCCATGGCCACGATTACCGGCTGTTCGCCGCACTCTGCCGTTCGTCTCGCGAGCCGGGCTCGCTTCGATTTCGCATTGGTACCTAACATGTAGGTCGGGCCTGACTGCCGACCGTCGGAGGGGCCATGACCGCAGTCATGCAAGGCGTTCGCATCCTGGAGGTCGCCGAGCACACGTTCGTGCCGGCGGCATCGGCGCTGCTCGCCGACTGGGGCGCCGAGGTCGTCAAGGTCGAGCACGTCGAGCGGGGCGACGCTATGCGCGGCCTGGTGTCCAGCGGGCTCGCGGTCATGGGGACGACGGTCCACGTCCTGCTCGAGCACTCGAACCGCGGCAAGCAGAGCCTGGGGCTCGACCTCAAGTCGGACGAGGGCCTCGATGTCCTCTACAAGCTCGCCGGCACCTGCGACGTCTTCCTGACCAACAAGCTGCCGAGCGTCCGCGCCAAGCTGAAGATCGACGTCGACGACATCCGGGCCCTCAACCCGCAGATCATCTACGTGACCGGCACCGGCCAGGGCGAGCGCGGTCCCGATGCCGACCGGGGCTCCTACGACGCCCTCTCGTACTGGGCCCGCTCCGGCATCGCGATGGCGCTGAAGCAGCCCGACTACGACTACGTGCCCGGGCCACCCGGGCCGGGGTTTGGCGACTCGATCGGCGCCATGACCATCGCCGGCGGGATCATGGGTGCGCTCTTCCACCGCCAGCGCACCGGGGAGGCGACCACCGTGGACGTGTCGCTCCTCGGCGTCGGCATGTGGTCCATGGGCCAGTCGATCTCGCTGGCGCTCCAGCACGGGGTGGCGTTCACGCCGCCCCCGCCGAACACCCCCATGGGGAACCCGCTCAGCGCCATCTACGCCACCAAGGACGGCAAGTTCCTGAACCTGTGCTGCCTCCAGCCGGGGAGGTACTGGCCCGAGGTCTGCCAGGTGATCGGGCGGCCCGAGCTCGCCGACGACGAGCGCTTCGCCGACGCCAGCTCCATCAAGGAGAACGTCGGCGCCGCCACCGACCTGCTGCGCGCCACGTTCGCCGAGCGCACCGCGGAGGAGTGGCGCGCCGCGTTCGCCGGCTTCTCCGGCCAGTGGACCATGGTGCAGGACACGCTCGAAGCGGCCGACGATCCACAGACGGTCGCCAACGGCTACGTGCAGGACTGCGAGACCGCCGACGGCACGCCGTTCCAGCTGGCCGCCGCACCGGTCCAGTTCGGCGGCGAGCCGGCCAAGCCACGCCGGGGGCCCGAGTTCAACGAGCACGGCGATGCCATCCTCGAGAACCTCGGACTCGACTGGGACACGATCGTGGACCTGAAGGTCCGCGGCATCGTGGCCTGACCACCGACCACTATCACCGACTACCACCAGGGGAGCGAGCACATGACGCTGTTCGATGCGTTCAGGTACGAGGGCAAGCGGGCGCTGGTCGTCGGCGGCGCCACCGGCATGGGAGCCGCCGTCGCCGAGCTGGTGCAGGACGCCGGGGCCGAGGTCGTCGTGATGGACTACGCCGAGGTCACGCTGCCGGGCGTCAAGGCCATCCACCTCAACCTCGCCGACAGGGCGTCGATCGACGCCGCCGTGGACGAGTGCGGCGGCCCGGTCCACGCGCTGTTCTCGTGCGCGGGCGTGGCCGACGGCACGCCGGGGATCGAGCGGATCAACTTCATCGGGCACCGCCACCTGATCGACCGTCTGATCGCCGGCGACATGCTCCCCCGGGGCTCCGCCATCGGCATGATCTCCTCGGCGGCCGGCTTCGGGTGGCAGGCGAACCTCGAGCTCCTGCAGGAGTACCTCGACATCACCGACTTCGACGAGGCGACGCGCTGGGCCGAGGAGCACGGCAAGGCCGACTACCTGTGGAGCAAGCTTTCGCTCAGCGCCTACGTCGCCCGCGAGGCCTTCGGCCTGCTGAAGCGGGGCGTCCGCATCAACGCCATCCTCCCCGGCCCCACCGACACGCCGCTCGCCCGCGCCAACGAGGAGACGTGGCTCGGGTTTGGCGCCGACTACCGCTCCGAGGCCGGCATCGAGCCGTCCACGCCGCTCGAGCAGGCGTACCCGCTCGCCTTCCTCTGCAGCGACGCCGCCCGGGCCGTCACGGGCATCACCCTGGTCACCGACGCGGGCTACTTCAGCTCCGGGATCACCGGGTCGTTCCCGGCGGCCACGCCGGCCGTCGACTTCCTGGCCAACACCAAGTTCTGACTGACGACACAGAGGGAGGGGCAGTGGCCGCCACGCCCACCGTGAAGCCCGAGACGCGGATGCTGATCGACGGCGCGCTCGTCGACGCCGACTCGGGCGCGACCTTCGCCAACGTCAACCCGGCGACCGAGGGGGTCCTCGGCCACGTCGCCGACGCGTCGGCCGCCGAGATGCAGCGTGCCATCGGCGCGGCGCGCCGAGCGTTCGACGAGACCGACTGGTCCGCCAACCGCGCCCTCCGGCGGCGCTGCCTGCAGCAGTTGCAGGAGGCCCTCGAAGCCGAGCGCGGGGAGCTGCGCGAGCAGCTGATCCTCGAGGTCGGCTGCCCCCGGATGATCACGCAGGGCCCCCAGCTCGACGGCCCGCTCGAGGGTGCCCTGCGCTACCCCACCAAGCTCATCGACGAGTTCGCCTGGGAGACCGACCTTGCCGACGCGCCCGACCCGATGGGCAACTCCAACACCCGCCAGGTGTGGAAGGAGCCGGTCGGGGTGGTGGGCGCCATCGTCCCGTGGAACTTCCCGTTCGAGGTGACGGCCAACAAGCTCGGGCAGGCCCTGGCCACGGGCAACACGGTCGTCCTCAAGCCGGCGCCCGACACGCCGTGGAACGCGACCTTGCTGGGGCGCCTGATCGCCGAGCGCACCGACTTCCCCGCCGGCGTGGTCAACGTCGTGACGTCGTCGGACCACTTGGTGGGCGAGGAGCTCACCCTGTCGCCACAGGTCGACATGATCTCGTTCACCGGGTCCACCGCCGTGGGCAAGCGGATCATGGAGAAGGGGGCCGCCACCATGAAGCGGGTCTTCCTGGAGCTCGGCGGGAAGTCGGCGACGGTCGTGCTCGAGGACGCCGACTTCGACGGCGCGCTGATGATCGGGCTCGCCGTCTGCTTCCACGCCGGCCAGGGGTGCGCCATCCCGACCCGCATGCTGCTGCCCCGGTCGCGCTACGACGAGGGTGTCGAGCTGCTGAAGGGCCTCCTCCAGGGCGTCCCGTACGGCGACCCCCAGCGCCCCGACGTCATGATGGGCCCGCTGATCTCGGAGAAGCAGCGCGACCGGGTCCTCGGCTACATCGAGAAGGGCGTGGCCGAGGGCGCCACGCTGGCGCTCGGCGGCGGCCGCCCGGCGCACCTGCCCGCGGGGTGGTACGTGGAGCCGACGCTGTTCGTCGACGTCGACAACTCGATGACCATCGCCCAGGAGGAGATCTTCGGGCCGGTCCTTGTCGTCATCCCGTTCGACGACGAGGACGACGCCGTGCGGATCGCCAACGACAGCGCCTACGGGCTCGCCGGGGGCGTCCACTCGGGCTCGCTGGAGCGGTCGCTCGCGGTGGCCCGGCGCATCCGGGCCGGCATGGTCAGCGTCAACGGCGGCGCGCCCGTCGGGCCCGACATGCCCTTCGGCGGGTACAAGCACAGCGGCGTCGGCCGCCAGAACGGCGTCGCGGGGTTCGAGCAGTACCTGGAGACCAAGTCGGTGGCTTGGCCGAGGGCCTGAGCCGCCGACATCCCGGAGCCGACGGTGCGCCCGCTGCCCCAGCTCACGCCCTTCAACGAGTGGTTCTGGTCATCGGGAGCGGACGGCGTCCTGCGGATCCAGGGCTGCACCGACTGCAAGGCGCTCGTCCACCCCCCGGTCCCGATCTGCCCGGCCTGCCGCAGCCGGTCGTGGGAGCCCATGGTGGTGTCGGGCCGCGGCACCGTCGTCGGCTTCACGGTCAACTACCACCAGTGGCTGGCGGGGTTCGAGCCGCCGTACGTGATCGCCAACGTCGCGCTCGCCGAGGACCCGACCGTCCACCTCACGACCAACATCGTCGGCTGCGACCCGGACAAGGTCCACGTCGGGCTCGACGTCAGCGTCCGCTTCGAGCGGCACGAGGACGTCTGGCTGCCGCTGTTCGAGCCCACGGGGGAGAGCGACTCGGCGGACCGGGTCGCCGAGCCGGAGCGCCCGGTGCCCCGGCCGCCCGCCAGCGACGACCGGTTCGAGCACCGGGCCGTGCTGTCCGGCATCGGCCGATCGGCGATCGGGCGGCGGCTGATGGTCGACCCGCTGTCGCTCACCGTCGACGCCTGCCTGGCGGCGGTCGCGGACGCCGGCCTCACCCTCGACGACATCGACGGGCTGTCCACCTATCCGGGTTCGGTGGGCATGGGCATGAGCGAGGGCGGCGTCACCGCCGTGGAGGAGGCGCTCCGGCTGCGGCCCACGTGGATCAACGGCGGCGGCGATCTCCCCGGCCCGGGCGGCGCGGTCGTTGCGGCGATGCTCGCGGTGGCGGGCGGGCTGTGCCGGCACGTCTTGTGCTTCCGCACGGTGTGGGAGTCGACCTGGGCGGCGCTCGGGCTGGGTGCGGGGGGCGGCGCGGCCGGCGGGGGCGGCGGCCGGGTGTCCGGGCCCATGCACGAGTGGCGAGCGCCGTTCGGCGCCATGTCGGCGGCGAACTGGATCGCCATGAACGCCAACCAGTACCTGCACCGCTACGGCGCCCCCCGGGAGATGCTCGGCTGGGTCGCGCTCAACGGCCGGTCCAACGCGGCGCGCAACCCCGCAGCCATCTACCGCGACCCGATGACGATGGACGACTACCTCTCGGCCCGCCCGATCACGAGCCCGTTCGGCCTCTACGACTGCGACGTCCCCTGCGACGCGTCGATCGCGGTCGTCGTGTCCGACGCGTCGGTCGCCGCCGGCCTCCCCAAGCCTGCCGTGAGGGTCGAGGCGGTCGGCACGCAGGTCAACGAGCGGATCTCGTGGGACCAGGGCACCGTCACCCACGAACCGCAGGTCATCGGCCAGTCCGCCCACCTGTGGACGCGGACCGACCTGCGCCCGAGCGACGTCGACATCGCGCTCGTGTACGACGGCTTCACCTTCAACGCCATCTCGTGGATCGAAGGCCTCGGGTTCTGCAGCTTCGGCGAGGCGAAGGACTGGCTCGACGGCGGGCGGCGCATCGCCCTCGACGGCGAGCTGCCCGTCAACCCGCACGGCGGCCAGCTGTCCGAAGGACGGACGCACGGCTTCGGGTTCATCTACGAGGCGATGGCGCAGCTGCGGCACGAGGCCGGCGACCGCCAGGTGACCGGCGCCCGGACGGCCGTCGTCACGTCCGGCGGCGGCACGCCCTCCGGCGTCATGCTCCTGCGCCGGGACGGGACCTGACCGACACTGCTTGACTGCTCGACACGACGAGGGGGACACGCATGGCGACGTATGTTCTGGTGCACGGCGGGGGGCACGGTGGCTGGTGCTACCGGTCCGTCGCCCGGATCCTGCGGTCCGCGGGGCACTACGTGCATGCGCCGACGCTCACCGGGCTGGGCGAACGTTCCCACCTGCTCCGTCCCGACATCGACCTCGACACGCACATCACGGATGTCGTCAATGTGCTGCACTACGAGGACCTGCGCGACGTGATCCTGGTGGGGCACAGCTACGGCGGGATGGTCATCACCGGCGTGGCCGATCGCGCCGCCGGCCGGGTCGGCCATCTCGTGTACCTGGACGCCGCCACGCCGGTGAACGGCCAGTCGCTCGCCGACATCGCCGGCCCGATGATGGAGGCCGCCCGCAGCCAGGCTCGCGTGGCCGACGGCGTCGAGCTCGTGCTGTTCCCGGGAACCGAGCCGCTGCCCCACTACGGCGTGACCGACCCGGGCGATATCGCCCGGATGGCCGAGCGCCTGACGCCGCATCCCTGGAAAGTGCTTCGAGCAGCCCCTGCGGCTCACGAACGAGGAGGCGCTGTGGGCTATCCCCCAGAGCCAGATCGTCTGCACGGCGACGTTGGCAACCCGGGACCCGGCTCGGATGGAGGCGGCCCGCGCCGCCGGCCGGCTCTGGGACATCGACACGGGCCACGACCTGATGATCACCGAGCCGGACGCCGTCGCCGAGCTCCTGCTGAAGGTGGCGGCAGCATGAGGACAGCTACTCCTCGGGGGCTGCGCCCCCGGGCCCCATCGTCGCCCGGCTCCCTGGCTTGTCGACCCAACTACCCGCCCGTCTCGCGGCGACAAGGCGAGCGGGCTCTAGTTGGGTCGATCGCACGGTCGACCGGTCACGAGCTGCGCTCATGACCGTCGGCGTCGCGACCGGTGCCGGCCGCGGGATGGGACTGGCGTGCGCGCAGCGGCTCGCCGACATGGTGGACGCGCTGGTGCTGGTCGACCTCGACGAAGCGTCAGTGACCGCGGCGGCTCACGACCTGTCGGGCTCGGGGCGCGCCGGTCTCGTGGAGCCGTTCGTCCTGGACGTCACCGACCGTGACGGCCTCGGCCGGCTCGCCGCCCGGGTCGCCGAGCTCGGCACCCTCCGTGCCGTCGCCCACGCCGCCGGCATCTCGCCGACCATGGCGGACTGGCGGCGGATCTTCGGCGTCGACCTCGTGGGGACGGCGCTGCTGGCCGAGGCGCTCCGGCCGCTCGCCACGGCCGGCACGGCGACGGTGTGCTTCGCGTCGATGGCCCCGCTCCTCGGGATCGCCGAGCCCAACCCCGCGGCCGACGCCGCCCTCGACGCGCCGCTCGACGAGGGGCTCCTCGACCGGGTCCACGACGCCCTCGGACCGGCCGTCGAGGACACCGGCGTGGCCTACGCGTGGGCCAAGCGGGGCGTCCACCGGCTCGTGCAGCAGGAAGCGGTGCGGGTCGGGCCGGTCGGGGCCCGCATCTGCTCGGTGTCGCCCGGCATCATCGACACGCCGCAGGGCCGCCAGGAGGCGGAGAGCCACCCGTTCATGCAGGTGCTGGTGGAGCGGACGCCGCTCGGCCGCGAGGGCCGGCCCGAGGAGCTCGCCGCCGTGGTCGCCTTCCTGCTGTCCGACGAGGCCAGCTTCCTCACCGGCATCGACGTCCTCGTCGACGGCGGTGTCTGCGCCGCCCTGCGCGGGCCGGCCGTCAGCGCGGCGTGACGCGTTCCAGGTGGGCGCTGAAGGCGGCGGCCTTGGTGGCGTGGGCGCCGACCCTTTCGGGGTTCGTCGAGCGGATCGAGACGTCGTGACCGGCGGCTTGGGCGCGCAGCGCCCGGACGCTGCAGTTGTCCCGGCCGCCGAGCACCGAGAACGGGTCGTAGCTGAAGTGGCGCATCGCGTTGCGGTGGGTGATGCGGTCGATCTCGTCGTCGGTGATGTCGGTGCCCTCGAAGTGCTCCCAGATCTGCTCGGGCGCGAACGGCCACGTCGAGTCGGAATGCGGGTAGTCGCACTCCCACATCACGTTGTCCATCTTGAGGAAGCGCCGGTTGGTGACGCCGAAGCGGTCGTCGATGAAGCAGGTCAGCACCCGCTCGCGGAACACCTCGGACGGTAGGCGGTCGCCGAAGTCCTGGCCCGTCCAGAGGTGGTGCTGGCGGTACTGGTAGTCGATCCGCTCCATGAAGTACGGGATCCACCCGATCCCGCCCTCGGACAGCGCGAAGGTCAGGTGGGGGAACTTGCGCAGCACCGGCGACCACACGAGGTCGGTCGCCGCCTGCACGATGTTGATTGGCGGCAGCGTGATCATGCAGTCGATGGGCGCGTCGGGCGAGGTGATGGTGATCGCCGACGACGAGCCGATGTGCATGCACACGACCACCTGCTCGTCCGAGCACGCCGTCCAGAACGGGTCCCAATAGTCGGAATGGACGCTCGGCCAGCCGAGCTTCGATGGGTTCTCCGAGAACGTGACCGCGTGCGCGCCCTTGGCAGCGCACCTCCGGACCTCGGCGGCCAGCACCTCGGGGTCCCAGATCGCGGGCAGCGGGCAGGGGATGAACCGGCCCGGGTGCGTGCCGCACCACTCGTCGATGTGCCAGTCGTTGTACGCCCGGACCATGGCCAGGGCCACGTCCTTGTCCTCGGTGCGGGCGAAGAGCTGGCCGCAGAACTGCGGGAACGACGGGAAGCACAGCGAGCCCAGGACCCCGTTGGCGTCCATGTCCTTGACCCGCTCGTCGACGTCGTAGCAACCGGCCCGCAGCTCGGCGAAGGAGGTCGGCTCCACGCCGTACTCCTCCTTCGGGCGGCCCGCCACGGCGTTGAGCGCCACGTTGGCGATCTCGTTGCCCTCGTACCGCCAGGCGTTAGTGCCGTCCTCGCGGGTCACGAACTGGGGCGCGAGGTCGGCGTACTTCGCGGGGAGGCGGCCCTCGAACAGGTGGGGCGGTTCGACGACGTGGTCGTCGACGCTCACCAGCACCATGTCGTCCCTCTGCATCATGTCGTCCCCTTCGCCGTCGACGTCGGCCCGACCGCTCCCAGACTAACAGGTGAGTCGGGTCTGGCCAGGGCCTCGCGATGCGCCGCCTACCGGCCGAGCTTGCGGAAGTCCCAACTCACGATCTTGTCGGGCACCACCCGCAGCCAGGCGTGGCGTCCGTCGGAGACGAACCGGCCACCGACGTACTTCTCACCGAAGAGGCGCTCGGGCTCGGCCAGCACCTTGTCCGGGCCGTCGGTGCGCGGCACCTCACCGACGACCTCGGCGCGACCGATGACCTCGACGCCGTGCAGCTCCATGAACTCGATTCCACCGTCGACGAGCACGCTGACCCGGGGGTCGCGGACCGCGTTGGTCCACCGCTGGCTCTTGACGAGCGAGTTGAGCCACAGGGTCGTCCCGTCCCAGACGAACCACAGTGCCGAGATGTGCGGCGCTCCTTCGGCGCCCACGGTGGCCACACGACAGGTGCGCGCCGCGCGGAGATAGGCGTCGATCTCGTCCGCGGTCATGGCGATCGCCCGACCGCGCCGCTGTTGCCTCATCTCGTCTCCCTCTGGCCGTCCGGCGAGAGCATCGTATGCGATGGACGCGAGCATGGTTCTCACGACTGTTGGCCTCGCTTTGCAGGCGGTCCAGGAGGGGGAACCGATGACGGAGGGCAGAGCGTGAAGGCGGTCCGTGCCGGCGACGGTGGCGTCACCGTCGTCGACGTCGAGGAACCCCCCGGCAGCGGGGAGCTCGTCGACATGAAGGCGACGAGCGTGTGCGCCTCGGACCTCAGCTACATCGCCTGGGGCTTCGACAAGATCCTCGGTCACGAGCTGGCCGGGCTCCGCGAGGACGGAACGCCCGTCGTGGTCGAAGCGCTCTACGGGTGCATGGACTGCGAGCGGTGCCGCCGCGGCGGCGCATGCCGTTCTCCATTTCGGGATATCAGCTTCTCGCCGACAATGGTGGAGGAAGCCGACGACGCCCGGACCGCGCCCCGGCCGAGGATCGGCCCGTCGCCGCGTAGCGTTCCCGGCGTGCCCACCGCGCCCCGAGACCGTGACGACGCCGTGGTCGCCGGCGCCCGGGCGGGCGACGAGGCGGCGTTCGCCCGGCTGGTCGAGCGCCACCGCCGCGAGCTGCGGGTCCACTGCTACCGCATGGTCGGCTCGGTCGAGGAGGCCGAGGACCTGACCCAGGAGACGTTCCTCCGGGCGTGGCGGCACATCGGCGGCTTCGAGGGCCGATCCACGCTGCGGGCCTGGCTGTACCGCATCGCCACCAACGCCTGCCTGGACGCGCTCGACGGGCGGGCCCGGCGCGTGCTGCCGCAGGACCTGGAGCCGGCCACCACCGACCCCGGGTCCGGCCCCGCCGAGATGGTCGCCCGGACCGACATCCCGTGGCTGCAGCCTCTCCCCGACCGCCTGTGGGAGCCGGCCGCCGACAGGGACGAGGAGCCCGACGCCGTCGCCGTGCGCCGGGAGACGATCGAGCTGGCGTTCATCGCCGCCCTGCAGCACCTGCCGCCCCGGCGCCGGGCGGTCCTCGTCCTGCGGGACGTGCTCGGCTGGCCGGCCCGGCAGACCGCCGAGCACCTGGGCGTGTCCGAGGCGTCGGTGGCCAGCGCCCTGCACCGGGCCCGGTCCACGCTGCGGGAGCGGCTCCCCGAGCGGCGGGCGGACTGGGCGCCGACCACCGAGCCGACCGCCGAGGAGCGGGCTGTGGTGGGCCGGTACATGGCGGCGGTCGAGCGGGCGGACCTGGCCGCCGTCGCCGACTTGCTCGCCGAGGACGTCCGGACCGCCATGCCTCCGTGGACCCTGTGGCTCGCCGGCCGCCCGGCCGTGATGGCGGCGCTGACCGAGAGCTGGGACCCCCGGTCGCCGGACTACGTCGGCCGGTTCCGGATGCTGGCCACCCGGGCGAACGGGCAGCCGGCGGTGGCGACCTACCTGCGGGGCCCCGGCGACGACGCCCACCGGGCGTTCGCCATCGGGGTCCTGCGGATCGAGGGCGGGCGCATCGCCGAGATCGTCGCCTTCCACGAGCCGGCGCTGTTCCCGGCGTTCGGACTGCCGGCGACGGCGCCGGCGCCCCCTCCCGACCGAGGGTGAACACTTTCCCGCCGCACCGCCGTCACAACAGGGGTCCCGACCCCTGGCACGGAGGCACCATGGCCAAGCTCACCTACACGGCGATCACGTCCCTCGACGGCTACATCGAGGACGAGGGCGGCGGGTTCGGCTGGGCGGTTCCCGATCCCGAGGTCCACGCGTTCGTCAACGACCTCGAGCGGCCGGTCGGCACCTACCTCTACGGCCGGCGCATGTACGAGATGATGGCCGTCTGGCAGACGATCGGCCTCGAGCCCAGCACGCCTTCCGAGCCCGGCCCGCCGCCCGAGGAGGTCGACTTCGCCAAGGTGTGGCGGGCGGCCGACAAGGTCGTCTACTCCCGGACGCTCGACGCCGTGTCGACGCCCCGCACCCGGCTGGAGCGGGACTTCGACCCCGAGGCCGTCCTCCGCATGAAGGACGCCGCCGACCGCGACCTCACCGTCAGCGGGCCGGACCTGGCCCAGCACGCGTTCCGGGCCGGGCTGGTGGACGAGATCCACCTGTTCCTGTTCCCGGTCGTCGTCGGCGGCGGCAAGCCGGGCCTGCCCCGGGGCGTCCGGTTGGACCTGGAGCTGCTCGACGAGCGGCGGTTCGGCAACGGGGTCGTCCACATGCGCTACGGGAGGCGGTGAAGGCCGGCCGGGCGCGGGGACGAGCACGACGTCGAGCGGCGGGTGGTCGGCGAGCGTGTGGTCGGGCCGGACCCGCAGGCCCTTGGCGCAGGCGGACAGGGTCGGTGCGCTCGGCGACGCTGACCACCGTGTCAACGGCGGCCGGCCGGGGGCAGCGCGGCCGAGGCGCCGAACACCTCTCACGGCCCCACGAGGTCCGGGTCCTCGTCTCGCTCGCATCGCGACGCCGCGGACCGGGACCGGTGAGGGACGCCCCACGCCGACGGCCAGCGATGGGGCCGGGGTGGCCGTTCAGTGGGGGTTCAGGGGTTGCGGCAGATACTCCTTGTCGTCTCGAGAGGGGGAACGCGACATGAGTCTGCGACATCACGTCTCAAAGAGGGCAGCGATCGCCGCTGTGGCGGCCGTACTCGCCTCGACGGCAGCGGCGTCTGTTGCCTCGGCCCACCAACAAACTGCCGCCCAGACGCCCCGGCTTTCCCAGGCCAAGATTCTGTTCGAGCTGAACGCGACCGCGCAGGACGCAGGCATCCAGGCCCTCCTCGACGCGGAGGGCTGGGACAACGTGCAGGTGTTCAGCCCGGACGGCGAGCTGCTCCTGGAGATCCAAGCGGACGGGAGCGTGGGCGACATAGGCGTCACCGAGCTGTTCTTCGAGAGCGCTGAACCGTCGCTCGCGGACCTTCCGCTCGACCAGCTGCAAGCCATGTTCCCCGAGGGGAAGTACCGCTTCGCCGGCACAACGGTCGAGGGACAGAAGCTGGTGGGCTCGGCCACGCTTTCCCACGACATCCCCGGCGAACCCCATGTGGTGTCCCCGACCGAGGGTGCGGTCGTCGACCCGAACAGCACCGTCGTCGCGTGGGAACCGGTGACCCAACCAGCGGGTATCGACATCGCCGGCTACCAGGTCATCGTCGAGTTGCCCGAGCCGCTGCGGGTCTTCAGCGTCGATCTGCCCGCCAGCGACACGAGCGTGACCGTCCCCGCCGAGTTCCTGCAGCCCGGCACCGACTACAAGTTCGAGGTGCTTGCTGTCGCGGACAATGCCAACCAGACCATCCACGAAGGCACGTTCTCGACCGCCGGATAGGGACACGTTCGAAATCTCGCACCAGCGGCGGTCGGATCCCACCGGGGATCAGCTCTTGGCGGGCGACGAGAGCGCGTGGCTCGTCAGGGCACGGAGGGGGTGCACGCCGGACAGGTCCAGCACCGGGGGCGTCGCAGTGTCTACGAGGCCTCGATGATCCGCTTGAGCTCGTTGAGGTTCTTTCTCATGCCGCGCTTGAAGAGCTGAGTCGCGAGCCGGTCGACCTGTGCGATGGGGCCGGGCAGTCCGGCGGCCGTACGTCTCATCCGGCAGCTCGCGCCGCTCCTGGTGCGATCGGGTCCCGGATCCCGGACCGCAACGTCGCGAGCGCGTGACCGGCCACTACTTTGTCGGCCGGGTCCCGGCGACCGCGCACCGCCAGGCCTACGACGGGCACGCACGCGACCGGCTCCGCCGCCTGAGCGCCCGTCTCGTCGACGCCACCCACCAGGCACCGACGGAGCCGGCGCCACGCGATCGCGTGAGGTGACCGCCGAGGCGTGGGGATACGGTCCACGAACATGAAGGCCGACATCGGCGTGACCGGGCTGGCTGTCATGGGCAGGAACCTGGCACGCAACTTCGCCCGTCACGGTTACACGGTGGCTCTGCACAACCGGACCCAGGCCCGCACCGACGCGCTGGTGGCCGAGCACGGGGACGAGGGCAGCTTCGTCCCGTCGTCGACGACCGCGGACTTCGTCGCCGCGCTGGAGCCTCCCCGCCGGGTCGTGGTCATGGTCCAAGCCGGGCCGGCGACCGACGCGGTCGTCGAAGAACTGGCGGCACGGCTCGAGCCCGATGACATGATCCTCGACGGCGGCAATGCCCACTTCGACGACACCCGCCGCCGGGAGGCGGCGCTGCGCGAACGGGGCATCCACTTCGTCGGGACCGGCATCTCGGGCGGCGAGGTCGGGGCGTTGGAGGGGCCGAGCATCATGCCCGGCGGCTCCGACGAGGCCTACGACGCGGTGGGCCCGCTGCTCGAGACCATCGCCGCCCAGGTGGACAGCACGCCGTGTTGCACCCATGTCGGCCCCGACGGCGCCGGCCACTTCGTCAAGATGGTGCACAACGGCATCGAGTACGCCGACATGCAGCTCATCGCCGAGAGCTACGACCTGCTTCGCCAAGCGCTCGGCGCCGCACCGGGAGAGCTCGCGGCGGTGTTCCGCGACTGGAACACCAGCGAGCTCGAGTCCTATCTCATCGGGATCACGGCCGAAGTGCTCGAGCACGTCGACGGCGCAACGGGACGGCCGTTCGTCGATGTCGTGCTCGACCGGGCCGAGCAAAAGGGCACCGGACGCTGGGGCGTGCAGTCTGCGCTGGAGCTGGGGGTGCCGGTCACCGGCATCGCGGAGGCCGTGTTCGCCAGATCGCTGTCGGCCGGGGCCACACAGCGCCGCGCAGCCGCGTCGCTGCCCGGCCCGTCCGCCGCAGGCGTGGCCGCCGCTGAGGACGACCGGTTCGTCGAGGACGTACGCCGCGCGCTCTACGCCTCGAAGATCGTCGCCTACGCCCAAGGCTTCGACCAGATCGCCGCCGGCAGCGACCAGTACGGCTGGGACATCGACCTGGGTGCCATGGCAACCATCTGGCGGGGCGGCTGCATCATCCGCGCTCGGTTCCTCGACCGGATCCGGGCCGCGTACGACGCCGACCGGCACCTGCCCACGTTGCTGGTCGATCCCTCCTTCACCGAGGCCCTGGCCGACGCTCAGGACGCCTGGCGCAAGGTCGTGGCCACGGCCGCGGCCCTCGGTGTGCCCACACCGGGGTTCTCGTCGGCGCTCGCCTACTACGACGCACTGCGCCGCGACCGCCTGCCGGCGGCCCTCGTCCAGGGCCTGCGCGACTACTTCGGGGCGCACACCTACCAGCGCGTCGACCGCAGCGGCACCTTCCACACCCTCTGGTCCGAGGACCGGTCCGAGACCACGACCTGAGATGCCCACGCCACCGCCGACGCTCGGACGCGTCGACCACCGGGACTCCGCATCGGTCACCCTGCCGGACGGCACATTCCACGACGCGACCGGTCGCCGCTATTCGGGCTGATCCGGCCGTTCCACGATCGGATCGTGCCCTGGCTGCTGCGGCGGGGCACCGGTCCGCCTGGCCTGACCACCGTCGGCCGGTCGCTCGGCGGGCACGGTCAGGGCATCTCGTAGAGGGTGGGCCGCTGGAGCACGTAGCTGGCGGCGGCCCGAGCGACCTGGTCGGGGTCGTCGCTCAGTTGGACCGGAAGAACGCCGCTGAGGAACAACGCTGCCACGCCGTGCATCACGGCCCACAGGGCCATGCCGGCCCCGGCTGGTCGCGCGGCTCGTCGCTGAGCTCCTCGACCGCCTCGACCTGCGTGACGTCACCATCGTCGGCAACGACACCGGCGGCGCACTCGTCCAACTGCTCGTCTGCGAGGACGCCACCCGTGTCAGCCGGATCGTGCTCGCCTCCTGCGACGCGTTCGACAACATCCCCCAGGGCCTCACCGGCAAGAGGCTGGTGCTGACCG
This sequence comes from Acidimicrobiales bacterium, assembly GCA_035641315.1. Lineage (GTDB taxonomy): Bacteria > Actinomycetota > Acidimicrobiia > Acidimicrobiales > VFJN01 > DASQUK01. Next base: position 1,099 of record DASQUK010000048.1, on the reverse strand, counting down.
GCAAGCTCCCGCCTGCGATGTTCGGCCGGTTCATGCAGCAGATACGCCTACGACCCCTGCGACGACTTCGCATCGCGTTCGGGTGGCTGACCAAGCGCGGCGACGCCGCTACCGCCCGATGGATCAAACCGGTCCTGCACCAGCGCGAGATCCGCCGCGACACCGCCCGAGTCCTGCGCGCCGCTGCCGCAGACAAGCACGTGATGCTCGACGCCGCCGAGTGCCTGCCGGCCTACGACCGCCCCGCGCTCGTCGTCTGGGCCAGCGAAGACCGGGTCATGCCACCCGACCACGGTCGCGAGCTCGGCGAGCTCTTCCCGCAGGGCCGACTTGTCGAGATAGCGGACAGCTACACCCTCATCCCTCTGGACCAGCCCGGACAGCTGGCGCAGATCATCCGCGACTTCACACAGTCAGCAAACAGCGACCAACGGCGTCAGGCCCTCACCGACGCCGCGCGGCGAGACTTGGAGTGAGGCAGATGCGCGGCTACGTGGGCACAGCTGCCGGCCCCCGAGCTGCGAACCGTACCCGAGCCGCAACCAGGCTCCGGTGGTGGGATGCCTAGGCTTGGGCAATGGCCGTTGCGGCGATCCGTCCCGGGTCGAACGAGGAGCGCAACCGGTGGATGCTGCGGGCTCGCGACGCCATCGACCGCGACTACGCGCGGCCGCTGAACATCCCCGCGCTTGCCAGGATCGCGCTCGTCTCCGAGGCCCACTTCATCCGCACCTTCCGGGCCACCTTCGGCGAGACGCCCCACCGCTACCTGCAGCGCCGGCGGGTGGAACGGGCCATGGCCCTGCTCCGCAACACCGACCGCAGCGTGACCGATATCTGCTTCGCCGTCGGTTTCTCCAGCGTCGGCACGTTCAGCCGTACCTTCCGAGACACCGTGGGTCGATCGCCGTCGGGCTTCCGCCAGCAGGCGCCGAAGCCGTACCCGGTGCCGACCTGCTTCACCATGACCTGGGTCCGACCGAGCAGTTTCGGAGAAGTCGCTGTCCGAGTACCTGCCTAGGGTGCCCTCCATGTTCAACAGCATCAGCCACTCCGGCATCTACGTGCTCGACCAGGACGAAGCCATCGACTTCTACGT
>DASQUK010000047.1:0-11833 GCA_035641315.1 Acidimicrobiales bacterium | reverse complement strand
GGCGTCGATGGACGCAGCCTCCTCGTCGGGGGATCCGTCACCGGTGGGCAGCGTGCGCGAGAGGTCCAGGTGGATCGACATGAGCAGGAGGCTAGAGGCGGCACGGAGGACCGGTTGCGCCCGGCGGGTCGGCCCCTTGCTCACTTCTCGGTCGCGACGTCGCGGCTGAGCAGGTGCTCGCCCTCGACCCAGCGGGCCTGCACCCACAGGAGCGACGACAGGCGGTTGAGGTACGGCAGAACCTGCGAACCCGGCACCGTCGCCGCCACCGCCTCGCGCTCGGCTCGCCGCACCACCGTGCGGGCCAGGTCGAGCTGGGCGGCGAGCGGCGTCTGCCCGGGCACGACGAACTGCGACGGCGCCTCGAACCGGCCCCCCAGGTCGTCGACGAGCGCCTCGACGGCGGCCACCATCTCGGTCGTGACCCGGGTCTGCCCGTCCACGAGCTTGCCGTGGTTGTCGGGCAACGTGGCCAGCTCGGCCATGAGCACCCAGAGGTCCCGGCAGGCGAGGGTGAGCGCCTCGTCGAGCTCGCTGCCGCGCTCGCACAGCGACCGGGCCACGCCGATGACCGCCTGCGCTTCGTCGACGGCGCCGCACGCCCGGAGATGGGCCGAGTCCTTCGGCACCCGCCCGCCGAAGAGCAGGCCCGTCGTACCGTCGTCGCCCTTGCCGGTGTAGAGCCGGGTCATTGTGGCGAAGCTACCGCCGGTCGTCGTTTCGGTACATCACTCCAGGTCAGAGCCAACCCCCAACCTCCACATGAGCTCGATATCCAAGCGTAGGACTCAGTAGCCGGCGTCCGGATCGACCAGGCCCACGAGCGGCTCACCGGCGATCCACCGGCGGACGTTGTCGGTGATCCGGGCGCTGAGCAGCGGCAGCGCCATCTCCTGCGTGTTGGCCGTGTGCGGCGTCACGATGGCGTTGGGCAGCGTCCACAGCGGGTGCCCGTCGGGCAGCGGCTCGGGATCGGTCACGTCCAGGCCCGCCGATCCCACGGTCCCTTCCCGCAGGGCCTGCACGAGATCGTCGGTGACCACGTGCTGGCCGCGTGCGACGTTGACGAGGCAGGCACCGGGCGCCAGCAACGCCAGCCGGCGCCGGTCGACGAGCCCGACGGTCTCGGGCAGCAGCGGCAGGGCGAGCACCACCAGCTCGGCGCCGGTGAGCGCCTCCTCGAGCCGGTCGTCGCCCACCACCGAGCGAGCGCCGGCCATAGGGCGGGGCGTCCGCCGCACGACGGTGACGTCGCAACCGAACGGACCCAACAGGCGGAGCAGCGACTCGGCGATGCCTCCCCCGCCCATGAGGGTGACGCGGGCGCCGAGCAGGTTGCGTCCCCGCTGCCCGGTCCACGACGTGGCTCGCGCGTAGTGATCGAGGCCCCGGAACCCGGCCAGTGCCAGCGCCAGCGCGTGCTCGGCCACCGGTTCCGCGTAGACGCCCTTGCCGCAGGCCCAGATGCGGTCCGCACGGGCCCGGATCACGTCGGCGTAGGGCTCGACCCCGGCCCATGGCAGCTGCACCCACCGCAGGCGGGCATGCGCGTCGAGCACGCGCCCGAGCCCGTCGGCGTCGGCCACCTCGGTCCACACCAGGGCGACCGCCTCGTCGGGCGAGGACAGCTCGCCACCGCCCGTCTTCACGGCATCGGCGAGGAATGTGCGGACTCCGGCGGGCAGCACGGCGATGCGGGCGCGGTCGGCATCGGGTGGCATCGCGGCGAGGCTACGAGGCGGGCGCCATGCGGCGCCGCCTCTACGCGGCGTGGTCCTTCCGCTCTCGGCGCCTTCGCTGCCCAGCCCCTCGGGCCAGGCCTCGCCTACAGGCACGGCCTCAACGCCGGCCGTGACTCTGGCTCCCGGTCGATGGTCGGCGTGCAAGCATGTCCGCCCGGCATGCACACAGCCACGCGCCCGCTCCCACACCACGAGACCGCCACACCGCGCTCGGACCGGCCGTCGCCGAAGCTGTCCACGGTCTTGATCGGAACCGTGGCCGCGCTGTCGGTTCCCCTGATCGTGGCCCTCGTGGTCCAACGCCAGCCGCGTTGGAACCCTGTCCTCGACTTCGCGATGTTCGAGCTGCGGCTCCGCGACGTCGGGGGCCCGGACACGCCGCTCGTGGGACCCGTCGCCAGGCTGTACGGCCATGGGCAGCAGGGCAACCACCCGGGCCCGATCAGCTTCTACATGATGTGGCCCGCCTACCGCAGCCTGGGCGCGACGCCGTGGGCCATGCAGGTGGCCTCGGCCGGAATGCATGTGCTGGCGTTGGGCGTCGCGACATGGATCGCCTTCCGCCGCGGTGGCGCTGCCCTGGCCCTGGTCATCGTCGCGCTGGCGCTGGTGGTGCGGGGCATCGGGGTCGGGGCGCTGACCACGCCGTGGAACCCCTATCTCTCGGTCGTCTGGTGGCTGGTCTTCCTGCTCGCCACGTGGGCGGTGATCGACGAGGACCTCGCGTTGCTGCCCGTCACGGTGTTCGCCGGGAGCGTGTGCCTGCAGAACCACGTCGAGTACGCCGCGCTCACAATCGGTCTCGGCATCCTCGCCGTCGGCACGGTCACGGTTCGGGCACGGCGAGACGCGGCGGTCCGCCACGACCTGTTGCGGTGGTCGGCGGTGGCGGTTGCCGTTGGCGTGCTCGCCTGGCTCCCGGCCGTGCTCGACGAGCTGACCCGATCGCCCGGCAACCTGTCCGTCATCTGGGACCACTTCCGGCACCCCGCGGAGGACGGGATCGGCCTCGGGCACGGAGTCGAGACGACGCTGGTCATGCTCTCGCCGTGGCGGCTCGTCGCCGGCAGCGCCGTCGGGACGAACGAGACGGCAGGCTCTCTGCTGCCGGGATCGCTTCTCGTGGTCGCTTGGTCGGCCGCCGCGTTGGCGTCGAGCCGGGCGGGGCACCGGCCCCTGGTCCGGTTGCACGTGGTGCTCGGGGCGGCGCTGGCGCTCGGGGTCGTGACGATGAGCCGCATCACCGGTTCCGTGTGGTTCTGGCTCGGCCTGTGGCTCACGGTGACCGTCGCCCTGATGATCGGCGCCACGGCGTGGACCGTCTGGTGCCTGGCTTCCCGCAGGCTCGACGCCGCCGCCCTGGTCCGCCTCGGGCGGGTGGCGACCGCCGCGGTGGTCGTCGTGGCTGCAGGGCTCACCGTGACCACCGCGATCGACGCCACGGACACCGAGCCGAACAACCCACGGCTGTCGGCCCGGCTCGGCGAGCTCGTCGACTCGACCGTGGCGGCACTGGGCGCCGCGTCCGGCCCCGACGCGGGCAGACGTGGGCCCTACCTGGTCACCTGGACCGACCCGGTCAGCCTCGGCATCCACGGTTTTGGGTTGCTGAACGAGCTGGAGCGCCGGGGCTTCGACGTCGGAACGGACGAAGCGTCCGGTGCTGCCGTCACCGACCACCGCGTGTTGGCCGCCCGGGAGGCGACCGCGGTGATCCACCTCTCGGTCGGCTCGGACATCGACGCGTGGCGAGGGAAGCCGGGCATCGAGCAGGCTGCGTACCTCGACGAACGGAGTCCGCGAGAGCGCGACGAGTACGACCGCCTGTGGGCAGAGGTGATCGACGGGCTCCGGACGAGCGGGCTGTCCGAGCTCGTGCCGCAGGGCGCCGACCCGCTCCTCGTCCCGGCGCTCGACGAGCGCGTCCCGAAGGACATCCGCGACAAGCTCAGCCGCCTGATGGACATAGGGCTCCCGACAGCAGTGTTCGTCGGGCCGCCCGACGCGTTCGCCTCTGCTGCAGGGCCCAACCAGGTTCCGGGCTGAATCAGTCCAAGGAGACCGCCGCCACGGCCATGCCGCGGTGCCCCGCCATGCGGCACAGCGTGCGGGCGTTGCGCACGGCGGCGCCGCCGGGGTCGTTGTTGAAGAACACGAACACGTCGGGATCCGCCGCCTGGCGCCAGCCGCCGGCGATGCGGTCGAGCCACGTGGCGAGCGCCGTCCGGCCATAGGACGGCCGGGGCGAGGCCGTCCCCTGGTGCATGCGGACGTAGCCCCAGTCGGCCGTCACCCACAGGGGCGTCGCCGGCCGTCCGAGGCGATCGGCCCAGCACAGGGCGACCCGCCGCCGGCTGAGCACGTCCCGCACCTCGTCGGTCCACCACGATTCGTGCCGCGGCTCGACCGTGACCCGTGCGCCGGCGGGGAAGCACGCCAGGCAGGCGTCCAGCAGATCCGGGTCGGCGCGCAGGGTGGGCGGCAACTGGAGCAGGTACGGCCCCAGCCGGTCGCCCAGGCCCTCGGCCCGGCCGGTCAGCCGGGCCACCGGTTCGGCGGCATCGCGCAACCGCTTGATGTGCGTCAGGTAGCGGCTCACCTTGACGGCGACCACGAACCCGGCGGGCGTCTGCTCCCGCCAGCGCTCGAACACCGCCCGCTCGGGCAGGCGGTAGAAGGCGTTGTTGACCTCGACCGCTGGGAACTCCTCGGCGAAGCGCTCGAGCCAGGCCCGTTGGGGCAGGCCCTCCGGGTACAGGACGCCCCGCCAGTCGCGGTACTGCCAGCCCGACGTGCCGACGATCAGCGGCATGGTCCGGGAGTACCCGCCCCAGCGCCTTCAGTGCAACGGTCAGGCCGCCAGCTCGAACTGGATCACGGCCCGCTCCGCAAGGATCGGCTCCAGCAGGTCACGGCGGAGCGCCAAGTGGTCGGGATGGTCGACGTACGCCCGATAGTCGGCGGGCGTGGCGAAGTCGCCCACGACCGCGTAGTCGTAGGTCCCCTCATTGATGCCGGCGTCGGGGCCGTGCCGGTAGTCGAGCATGGTGCCCACGGCGCCTGGCATGCGATCCAGTCCGTCGGCCAGCGCTTGCACCTGGGCGTCGGTCACACCGTCGACGAAGCGGAACATCGCAACATGGCGCAACGCCATCAGGCCTCCTCGGTCGTCACGCTCACCGGAGTGGACGGTAACCGTCCACGTTCGCCCGAACCCCTCGGATCGTCCTTCGACGATTCCCGCTCCGCCCCGGGAGTGACCGGCCGGTAGCCTTGCGCTTCACCTATGCGTGACTTCCTCGACCTGGTCAACGAGCGTGTCGTCGTCTACGACGGGGCCTTCGGCACCTATGTACAAGAGCTGGGGCTGACGGCCGACGACTTCGGCGGTCCGCAGTTCGAGGGGTGCAACGAGATCCTGGCCGTCACCCGGCCGGACGTGATCGCCGGGATGCACGAGGCCCACTTCCGCGCCGGGGCCGACGTGGTCGAGACCGCTACCTTCGGCGCCTTCGCCGTGCCCCTCGGCGAGTACGGCATCCCCGAGCGCGCTCACGAGATCAGCCTCGCCGCCGCCCGCATCGCCCGCGAGGTTGCCGACGGCCACGGCGGGTTCGCCGCCGGGTCGATGGGCCCGGGCACCAAGTCGCCGTCGTTGGGGCAGATCTCCTTCGCCGGGCTGCGCGACGCCTACGAGGTCATGGCCCGCGGCCTCGTCGAGGGCGGCGTCGACCTGCTCATCAGCGAGACCCACTTCGACCTCCTGGCGGCCAAGGCCTCGGTCATCGGCGCCCGCCGGGCGATGGCGGCGGTGGGCCGGCAGGTGCCGATCCAGCTCCAGGTGACGATGGAGCAGACCGGTACCATGCTGCTCGGCACCGAGATCGCGGCCGCGCTCGCCAGCCTCGGGGCGCTCAAGCCCGACGTCTTCGGCCTCAACTGCGCCACCGGCCCCGCCGAGATGCACGAGCACCTGCGCCACCTCTCGGCCAACGCACCCATGCCCATCTCGTGCCTGCCCAACATGGGCCTGCCGTCGGTGGTCGACGGCAAGATGCACTACGACCTCACGCCCGAGCAGCTGGTCGACTACCAGACCCGCTTCGTGACCGAGCTGGGCGTGCAAGTGGTGGGCGGCTGTTGCGGGTCGACCCCCGAGCACATCCGGCAGCTCGCCGCCGCCGTCAAGGACCTCACGCCCGTCCGCCGGGACCCCCGACCGGAACCGGCCGCCACCTCGATGTTCAGCATGGTGCCCTTCCACCAGGACGCCAGCTTCCTCATCATCGGCGAGCGCACCAACGCCAACGGCTCCAAGAAGTTCCGCGACACGATGCTGGCGGGCGACTGGGACTCGTGCGTCCGCATCGCCCGCGACCAGGAGCGCGAGGGTGCCCACGTGCTCGACGTCTGCGTCGACTACGTCGGCCGCGACGGAACCGTCGACATGGACGAGCTCGTCAGCCGCTTCGCCACGCAGGTCACGGTGCCGCTGGTGCTCGACTCGACCGAGCCCCAGGTGATCGAGGCCGGGCTGCAGCGCTTGGGGGGCCGGGCGATCCTCAACTCCGCCAACCTCGAGGACGGGGAGGCCGAGGGCAGCCGCTTCGACCGGGTGTGCCGGCTGGCCAAGGAGTACGGGGCCGCCGCCGTGTGCATGCTGATCGACGAGCAGGGACAAGCGCGCGACGTCGAGTGGAAGCTGCGGGTCGCGCACCGCATCCACGACCTGGCGACCCAGCGCTACGGCCTCGATCCGAGCGATCTCATCTTCGACGCGTTGACCTTCCCGCTGTCGACGGGCGACGAGGACCTGCGGCGGGACGCGATGCACACCATCGAGGCCATCAGGCGCATCAAAGCCGAGCTGCCCGGCGTCTTCACCACGCTCGGCGTGTCAAACGTGAGCTTCGGCCTCTCCCCCGCCGCCCGCCACGTCCTCAACTCCGTGTTCCTCCACGAGTGTGTCGAGGCCGGGCTCGACTCGGCGATCGTGCACGCGGCCCGGATCATGCCGCTCAACAAGATCCCCGAGCAGCAGGTAAAGGTCTGCCTCGACCTCATCTACGACCGCCGGGACCCGGCCGCCGGCTACGACCCGCTGGCCCAGCTGCTGGACGTGTTCGCCGACGTGACCGTGGCGAAGCAGGAGAAGCAGGACCGCTCGGGCTGGCCGGTGGAGGAGCGGCTCAAGGCCCGGATCATCGACGGCGACCGCGACGGCCTCACCGACGACCTCGACGAGGCCCTGGGCGCCGGCATGCCCGCCCTCGACATCATCAACGAGGTCCTGCTCGCCGGCATGAAGGTGGTCGGCGACCTGTTCGGCTCCGGGCAGATGCAGCTGCCGTTCGTACTGCAGTCGGCCGAGACGATGAAAGCGGCGGTCGCCCACCTCGAACCCCACATGGAGAAGGTCGAGGGCGATTCGGGCAAGGGCCGCATCGTGCTCGCCACGGTCAAGGGCGATGTTCACGACATCGGCAAGAACCTGGTCGACATCATCCTCACCAACAACGGCTACGAGGTGCACAACCTCGGGATCAAGATCGGCATCGCCGACATGATCGAGAAGGCGCTGGAGGTCAGGGCCGACGCCATCGGCATGTCGGGCCTGCTGGTCAAGTCGACGCTGATCATGCGCGACAACCTGGAGGAGCTGAACCAGCGCGAGCTGGCCGACATCCCGGTGCTGCTGGGCGGTGCCGCGCTCACCCGCAGCTACGTCGAACGCGACCTGCGGGACGTCTATCAGGGCCGCGTCTTCTACGGGAAGGACGCGTTCGAGGGGCTGCATGTGATGGACAAGCTCGGCGCCATCAAGCGGGGCGTCGAGCCCGAAGACCCCGAGTGGGGACGGATCCCTTCGGCGTCGCGCGTGCCGTCGCGGGCGTCGCTGGGTTTGGCCGAGAAGGGCTCCGGCGACGACGGTGCTGCCGACCTGCCGAGCAGGTCGCCCGACGTGATGACCGACAATCCCGTGTTCGCACCACCGTTCACCGGCTCGCGCATCGTCAAGGGCATCGCCATCGACGAGATCGCCGCGTACCTCAACGAGACGGCGCTGTTCCGCAACCAGTGGCAGTTCCGCCCCGAGGCCAAGGCCGACGGCGCGACCGAGAACGACGACGAGTTCAAGGCGCGGATCCGGCCCATCCTGCGCGACGAGCTGGCCAAGGCCAAGGCCGACGGGCTGCTCGTGCCCCAGGTGGTCTACGGCTACTTCCCGTCCAACGGCGACGGCAACGACCTGGTGGTCTGGACGGACGAGACCCGCAGGGAGGAACGGGCCCGCTTCTCGTACCCGCGCCAGACCAAGGCGCCCTACTACTGCATCGCCGACTTCTTCCGGCCGGTAGATAGCGGCGAGGTCGACTACGCCGGGTTCTCGATCGTCACCATGGGCCCGGCGGTATCCGAGCGCACGGCCAAGCTGTTTGCCGACGACCGCTACCAGGAGTACCTGCTGCTCCACGGTGTCGGCGTGGAGATGGCCGAGGCGTTGGCCGAGTACTGGCACCGGCGCATGCGTGAGGAGTGGGGATTCGCCGACGAGGACGGGCCGACGCTGATCGGGCTGTTCCGCCAGCAGTACCGGGGCGGGCGCTACTCGTGGGGCTATCCCGCCTGCCCCGACCTCGAGGACAACGAGAAGGTGCTGCACCTGCTCGGCGGCGAACGCATCGGGTTGGAGTGCAACGAGGAGACCGGGTTCCAGTACCAGCCCGAGCAGACGACCTCCGCGATCGTCTGCCACCACCCGCAGGCCAAGTATTTCGTCGCCCGCTGATCGTTCGAGACATCCCAACGCTAAGGGTGGTGTTGCGTCCCGTAGCGTAGTGAGTTAAGCAATGAGCACGATGTCTGTACGGTCAGCAGCTGCTGGGACGGCTACCGCAGCGCTGGTGGTCGGCGTTCTCGGCAGCCCCGCATTGGTCGATGCCGGCCAGGACCTCGCCGAACGCCACCGCAGTCCCCTCACCGCGGAGACGCTCACCGGCTTGCCCAACTGGGACGTCTTCGACCGCGGCACGCCGACCGACGTCGTCTGGGGCATCGTGCTCAAGCTGGGCGTGTTCCTCGTCGTCGTCGCCCTGCTCGCCGGACTGGCGGGACGTGCCTCGCGTCGCTCGGCGTTCCTCGGAGGCTGGGCCAGCGTGGTCGTCGCGGCCGGGATCGCCGGCGCAGTGCACTACGTGTACCAGGACGCGGTCGTGGGTGCCCGCCAGAACCCCTTTCAGGTCAGCTACTTCGACAACCTGCTGGGCGCTGTCAACACCGGTGCCGGCTTCGGGCTGTGGACCGGATGGCTGGTGGGGCTCGCCGTGGCGGCCACGGCGCGGCTGCCCGTCCGGTCCCCGCTGATCCCCCGCGTGGACAACGGTCCGATCGCCCGCTCGCCGGAAGCACCGCCCATCACCCCACCGGCGCCCTGGTGGGCGGCGGATGCCTCGCCGCTGTCGCCGGTCCGCTACGACGCCGCCTCGGTGTTCCCGCACGACAGCGGATCGCCGTCGGCCGACCCGACGCTGGTCGCCTCGGAGCCCGACGCTCCCAGCCACCCGGTCGAGGGCAACGGCACCAAGGGCGATGCCGACCTCCAGTCGACGCTCGCCACGCCCCTGGCCCGCCAGCAGGAGGACCAGGACACCACCCGGCCGATCCCGCTGGCGACAATGGACCCGGCCGCCGTCGACCCCACCGTGGTCGGACCAGTGGCGGCGAATCCCACGCCGGCGGATCCCACCTAACCGGCGAGGAAGCTCAGGCGCACCTGGCGCTCGGCGTTGTCGCCGTTGGTGTCCACCAGCACGATCGACTGCCAGGTGCCGAGCGCCGGGCGTCCCCGGAGCACCGGCACCGTGATGCTGGGGGCGATGATCGCCGGCAGCAGGTGATCGGCGCCGTGACCGGCCGAACCGTGCCGGTGCCGCCAGCGGTCGTCGCGGGGCAACACGTCTGCGAGCGCTGCCAGCAGGTCGTCCTCGCTGCCGGCGCCGGTCTCCATGATCGCCACACCGGCCGTGGCGTGCGGGACGAAGACCGACACCAGGCCGTCGCCCTGGTCACGGCAGAACCCGGCCACCTGCTGGGTCAGATCCACAACGGCCGGACGGGTGCCGGTGTTCACGGTGAGCTCCGTCGAGTCCATACCCGTCGACCGTAGGCCGCCGCCTCAGACCTTGGGATCCTTCGGGAGCGTCTGCTCGAGAGTGAGGGTGTCGGCGAAGACGTCGCCGTGGTCCTCGACCCGGGCCAGCACGTCGGACGCCTCGAACGTCAGCGGCTCATCCTCGGCGGCCGCCTCGACCTCCTCCCACGTCACCGGCGTAGACACGGTGGGCCGCGGGCGGGCCCGCAGGGAGTAGACGGCCACGGTCGTCTTGTGCCGGCTGTTCTGGCTCCAGTCGACGAACACCTTCCCGGGCCGCAACGACTTCTTCATGTTCGACACCACCCCCTCGGGGCGAGCCCGCTCGAGCAGCTGGGCCACCGCCTGCGCGAACCGCGAGGCCTGCTCGTGCGTGTGCGGCCGGTTGAGCGGCACGTAGACCTGCAGGCCCTTCGAGCCGGAGGTCTTGGGGAACCCCTCCAGCCCGAACCCCTCGAGCACGTGGCGCACGTCGAGCGCCACGTCGGCGCACTCGCGGATGGCGGCCGGCGCTCCCGGATCCAGGTCGAACACGCACATCGTGGGGCTGTCGATGTCGACCCCCCGGGCCATGGGCGCATGGATCTCGAGCGCCGCCATGTTGGCCGCCCATACCAGGGCCGGCGCCGAATCGAGGCAGCAGTAGTAGATGTTGCCGTTGCGGTCGCCCGGCCCCAGCACCGTGCCCATCCACTCGGGCCGGTGCGAAGGGCAGCGCTTCTCGAAGAACGACCCGGCGTCCACCCCGTTGGGGTACCGCCGCAGCGTCACGCCCCGGTCCTCGAGGTGGGGGACCATCGTCGGGGCGATGCGGGCGTAGTACTCGATGACCTCGGCCTTCGTGGTGCCCGCCTCGGGGTAGAGCACCTTGTCCAGGTTGGACAGGGTCAGCCTGCGCCCGTCGACCTCGACCGTGGGCGAACGCCCGGTGGTGCGGTCCGACACCGCGCTCTACGTCAGCGAGACGCCGCGGTCACGCCGACTTACGCCTCGGCGCCGCCTTGGTGGACTTGGACGCCTTGCTGGCCCTCGACGACTTCGTCGACTTCGTCGACTTCGCCCGGCCCCCCGCAGCGGGCTTGGCGCCGTCGCCATCGCCCGCAGCGCCGCCCGCCCCCGCCTTCGCCGTGGGATGGCGCCGGCGGGCCTCCTTGGCGTCCTTCACGCTGGCCTCGAGCGCAGCCATGAGGTCGACGACCTTCTCCTCGGCCGCCGGCGTCGGCGGGGCGACCACCTCTTCCTCGCCCGCGGCCTTGCGGTCGATGAGCTCGAGCACCTGGTTGCGGTGGGTGTCCTCGTAGCGCTCGGGCTCGAACGGCTCGGTGAGCGACTCGACCAGCTGCTCGGCCATGCGCAGCTCGCGCTCGCTCACGTCGACGTCCCCGATGTCGTCGGCCCCGTCCAGCTGGGCGGGATCGTTGACCTCGTCGGCGTACACCATGGTCGACATGACCAGCATCCCATCCTTGGGCCGCAGCGCCGCCAGGTACTGCTTGGTGCGCATGACCAGGCGGGCGATGGCCACCTTGCCCTGCTCCTCCATGGCCCGGGTCAGCAGCGCGTAGGGCTTGCTCGCCCCCTTGTCGGGCGCCACGTAGTAGGCGGCGTCGTAGTACAGGGGGTCGATCTCCTCGAGGTCGACGAACTGCTCGATGTCGATCGTGCGGGTGGCCTCGGGGTCCAGGGCCGCCAGCTCGTCGTCGCCCACCAGGACGTACTCGCCCGACCCGAGCTGGTAGCCCTTGGCGATCGCCTCGTTGGGCACCTCATCGCCGGTGGCGGCCGACACCTTGCGGTACTGGATCCGCGACCCGGTGCGGGTGTCGATCTGGTTGAAGGACACGTTCTTGCGCGACACGGCGGTGAACAGCTTGATCGGGATGTTGACCAGGCCGAAGCTGATGGCGCCGCTCCACATGGCACGGGGCATGTGGGAAGT
>DASQUK010000046.1:0-8234 GCA_035641315.1 Acidimicrobiales bacterium | reverse complement strand
GGCACCGGACCGCACGATCGAACCGGGGCCCAGACCCTTGCGGAGACGGGTGACGTACGACTGCAAGGTCTTCTCGGCGGTGCGAGGCGCCGTCTCGCCCCACACCAGCTCCACCAGTCGCCACACCGGAACCGCCGACCCCGCTGAGAGCGCGAGGGCGGCCAGCACCGCCTGGCACCGCCCGGGACCGACATCGACCAGGTCCCCATCATCGCTGGTCGCACTGACCCCACCGAGGAGACGAATCTGCACCACGGGGCTCCTCCGTTCACCCCCGAGCGGCAAGTTTCCCATAGTCCTGGCCATGACGAGACCCTGTGGTTGACCGGTTGCCTTCCAGCGGACTGAACCGCCCCGGTTTCGGTGGAGGCTCCGATCCGTGAGAAGGATGGAGTCATGCCAAACCATGGCAAGTATCCCGATGACCTGCGCGAGCGTGCCGTGCGGATGGTCCTTGACCACGAGCATGAGTACGGGTCGCAGTGGGAGGCGATCTGTTCGGTCGCCGAGAAGCTGGGTCCGAAGGCCGAGACGGTGCGGCTGTGGGTCCGCCGGGCCGAGACCGATGAGGGCCGCCGGCCAGGGCCGACGACCGACCAGCTCGCGGAGCTAAAGCGGCGCTTCGGATCTAAGCGGGGTCTGACCGGGGGCTGAGGGTCCACCAGGCGCGGCACAGGGGCCCGGAGAATCAGCGGTTGCTACGCCAACCGACCCTCCGGAGCCCCTGTTGGAGACCAACGCTACGCGTATGTGCGCGCTCCTCGTCGGACTGCCCGACGTGACCGTCGTGGGCGTGGAGGACCGGCCCGATCGACCGTTGCGGGTCCACGTTGAGACCACTGCCGAGGTGGACGGGTGCACCGGGTGCGGCACCCGGGCGTGGGTGAAGGACCGACCGACGGTCGCGCTGGTGGACTTGCCGGCGTTCGGGCGGCCGGCGGTGCTGGTGTGGCGCAAGCGCCGCTGGCGCTGCCCCGAACCGGAGTGCGAGATGAGCACGTGGACCGAGACCGACCCTCGGATCGCCCCCTCTCGGGCGGCGATGACGGATCGGGCCGGCCGGTGGGTCACCGTGCAGGTCGGCCGCGAGGGCCGCACCGTCGCTGAGGTCGCCCGCGAGCTCGGGTGTGACTGGCACACCGTCATGGACGCCGTGGCTGCCTACGGCACACCGTTGGTCGAGAACCCCGACCGGATCGGGCCAGTCACCGCCCTGGGCCTGGACGAGACGCTGTTCGCTCGCACCGGCCGCTGGCGCCGCCAGCACTGGTGCACCTCGATCGTCGATGTCGGACGCCCGGCCCAGCTGCTCGACGTGGTCCCGGGCCGCACCGCCGCCGGTCCCTTGGCGTGGTTGGAAGCCCAGCCGCAGGCGTGGCGCGACGGCATCGCATGGGGCGTGTTGGACCTGTCGGGCCCCTACCGCAAGACCTTCACCGACACGCTCCCGCACGCCGCGCAGGTCGCTGATCCGTTCCATCTGGTGAAGCACGCGAACGCCAAGCTCGACGAGTGCCGGCGCCGCGTCCAAAACGAGACCCTCGCCCACCGTGGCCGCCGTGACGACCCGCTCTACAAGAGCCGCCGGCTGCTGACCAAGGGCCATGAACGCCTCGATGACCGTGGTGAAGCCAAGCTCTTGGGCCTACTCGCCGCCGGTGACCCCAAGGGTGAGGTCCGGCTCGCGTCGCACGCGAAGGAGACCCTCCGGGGGATCTACGCGATCGACGACCCCGCCGTCGCCGAGGAGTTCGTCACCGAGCTGACCACTCGAGTACGTGCGCTGCAACGTCGACGGCTCGCCCGAGAGGTCGATCGACCGCGCCAACCAGTTCGTGGAGGCCGGCGTGGTCTTCGTGCAGGAGGGCATCGACGTGAGCAGCGACGCCATGCTGCCGATCCTGGCCAGCGCCGACATCCCGCTGGTCGGGCACACGCCGTACGGCCCTCAGCAGCAGACCGACCCCGAGGCCAACGCGTTCTTCCTCGGCTCGGCCCGGGGCGCCGCGGGGCTGGGTCCGCTGGCGCACTTCGCCGACGGCGGCGCCGAGTCGGTCACGTTCTTCCAGGGCGACATCCCGACCGCGCACGCGTTAATCGACAACGTGGCCATGCCGGCGGCCGACCAGCTCGGCGTGGAGCTGCGCACCGTTTTCTACGACGTCGCCGCACCGGACTGGAACGTTCTCGCCGCCACGGCCATGGCTGACGATCCCGACGTCGTCGGTGCCCCCGGTGCCACAGAGCAGGACTGTATCGGCTTCGTCGGGGCGCTGGCCTCGGCCGGGTACGACGGCCAGGTCTTCGCCGCCGGGTGCTCCGCCTTCGCAACCGAGCTGGGCGCGCAGGCCGAGGGCGTCGTGACCTATAGCGACACCTGGCGGGCCAGCGACCCGGACGCGCCGCCGACCGCCGCCAAGCGGGACGAGATCGCGGCCTACGTCGAGGCCATGGAGGCATCCGGGAACGAGGACCTACTGCACGGCTACGCCCGGTCGTACTTCGCCGACACCGTCAACCTGGCTCGCATCCTGGCCACCGTCGACAGCCCGATCGACGGGCCCGCGGTAGCTGAGGCCCTCCGCTCCACGGTCGACTTCGACTCGTTCATGGGCCCCACCATCAGCTGCGCCGGCAGTGCCTGGGAGGGCGAGAACTCTGCGTGGCCCTGATGGCATCGCACCCGCGGAACTGGCGACCCCAGTCGTCCACCACCCCGTCCCTGGGGCGAGCAGGTCGGGAAGCCGGCGGTGTCGTGGCGGTTGGCGGCGGCGACCAGGGTGTCCAGGGGCTCAGGAAGGCTGCGCATGTCAGGGCCTCGCGATCGGGGGAGGGTAGTGGGTGGCCGTCGCCGTCGGGACCAGCCACGGCCAGGAGCAGGCCGGGTGGTGGCACAGCCCGGCCTGCTCCTGGGCTCAGCGCAGCCTGCGCTCGGCTCAGGCGACGCCGCCGTTGGCGTAGATGGTCTGGCCGTTGATCCAGCGGCCGGGGCCGGCGAGGAAGGACACGACCTCGGCGATGTCGCCGGGGACGCCCAGGCGCCCGAGCGGGTTCAGGCTCGCCATGTGCTCGATGGTCGCCTCGTCCTTGCCATCGAGGAACAGCGGCGTGGCCGTCGGGCCGGGAGCCACCGCGTTCACGGTGATGTCGCGGCCGTGCAATTCCTTGGCGAGGATCAGGCTGACGGCATCGACCGCCCCCTTTGTGGCGGCATACGCGGCGTAGGTGGGCAGCGCCAGCTTCACGACCGTGGAGGAGAGGTTGATGATGGCGCCACCGCTGCGGACTCGTCGTGCGGCCTGCTGGTTGACCACGAAGGTGCCGCGGATGTTGACCCGGTGCATCCGGTCGAGGTCGGCGAGGTCGAGGTCGGCCAGCGGGGATAGCAGCATGATGCCGGCGGCGTGGACGACGACGTCGACACCGCCGAAGTGGCGCTCGACGGTGTGGAAGGCCTCGGCCATCGCGGTCTCGTCGGCGACATCGGCCTTGATGGCGACGGCTGACCCGCCTGCGGCGGTGATGTCCTCGACGACGTTCTTGGCGGTGACGTCGTTGCCGGCGTAGATGATCGCGAGGTTCTGGCCGTCGGCGGCGAGGCGTTCGGCCGTCACGCGACCGATGCCGCCGGAGCCGCCGGTCACGATCGTGACGCGCGAGGTGGTGCTGGGTGTGGTGTTCATGGAAGCTTCCTTTCCGGGATGTTGACGAGCTGGTGGGTCAGAGGCTGGGTTGCGCACCGAGGAGCTCGGTGATGCCGGCGCGGCGGAAGAACTCGACGCGGAGCCGGTCGGCGACCGCGGAGACGACCTCGGCGCCGTCGTTGGTGGGGTCGACGAAGACCCGGAACGGGCGGGTGCCCTGAGGCATGTCGACGACCTCGACGATCTTCGCCGCCACCTGTGCGACGTCGGCGCCCTCGGGTTCGAGTGCGGCGAGGCGTCCGGGGATCTCCTGGACGAGCTGGCCGTAGAGGTCGTCGTAGGCCCCGGCGCGCTCGGCGTCGGTGGGATGACCGGCGTTGGCGAAGTGGTTGGTCCCGTGGGTGAAGGCGCCCGGCATCATGATCGTGGTGTCGATGCCGAACTTGATGAGCTCCGCGGCGTAGCTGACCGCAAGCGAGTCCATCGCGGCCTTGGCTGCGAAGTAGGGGCCAAGGAAGGGCGGAGTGCCGCCGCGCGTGCTGGTGCTGCCGACCCAGAGGAGCAGACCCTCGCCCTGGTCACGGAGGTGCGGGAGAGCGGCGCGGTTGACGCGCTGGGTGCCGAGCACGTTGACGTCGTAGACGTGGGTCAGCTCCTCGGGCGTGTAGGCCTCGAGCGGCCCGAGCACCATGTGACCGGCGTTGTGGAGGACGACGTCGAGGCGCCCGCGCTCCTCGATGATGCGCGCGATGCCGGCGTCGCAGGAGTCCTGGGACGCGATGTCCAGCTCCACGGCCCGGAGATCGACGCCGTGCTGGTCGGCGTAGTCCTGCGCGTCCTGCACCCGGCCGGTGTTGCGGCCGGTCGTTTCGCGGATGCCGGCGTACACGGTGTAGCCGGCGTCGGCCAGCTGGCGGGCGCTGAGGGCGCCGAAGCCGCTGCCGGCTCCGGTGATGACGATGACCTTGCTCATGACGGTTCTCCTGTCGTTGGGGAGGGTTCGGATGCGAGTGGAGGGGGCCTGACCGAAGCCGGGAGGACGCGTCGCATTGCCCCATCGGGTGGGGGGCTGCACGCAGGCCGTGGCGTGGCCCGCGGTGTCCGCCGGACGCGAAGACCGGGTTCCCGGTGATCCAGCGGGCGTCCTCAGGGAGGAGGACGAGGGGATGGCGGTTCAGATTTGATCTGTCGCCATGGATCGTGACTGAGGAATCCGCTCGAGTCCAAGATCGATGCCGGTGCGATCGATGCGCCGCCGACATCGATGCTTCCCCGGGATCAGTTCGGCGTCACCGCGCCGGCAACCACCCAGCGAAGCCTGGCCCGGTCGACCTCACGGCACCGGAGGCCAGCTCCACAAACGTGCGTACGAGCTCCGTTTCGCCATCGACGCTCCACGCCAGGCACACTCGGGTCGGGGCGATGTCGGTCACAGGGACGACGACCACCTCCGGCTGGAGCGTCATGGCCGCCGCCGCCGAAACGGGGAGGAAGCTGATGGCTCTGCCCGCAGCAACCTGCTCGAGCTTCTCCTCGATGTTGCCCACCAGCGGCCCTGGACTGGGGTGGCGCCCATCGGGCCTCGGGTCGGTGTTGTGAAACCGTTCCCAGGCCGGGCTTGCACCCCTGTGGAGGATCACCGGTTCATCAGCGAGCTCGGCGATCGACAGCTCACCGCGACGAGCGAGCGGGTGGTCGCGGGACAGCAGCGCCACCCGGGCCACGTCATACAGGGGCACGAGCCGGAGGCCGGCCTCGGCCACGGGGAGATGCACGAACGCCACGTCAGCCCGGCCGTCGAACAGCACGTCGGCCTGGTCGAACCAGTAGACCCTGACCACGTCGACCACCACGTCTGGGTGTGCGGCGCCGAACGCCCGAGTTGCAGGCGTGACCGGATCGCCGGTGAAGAACCCGACGGTCAGGACCCGGGCCCGCTCCGCCGCTCGCCGTACACGACGCTGGGTGGCCTGGGCGGCGGCGAGCAAGGCCTTGCCCTCGCTCAAGAGCTTGCGACCAGCGTCGGTGAGCTCGACACTGCGGCTCGTACGGGCAAACAGCGCCACACCGAGCTGTTCCTCGAGCCTCTGGATCTGGCGACTCAGCGCGGGTTGGGCAACATAGAGACGCTCGGCGGCGCGTCCGAAGTGCATCTCCTCGGCAACGGCGATGAAGTACCGGAGCTTGCGAAGATCCAAGTCGACAGCAGGATCGGGCATCGAGTCCTGCTCCACACCCCGATCGTACGACCAGCGCACGAGCGGTCGCGATGCCGCGTCCGGCCTCCGGGATGGTCGCCCCCTCTGCGATGTGGGGACTTGAAACTGGCGCCGTAGGACCGACGCGATCGTCGACGTCCGCCGGAACCGGCCGCCGACCCTCCACCACGCCGTTGATCGCTTCATGGGCAAGGGCCTGCTCGTCGCCGGCGCGACCGTTGTCGCCGCGGTGGTGCTGCTGTTCGGCGTGCGCCTGCTGGGAACGACGAGTGCCGCCGTCGCGTTCCTGGTCGTGTGGGTGCCGATGACATGGCTCGGAACCGTTAGTCGAGTCATCCAGCTGCGGCTGCCGCGGGGATACCACGAGCTACGCGACTTCGAGCGTGACCCACGGCTGTACGAGCTTCTTGGAGTGAGGCTGGTGAAGTGGCTGCTGCGCCGGGGCCCGATCGCGGTGTTCAACCCCGGGCTGCACGTGCCGACGGAACGGTCGTCCCAGCGTCTCGCGGAACTCGAACAGAGGATGAAGGATGCCGAGGCGAGCCACCTCGTGCTGCTCGTCGCGACGCTCGGGGCCGTGATCAACGCGGCGGCACGCGGGTGGTGCCTGGCAGCCGGCCTGACGTTGCTGTTCGACGTGGTCATGAACGGCTACCCGGTCATGCTGCAGCGCTACAACCGCGCGCTCCTCCACGCACGATTCCCGGCCATGCAGGCCGACGCGTGCGGGCCACTCGAGGCCAGCTCACGGTAGGACCTCCCGATCAGGGGATCTCCGAACCGGCGTAGCCGCCGCCTCATCCTGAGGGCTCACCGTCCCGTACCGCCGGGAACGTGACGGCGGCATACTCGCAGTGGTCTCGCAGTACGGCGTGTTGGGGGTGAATGGTGGGAGTCTCGATGGATGGACCCGACCCGGCCGAAGCGCGACGCCGATACGCCAAGCTCGCAGCTACCTATGACCGGCGTGTGGACCAACGGTTCGTCAAGCGCATGCGAGTCGCCGCCGTGCGTCGTCTGGCGCTGCAGCCCGGCTACCACGTCCTCGACCTCGGCTGCGGCACCGGCGCCAACTTCCCCTACCTAGTTCGCGCCGTCGGGCCCGAGGGACGAGTGACCGGCGTCGAGCTGAGCGACGAGATGGCCGCCGTTGCAGGCGCCCGCGCCAGCGAGGCGGGCTGGATCAACGTCGACATCATCCTCAGCGACGCGGCGACGGCGCCGCTACCCACGGAGGCCGACGGCGCTCTCTTCTTCCTCACACACGACCTCGTTCGATCGCCTGCCGCCGTCGAGCGCGTCGTCAACGCGTGTCGTCCCGGGGCGCGCATCGTGGCGTTCGGTCCCAAGACGGCACCCCGCTGGAACCGGCCGCTCAACGCTGCGATCCGGCGGATCGCCACGCCATACGTCACCACCTTCGAGGGCTTCGACAAGCCGTGGAGCTACCTGGAACGCCACCTCGGGGACTTCACCGTCCAGACCCTCCCACTCGGCGGGGCCTACCTCGGCCACGGCCGAGTGCCCGCTGACAGCCCCACCACCACGTAGGCCGCACGAAGGTCGCGACGTCGCGTTGATCACGCCCGCTGGGACCAACCGGGAAACCACCATCACGGAGCCGAACCGACGGCCGACCAGATAAGTGATACCGAGCAGGCCTGCGACCTCGCCGCGACTGCCCCAGATCGCTGGCCCTGGGCTGGAGATCTGTTCGGGTCGTCTGGCGTGAGGAGCGTTTCGACGGCATCGGCGATGGAAGTGCGAGCCGAAGCGATGAGTTCGCGGCGCACGGGCACCCTGACGGGAAGACACGTTGCGAGCGAAGGAGCACGCCATGTCCCCGGACGAGATCACCCGGGTGCTCAGCCGAGCCAAGCGCCCTCGTCTCGTCACGGGAGCGGAGGCGCGCTCGCCGAGTCCGACTCAGGAGCCGCTCAAATCCGCCGCTCGGCGTGGCGTTCTGCGCTCGCTGCCTGGCAGACGGGGCGGGCGCGGTTCGGGCATTACGTGCGGGGGTGCAAGCCGCCGCTATCAGACCCCGCGAAGTCGCGTGTCGGCGCGGCCGGCGGTGACAGATTGCCGATTTCGTGACCTGCGCGATCAGGCTTCCTTGCCGTAGGCGTCGTGGTAGTTCCACCACCCGTACGGCGGGGTCTGCGGGTAGCCCTCCGGCGAGTCCTCCCACTCCTCCTGGCGGCCGAGGGCGGTGATGTCGAGGTAGGCCCAGGTGCTCCCTATCGCCTCGTCGCCGCGGCTGTTGATGAGGTAGGTGCGGAAGATCAGCTGGTCGACCGATTGACCAGGTCGGCCAACTTCTTCGGCGCGAGGACGCAGTAGCTCTCGGTGACGAGCTCGGTCACCTCGTCCC
>DASQUK010000045.1:0-30607 GCA_035641315.1 Acidimicrobiales bacterium | reverse complement strand
TCGAACTCGTTGAAGGGGGCGATGTCCACGCCCTCGTTCTCGAGCGTCCCCTCGTAGAGCCCGCCCTCGAACTCGCCCTCGGCGGCCTCGACGGTTGCGTCGTGCACGGCGACGTCCATGTTCTTCATGACCGAGGTCAGGAACAGGTCGCATTCGTCGGACACGCTGACGCAGCCGTCGGTGTCGACCCAGATGACCTTGGCGTTGCTGTCGGGACGGGCCCGGATCGCCTCGATCGTGCCCAGCCCCACCGGGCCGGCGACCGGCATGATGATGTCGGCGCCGTTGTCGAGCAGCTGCTCGGTCGTTGCCCGGCCGTTGGCCTGGTTCTCGAAGTCGCCAGTGAACAGGCCGTCGTCGGCGGCGTTGTCCCAGCCCTCGAGCTGGACGTCGGTGCCGTTCTCCTCGTTGTAGTGCTCGATGCCGAGCTGGAAGCCCTTCATGAAGATGGTCACCGTGGGGAGGTTGATGCCCCCGTAGGCGCCCACCGTGCCGGTCTCGGTCATCGCCGCCGCAACGTAGCCGGCCAGGAACGCCGCCTCGTCGGTCTTGAACGTCAGCTCCTTGACGTTGTCGTACTCGTCGGCGGCGTCGCCCGCGGCGGTGCTGAAGTCGTAGTCGACGATCGCGAAGCTCTGGTCGGGGTTCTCCTCGGCGGCAGTGGCGGTGGCGCCACCGAGCAGGAAGCCGACGGTCACGATCAGGTCGCAGCCCTGATCGAGGAAAGCCTGGATGTTGGGCGCGAAGTCCGACTCGGCCTGAGACTCGAGGACGTCGGCCTCGAAGCCGAGCTCGTCGGCGGCCTGCTCGAGGCCCTCGAATGCGGTCTGGTTGAACGAGCGGTCGTCGACGCCACCGGTGTCGGTGACCTGGCAACCCTGGAAGTCCGTGGCCGCCGCGCCGTCACCGCCCTCCGCTTCTGTCGTGTCGCCTCCGTCACCGGTATCTGAGTCATCGTCGTCACCACAGGCCGCGGCGACGAGCGCCAGCCCGAGGAGGATCGCCAGCCCCTTGAGGAACCGTCGCTGTCGCATCACATTCTCCCTGTCCCGAAAAGCTTGTGGCCCGTGCGGGCCACGGGCTGCACGTTAGCCACTTTTGGTCGACGGCCCGGGTGATCACTGCGCGGTGTTGATCCCATGGCCTGGCCGTCGAGCCGCCCGCCTGACTCCGCTGGTCCCCGCGTACGATCGATCGCGATGACCCCCGACGACCTCCTGGCCGCGGCGCGGGCATGGCGCGACGACGACCCCGATCCCGAGACCCGGGCCGAGGTCGAGCGCCTGCTGGAGGCCAACGGCGGTGGGTTCGACCTCGACGGGCTGCGGGACCGTTTCGGGGCGGCGCTGGCCTTCGGGACCGCCGGACTGCGGGGCGAGATGGGCGCCGGGCCGAACCGCATGAACCGGGTGACCGTCATCCGGGCGACGGCCGGCCTGGCGCGCTACCTCGCCGACACCGGCCACACAGGCGAGGCAGTGACCGTGGGCTTCGATGCCCGGCACCGCTCCGCCGGCTTCGCCTCCGACGCGGCCGCCGTGCTGGCGGCCGCGGGGTTCGGCGTCCGTCTCGCAGATCGGCCGATCCCCACTCCCGTGCTGGCGTTCGCTGTGCGCCATCTGGAGGCGTGCGCCGGCGTCCAGATCACCGCCAGCCACAACCCGCCCCGCGACAACGGCTACAAGGTGTACCTCGGGGACGGTGCCCAGATCGTCCCCCCGGTCGACGCCGACATCGCGGCACGCATCGACGCGGTCGGCCCGCTGCCGTCGGTCGCGCGCGCCCCGGCCGGCGACCCGCTGGTGGCCGTGGTGGGCGCCGACCTGATCGAGGCGTACGTGGCCGCGGCCGTCGAGTCGGTGCCGCGACGATCCGCAGCCCTCGGTGGACCGCTGCGGATCGTGTACACCCCGCTCCACGGTGTGGCCGGGGAGGTGCTGCTGGCCGTGTTCGAGCGGGCGGGAATCGCCGTGCCGGCGGTGGTGCCCGAGCAGGCCGATCCCGACCCCGACTTCCCGACGGTGGCGTTCCCCAACCCCGAGGAACCAGGCGCCCTCGACCTCGCGCTCGGGCTCGCGGCCCGGGGGGTGGCCGACGTCGTCCTCGCTAACGACCCGGACGGCGACCGGCTGGCCGTCGCCGTGCCGGTGGCTGGTGGATGGCGAGCGTTGACGGGCGACGAGATCGGCATCCTGCTGGCCGACTGGCTGCTGGCCCAGGGCGAGGGCACCGACCGGCTGGTGGCGACGACCGTCGTGTCGTCGTCGATGCTGGGGCGCCTGGCGGCCGCCCGGGGCGTGGCGTTCGCCGAGACCCTGACGGGCTTCAAGTGGATCGCCCGGGCCGCTCTCGACCGGCCGGAGCTGCGCTTCGTCTACGGCTACGAGGAAGCGCTGGGGTCGTGCGTGGGCACGCTGGTGCGCGACAAGGACGGCATCACTGCGGCACTGGCGTTCGCCGACCTGGTGGCCGCCGAGAAGCAGCGGGGCCGCACGGTGCTCGATCGGCTCGACGACCTGGCCCGGGAGCTTGGCGTCCACGTCACTGGCCAGCGCTCGATCCCCTTCGAGGGCCTCGACGGGTTGGCCCGGATGGAGGCCGCGGTCGACGCGCTGGCGGCGGCCCCGCCCTCGGCGCTGGTCGGCGTCCCCGTCACCGAGGTCGAGGACCTGCGGCGGGGCGGGCGGCTTCCGCCCACCGAGGGGATCCTGCTGCGGGGCGAGGGAGTGCGCCTCATCGTGCGCCCCTCGGGTACCGAGCCCAAGCTCAAGTGCTACGCCGAGGCGGTGGTGCCGGTGGGGGGCGGCGAGGGTGACCTGGACGCGGCCCGGGCCGAGGGGGCGGACCGGGTGGCGGCACTGCTCGACACGGCGGTCGAGCTGGTGTCGTAGCCGCCCTTCTGTCAGCGTTCACGCGCGATATGGCCCGGTGAGCGCTGACAGAACGGTCAGAACGGTCTCTATCTACGCCGTGCCGAACAGGCGGTCGCCGGCGTCGCCCAGTCCGGGCACGATGAACGCCCGCTCGTCGAGGTGGTCGTCGACGGCGGCGGTGACGACGCGCTCGACGAGGCCGGACTTCTCGACCCGCCGCAATCCCTCCGGGGCCGCCAGCACGCACACGCCGGTCATGGGGCCAGCGGCGCGGTCACGCAACAGCCAGCAGGCGTGCTCCAGCGACCCGCCCGTGGCGAGCATGGGGTCGAGCACGAGCACCGGCCGCCCGGCCAGGTCGGCGGGTACCGAGTTCATGTAGGGCTCGGGCTGCAGCGTCTCCTCGTTGCGGGACACGCCGATGAACGCCGTCTCGGTCTCCGGCAGCAGGCGGATCACCGCGCCGTGCAGCCCCAGCCCCGCTCGCAGCACGGGCACCACCAGCGGCGGCGCGGCGATGCGGACGCCCGTCGCCGCCGCCATGGGGGTGCGGATGTCGACCGGCTCGGTGGGCAGCGTGCGGCACGCCTCGTACACGAGCATGCCAGCGAGCTCGTCCATCGCCAGGCGGAACGTGGCACGGTCGGTGGTCTCGTCGCGCAGCCGGGTGAGCAGCCGCGCCGCGAGCGGGTGGTCGACGACGAGGACGTCCATACGGGTGGGCAGTCTCGCGGATCCCGCCGGGACGAGTGCGCGACCGCGTGATCGGGTATCCCTCGTGCATCGATGCCCCCACCCCGCCCTCGATCCCGCGCGTCGCCGTGTTCGCCCCGGCACCGGTCCTGGTGTGCACGTTCGAGTATCCGCACGACCGGCCCGACCCCGAGGTCGCGCTCAACGTCGGCGGCCAGGGCCCCTGGGTCGCCCGCGCCATCGATGCCCTCGGCGCCCACGCCGTGCTGGTCGTGCCGCTGGGGGGCGACACCGGCACGGTCGCCCGGCACTTGTTGGCCGAGGAGCCCCACGAGGTGCGCGCAGTGGCGACCAACGCCGCCATCGCCTGCTATCTGGAGGAGCGCCGGGAGGGCGAACGCACCTGCATCCGCGATGCGCCGCCCGGACGGTTCGGCCAGCGGGAGCTCGACGACCTCTACAGCGCCGCGCTCACCGCCGGCCTCGACGCCGACGTGTGCGTCATCACCGGATCGCCCTGGGGCGAGCACGTCGACGCCTCGCTGCTGACCCGGCTGACCGCCGACCTCGCGACCCTCGGCCGCACCACCGTGGCCGACCTGTCCGGCGCCCAGCTGGACGCCGCGCTGGCCGGCGGCGTCGACTGGCTCAAGATCGCGGACGACGAGCTCGGTGGCGATGAGGGAGACGGCGAGGGCTCCGAGGACCGGATCTGGGAACGGGCACACGCCCTGGCCGACGCCCACGAGCGGCGGCGCTGCGTGATCGTGTCGCGTGCCGACCGGCCGGCCCTGGTGGTGACCGACCATGTCCGCTACACGGTCTCCTCACCAGGCCTGTCGACCGTCGATGCCCGGGGCTCCGGCGACGCCATGACGGCGGCGCTGGCCACCGGCCTGGCCGCCGGGCTGCCGATGGAGGCGCTGTTGCGCCGAGCGGCGGCGGCCGGGGCCGCCAACGCCGTCCACAAGGGGAGCGCCACGCCCGACGCCGAGCTCGTCGACCAGCTGGCCGAGGCGATCGAGGTGGCGGAGGTGGGAGGGCCCACCTGACCCGGTAGGAAGGTGGGCCATGACCGACACCGCACCCGCCGGAGCCGCCGGCACGATCCCGATCGGCGACCAGCTGACCGTCAACCGCATGGGCTTCGGCGCCATGCGGATCACCGGATCGGGCATCTGGGGGCCGCCGGCCGACCACGAGGAATCCGTGCGCGTGCTGCGCCGGGCGGTCGAGCTGGGCGTCGACTTCATCGACACCGCCGACAGCTACGGGCCCGAGGTCAGCGAGGAGCTGATCGCCGAGGCGCTGGCGCCGTACCCGGACGGCCTGGTCATCGCCACCAAGGGCGGGCTGCTGCGGCCCGGTCCCGGCCGGTGGCGGCCCGACGGCCGGCCCGAGCACCTGCGCGCGGCCTGCGAGGGCAGCCTCGCCCGCCTCGGCATCGAGCAGATCCCCCTCTACCAGCTGCATCGCCCCGACTCACGTGTGCCCCTAGAGGACTCCGTGGGCGAGCTGGTGGCGCTGCGGGACGAGGGCAAGATCCGCCACATCGGACTGTCCAACGTCGACGCCCGCCAGCTCGAACGGGCCATGGCGCTCACGCCGGTCGCCTCGGTCCAGAACCGCTACAACCCGTCCGACCGAGCCTCGGAGCCGCTGGTCGAGCTGGCCGAGACCCACGGCTTCGCCTTCATCCCCTGGGCGCCGGTCGGCGGCTACCAACCCGGCGAGGGCGAGGGGCTCGCGACCGTGGCCAAGCAGCGGGGCGTGTCTCCCGTGCAGGTGGCGCTCGCCTGGCAGCTGGCCCGGTCGCCGCAGATGCTGCCCATCCCCGGCACATCCTCTGTGGCGCACCTCGAGGAGAACGTGGCGGCGGCGGCCATCGAGCTGTCGGACGAGGAGCTGGCCCTGATCGGCTAGTGCCGGGTGAGCCGCTAGGTGGGCACGGCGGCCGCGCCGGGGTTCAC
Organism: Acidimicrobiales bacterium; assembly: GCA_035641315.1. Lineage (GTDB taxonomy): Bacteria > Actinomycetota > Acidimicrobiia > Acidimicrobiales > VFJN01 > DASQUK01. The sequence continues at coordinate 25,071 of DASQUK010000045.1, read as the reverse complement.
GTGGTCACGCACCTTGCGCAGCAGGTCGGCCAGCTGGCGTTGCTCGTCGGGCGCCAGCGCGCTCGTGAAGTAGCGCTCGACGTGCCGGAGGTGGGGATCGACCGCGGCGCGGATGCGCTCCAAGCCCGGCGGCGTGAGCGCGGCGAAGGCGCCCCGCCGGTCGGAAGGGCAGGGAAGCCGCTCGACGAGCCCCGCCGCCTCCAGCCGGTCGATGGCCCGGGTCAGGCCGCTGGGAGTGAGGCTGGTCTGGGCGGCGAGGTCGCTCATCCGCAGGCGGTGCCCCGGGGAGCGGGCCAGGCGGATCAACAGCTCGAACCACAGCAGCGGCAGGTCGGCGTCGCGTGCGAGGCCGCGGTCGAGCTCGGTCCGCAGGGCCGTGTAGCTCTCGGTCAGGAGGCCGACCAGCGTGATCCGGTCGTCCCGCAGTCCGTCCATTCGATCATCCTACGGCGGAGATAGTTGCGCGGTGAACCAATTCGGCCGTCAGTAGTGCCAGGGGTAGGCCGACCAGTCCGGGTCACGCCGCTCCAGGAACGCATCGCGGCCTTCCTCGGCCTCGGCCGTGCCGTAGGCCAGGCGGGTGGCCTCGGCGGCGAAGACCTGCTGGCCGACCAGCCCGTCGTCGATGAGGTTGAACGCGTACTTGAGCATGCGCACCGACGTGGGGCTCTTGCCCATCACCTTGCGGGCCCAGTCGAGGGCGACCTGCTCGAGCCGGTCGTGATCGACCACCGCGTTCACCATCCCCATGCGGTGCGCGTCCTCGGCCGTGTAGGTGTCGCCGAGGAGGAAGATCTCGCGGGCGAACTTCTGGCCCACCTGCCGTGAGAGGTAGGCCGAGCCGAAGCCGCCGTCGAAGCTGGCGACGTCGGCGTCCGTCTGGCGGAAGCGGGCGTGCTCGCGGCTGGCCAGCGTCAGGTCGCACACCACGTGGAGGCTGTGCCCACCCCCGGCCGCCCACCCCGGCACCAGGCAGATGACCACCTTGGGCATGAAGCGGATCAGCCGGTGCACCTCCATGATGTGCAGCCGGCCGGTGCGGGCGGGATCGATCGACTCGGGCGTGTCGCCCTCGGCGTAGCGATAGCCGTCCCGCCCGCGGATGCGCTGGTCGCCCCCCGAGCAGAAGGCCCAGCCGCCGTCGCGCGGCGACGGGCCATTGCCGGTGAGCAGCACGCATCCGACATCCGACGTCTGCCGGGCGTGGTCGAGCGCCCGGTACAGCTCGTCGACCGTGTGGGGGCGGAAGGCGTTGCGCACCTCGGGGCGGTCGAAGGCGATGCGCACGGCGCCCACGTCGACGGCGCGGTGGTAGGTGATGTCGGTGAAGTCGAAGCCCTCGACGGGACGCCACGCCTTGGCGTCGAACAGGGCAGAGACCATGGGGCACCTCCGGGAGCGGGGTTGCCCCGGTTCTAGGCCAGCGCCGTGATCCCGGGCGAATGGGGGCTTCGGCGCGGTGCGCTCGGGCGTGCCGCGCGATCCCGGTGGTCCGGGCCGTGACGCGGGCTCACCGCCTCGGCCGCCAGTCGGTCGACGCCGGGGGTAGCGGGTCGCCGATGGTTGTGCCACAGGGAGGTCGAGGAGATAGCTGTCGCTGGGCGTGGGCTACTTCCTCGACCTCTTGGCGGAGGTCCGCCGGGCGCTCGGCCTAGGCCATGGCGTCGTCGATGCGGGCCACGGTGTCGTCGTCGAGCTGATCGAGGACGTCCAGGGCGGCCAGGTTCTCCTCGACCTGCTCGACACGGCTGGCGCCGGTGATCACCGTCGACACGTGGGCGTTGCGGGCGCACCAGGCGATGGCGAGCTGTGCGACGGAGCACCCCAGCCCATCGGCCACCGCCCGCAGCCGCCGCACCTTGTCGTTCCGACCCGGGTCGGTGACCAGGTCTCGCAGCCATCCGTAGCCGGGCAGCGCGGCCCGGCTGTCGTCCGGCACGCCGTCGATGTACTTGCCGGTGAGCAGGCCCGACGCCAGCGGGCTCCACGTCGTGAGCCCGAGCCCGATCTCCTCGTAGAGGCGGGCGTAGTCGCGCTCGACCTTGCGCCGGTTGAACAGGTTGTACTCGGGCTGCTCGACGACCGGCTTGTGCAGGTGGTGGCGCTCGGCGATCTCCCACGCCGCCCGGATGTCGCTCGCCGGCCACTCCGACGTGCCCCAGTAGTGGGCCCGCCCCGACGCCACGATGTCGGACATGGCCCACACCGTCTCCTCGATCGGCGTCTCCGGGTCGGCGCGGTGGCAGTAGATCAGGTCGAGATGGTCGAGCCCGAACCGCTCGAGCGACGGGTCGATGGCCTCGAGCAGGTACTTGCGGTTGAGGGTGTCGCGGGCGTTGACCGTGTCGTCGAGCCCCCAGAAGAACTTCGACGACACCAGGAAGCTGTGCCGGGGCCAGCCGAGCTCGGCGATGGCCTGGCCCATGATCCGCTCGGACTCGCCCTCGGCGTAGGACTGCGCGTTGTCGAAGAAGTTGACGCCGGCCTCATAGGCGGCGGCCAGGCAGTCGCGGGCCCGGCCCACGTCGAGCTGGGGCCCGAACGACACCCACGAGCCGAACGACAGCACGCTCAGCTTGAGGCCCGACCGGCCGAGTCTGCGGTACTCCATCTGCTTCGCCATGACTCCCTTCTTAGACGCGTTCCCGCTCATGGCGCCTGCGGCGCCGGGCCGCTCAGGTTTCGACGCGTCTTTGCCCTCCCACGGCCGCTCCGGCCAGGCCTGCGCTTCTCGCGCAGGCTCGGGGGACGGCTCTGCCAGACTGACCCCCCATGCGAGCGGTGGTCATCTACGAGAGCCTGACCGGCAACACGGCGCGGGCGGCCCGCCTCATCGGCGAGGCGGTGGCGGGCGAGGGGGTCGAGGTGGCGATCTACCCGATCACCAACATCGGGCTGAAGGACCTGGCGGCCGCCGACATCGTGTTCGTGGGCACCTGGGTCGATGGGCTGGTGCTGTTCGGCCACCGCCCGGGCCGGGCGGGGCGGATCCGGTCGATGCCCGTCATCGACGGCAAGCGGGTGGCGGCGTTCATGACCTACGCCATCCACGCCGGCAAGGCGCTGGACCGCTTCGCCGACGTGCTCGAGGAGCGGGGCGCCACCGTGGTCGCCCGCACGCTGCTGCGACGCGACCGCCTCGAGGCCGGGTTGGACGGGTTCGTGCGCGACGCGCTCGCCACCGTCCCGGCCTGAGCCGGCCGGCTCACCCGTGCGTTCGTCGACTGGCCGGACCGTCCTCTGGGCGCTGGCCGCCGTCGTGGTGCTGGCCGCCGCGGCCGCAGCGTACGAGCGCGGTACCGACGGCGGCGACGGCGATGGTGACGGGGATGCCGACACGGGGGAGGTGGCGACGTCGGAGCCGGGGCCGCAGCTCCCCGAGGACGTGGGTGACGGCTGCGGGTCCGCCGCCCTGACCGACGCCGCCGACGTCGACGCCTCCCGCACGGTGGCCCGGTGTGCCGCCGGGTTCCCCGAGCCGCAGCCGTTGGCGGAGACCGCCCGGCTGCGGGTGGCCGTCACCCAGTGGGGTGAAGCCGCGGCGCCGGTCCTGCTCGCCGACCGCCTGGCGGAGTTCGACGCCGAGGCTTTGGAGGTCGAGATCGTGGAGCTGCCGGCCGACGAGGCGTTCGCGGCGCTGGCGTCCGGCGACGTGGACGCGGTGGCCGGGCCCGTCGACGCCCCGTTCTTCGACGCCGCGCATGGCGGTACCGGGGTGCGCTGGGTGCTCGGAGGCACGCTGTCCACGGCGCCCGGGGACACCCACGTGCCACAGGCGGGACTCTGGTACCGCTCCGACCTCCTGGGGGGCCCGGGACGATGGAGCGATCTCCGCGGGATGGCGCTGGGGTTGGGCGCCGGCTGGCGCAGCGCCGGCATCTATCCCGTGGGCACCGTCGCCGCAGAGGACGGGCTGTCGCTCAACGACGTCGACCTCGTCGCGGCGACCGGCGAGGACGCCGTCGACCGCCTGCTGGACGGGGAGCTGGCGGCGGCGTGGGTCGACCCGCCGGCGTGGTCCCGCGCGGCCGACGCCGACGGCATCGCACTGGCAGCCACCCTGCCCGCCGGCGAGCCGATCGACGGGACGATGATGTCGGCCCGGCTGCTCGACGCCGACCGCGACGTCGGTCTGGCTTACACGAGGGCCGTGATCCGCACGATCAACACCCACCTGACCGGCGACTACCGCGAGGACGAGGACGTGATGGACGCCCTCGCCGAGGCGACGGGCGCCGACGCCGACGAGCTGGCGGCCACGCCGGCGCTGCTGTTCGACTGGGAGATCAGGGCTGGCACCACCGAGCGCCTCCAGGACGCGATGATCGAGATCGGGTCCGTGGGCTACGAGCGGCCCCTGGCACAGGACGAGCTGGTGGACCGGACCCTGGCGCTCGACGCGGTTGGCCTACGTGCGCGCTGATCCTGAGGCTGCGCGACAGCGCAGCCGTGGCTCGAGCGGCCCGGCGCCGCAGGCGGAAAGAGCGGGAGAAGCGGCGCCGAGAGCCGGCGCCTATGCGCGCCGGCTCGTAGCCCACGACCAGGCGTAGTCGGCGTCGTCGCAGGCCCGGGCACCGTCGGCCAGCAGAAGCGGATCGAAGGTGTCGAGCATGACCGCCATCTCGTCCGTCGTCTCCTGGCCCAAGGCCCGCTCCACGCTGCCCGGCTGGGGCCCGTGGATGAAGCCGGCGGGGTGGAGGCTGATCGACCCCGGCTCGATCCCCGCCCCCTCGCGGCTGGTGAAGTCGCCGGCGCAGTAGTAGAGGACCTCGTCGCTGTCTACGTTGGCGTGGTTGTAGGGGACCGGCACCGCCAGCGGGTGGTAGTCGAGCTTGCGGGGCACGAAGCTGCAGACCACGAAGCGGGGACCGGCGAACGTCTGGTGGACCGGCGGCGGCTGGTGGACCCGCCCGGTGACCGGCTCGAAGTCGTGGATCGACAGCCTGTAGGGGTACAGGCAGCCGTCCCAGCCCACGACGTCGAAGGGATGATGGGCGTAGCGGTAGCGGGTCAGCCCATCGCGCTGGCGCACCAGCACGTCCACCGGCTCGTCGGCCGCGCCACCGCCGCCGTCCGCTGCGCCCTCGCCCGCCCCGTCACCCGACACTGTGAGCGGCTCCTCGGGCCCGTGCAGGTCCCGCTCGCAGTAGGGGCTGTGCTCCAGGAACTGGCCGGTGGCCGACAGGTAGCGCTCGGGCGGGCCGACGTGGCCGCGGGCCTCGATGACCAGGGCGTAGACCGGCTCGTCGCCCTCGACGATCCACCGGTGCGTGGTGCCGGTAGGGATGACCACGTAGTCGCCGGCCCGGCACTGCAGCGAGCCGAAGACGCTGTCGAGACGGGCGCTGCCCTCGCGCAGGTAGACGATCTCGTCGCCGGTGGCGTTGCGGTAGAGCCCGCTGGGCCCGGTGGGCTGGGCCACCAGCAGGCGCACGTGGGCATTGCCCAGCAGCAGGGTGCGGCCGGTCACGAGGTCGCCGCCGGCGGCCAGCGTGCCGGTCCGCAGGTGGCGGGGGAGCAGCGGCTCGTTGGGGGCCAGGCCGGGGTCGGCCTCGGGCACGGCCTCGGCGGCAACGATCGCCGTCGGCGGGTTGCGGTGGTAGAGGAGCGACGACGACGAGGAGAAGCCCTCGGTGCCCATCAACTCCTCGGCGTAGAGCCGGCCGTCCGGAGCCCGGAACTGGGTGTGGCGCTTGGGCGGTATGTCACCGACCCGTCGGTAGTACGGCATGGTCAACTCCCACACTGTCTTGTGTCGGCCGGAGGCCGACGCCATCACGGGGCGGCGGTCGGGGTCGGGCTGGAGGGTGGGGATCGGGCTGGACGCTGCGGCTGCCCCTGGCCGCGGCGGTGCGCACGGCGTCGGCAACCTCCCGGACCGGGGGGAAGCGGTGGGCCGGGGCGACCAATCCGATGCTGGCGATCGGGGCGGCACCCCGCACGTCGAAGATCGGTGCGGCCACGCCCTGGACGCCGGGCTCCAGCGCGCCATCGGAGACGATCGCCGCGGGACGTTCGCCGTCGGGTGGGGGCGGTGCCAGCAGCGCCCGGCCATGGGCGGCCACGTCGAGCGGATGGCGGTAGCCCGTCCGGTAGCGGACGTGCACGATCTGGCTGCCGGTGCCCAGGACCTGGTCGATGGCCACGGCCTCGTCGCCCTCCCGCACGGTCAGCAGCGCGGTCTCGCCGAAGCGCTCGGCCAGCATCTCCAGCGCGGGGGCGGGCGGCGTCGCGCAGCATCGGCTCGACGTTGGCGGCGCGCGCCAGCAGCCCGAGCCCCAGCCCCCAGCCCGCGGGAGTGCGGCGGGCGACGTCGTGGGCCTCCAGGGTGGTGAGCAAGCGGGCCGTGGCCGACCGGGACAAGCCGAGGCGGCGGGCCAGCGCCGCCGCCGTGCAGTCGCCCTGCCCCTGGCTCAGGAGGGCCAGCAGCGTGAGCGCAGCATGGACGGTCTTGGACTGCTCGGCACCGATAGTCGGAAACTAACCTCCGCCTTCCGGAGGTACAACGTGACAGCGACCCTCGCCCCGGTCGTCGACCGCCTGTTCGACGATGCCAGTCTCTTCCCTCCCGCCCAGCTCCCCATGCAGGCGGCGCTGGCAGCCCACGACCGGCTGCGCCGGGACGCCTCGACTGCGCCCCTCGTGGGGCCGTTCCTGTGCCCGGCGTCGCGCTTCCCCGAGCTGGACACCTGCCTCGCCTCGGGCCTGCCCCGCCCGCCCGAGCTCGGGGTCATCGCCTACGACGGCGACGCACCGTGGGCGACGATCTACGCCACGCCGGGGATCGTGCAGGTGGAGGCGCCCCAGTCCGCTCGCCCGCCGGAGCCGCCCCGGCAGGTCCACCGCTACGTCGAGATCGCCCGGGACCTGGACACCGATGCCGTGGCTGCCGCGCTCGACGAGATGGCCGCTGGCGGTGCCCGGGCCAAGGTGCGCTGTGGCGGCCCGACCCCCGACGACGTACCCAGCTGCGACTGGCTGGCGGCGGCGCTGGTGGGCTGCGCCGGGCGGGGGCTCCAGCTGAAGGCCACCGCCGGGCTGCACCACCCGTTCCGATCGACGGAACGTGGTGACCTGCGCCACGGCCTCGTCAACCTGCTGGCGGCGGCGGGTGCCGCCCACGCCGGCGCCGACGTCACGACCGTGAGCGAGGTCCTGGCATCCGAGGAGGCGGCCGCCGACACGTCGGCTCTCGTCGAACACGCGGCGGGTGCCCGCGAGCTGCTCATGTCGGTCGGCACATGCTCGATCGACGAGACGGCGGAGGGTCTCAGGTCCCGGGGTCTGCTTTAGTGCCGGCACCCACACTCCTGACGTCCTGGGTGGACGGCGCGGACGGCTCGGGCTTTCCGGCCGAGCACTTGCCGTTCGGCACCTTCTCGGTGGGCGGCGACCGGCCCCGGGTCGGCGTGCGCATCGGTGACCAGGTGCTCGACATGCCTCGTCTGGCCGACAACGGCCTCCTACCAGCGAAGCTCGACGGCACCGACGCGGCGGAGGTGTTCGCCGCCCTCACCCTCAACCCGTTCCTGGCGCTCGGGCCCGACGCCTGGCACGCGGTGCGGGCCCGCCTCGCCGACCTGGTGTGCGACCCCGCCAGCCGCGCCCGAGTCGAGCCGGCGCTGGTCCCCGTCGCCGCCGCCCGCTCGCACCTGCCGATCGCGGTGGCCGACTACGTCGACTTCTACAGCTCGCTGGAGCACGCCGCCAACCTCGGGCGGCTGTTCCGTCCCGAGGGCGAGCCGCTGCTGCCCAACTGGCGCCATCTCCCCGTCGCGTACCACGGGCGGGCCGGCACCGTGGTGGTGTCGGGTACACCCGTGGTCCGCCCGGCCGGCCAGCGCCGGCTCCCCGACGGCTCGATCGTGTTCGGGCCCACCACCCGGCTGGACATCGAGCTCGAGCTGGGGTTCGTGGTCGGGGCCCCGTCGCAGCACGGTCGGCCCGTGCCCATCGGCGAAGCGGCGGACCACGTGTTCGGTGTGGTGCTCGTCAACGACTGGTCGGCCCGCGACATCCAGGGCTGGGAGGGCCAGCCTTTGGGGCCGTTCCTCGGCAAGTCGTTCGCCACCACCATGTCGGCCTGGGTCACACCACTGGAGGCCCTGGCCGGGTGCAACGTCGACGGGCCGGTGCAGGATCCCGAGCCGTTGGCGTACCTGCGCCTCGACGAGCCCTGGGGGCTCGCCCTCGACCTCGAGGTCGGCCTGCGGCCCGCGGGCGCCGACCCGGGCGACCCGCCGGCCACGATCAGCCGCACCTCGGCGGCGGGCCTCTACTGGCGGCTGCCCCAGCAGGTCGCGCACCTCACCGTCAACGGGGCCCACCTGCGCACCGGGGACCTGCTGGCCTCCGGCACCATCTCCGGTCCCGAGACCGGCAGCCAGGGCAGCCTGATGGAGCTGACGCAGGGCGGCGCCCAGGCGATCGAGGTTGCAGGGCAGCAGCGGACCTTCCTGGAGGATGGCGACGAGGTGGTGCTGCGGGGCCAGGCCCGGCCCGCCGACGGCGTCACGATCGAGCTGGGTGAGGCGGCCGGCCGGATCGTGCCGGCGACGCCGTGATCGCGTAGAAAGCGCGCGTGCCCACCCCCCGGGTCGCCGTCGCCCCCGCGGTCATCCGCGCCGCCGAGGTCCGGCGGGGGATGGAACGGGTGCGGGCCGAGCTCGACGTTCCCGACGGCTTCCCCGGCAAGGTCCTGGACGCCGCCGAGTCGGTGGCCAACGCCGCGGTGTGGCGCAGCGACGGGCGCCCCGACCGAAGGGACGTCGAGTTGGTCACCATCGATCCGCCCGGCAGCCGCGACCTCGACCAGGCGTTCGGCGCCGAGCGTCGCCCCGGCGGTGGCTTCCGGGTGTGGTACGCCATCGCCGACGTCGCCGCCTTCGTGGAGCCCGGCGGCGTGATCGATGCCGAGTGCCACCGGCGCGGGGTCACGCTGTACGGCCCCGACCGGCGCGACCCGCTCCACCCGCCGTCGCTGGGGGAGGGCGCCGCCAGCCTGTTGCCCGACGACGACCGGCCCGCGCTGCTGTGGTGCATCGACCTGGACGGCGCCGGCGCCCCCGAGGTCACCCGGCTCGAGCGGGCGGTGGTGCGCAGCCGCGCCCAGCTCACCTACCAGGATGTCGTCGATCAGCTCGACGCCGGCTCGGCCTCCGAGGCACTCGTGCTGCTGCGGGACATCGGCCGGCTCCGCCAAGCGGCCGAGGTGGCCCGGGGCGGGGTGAGCCTGCCGCTGCCCGACCAGGTGGTCGAGCCCGTGCAACCGCGGCGCGACCAGTACCGGCTGCGTTACGAGTCGCCGCTGGTCTCCGAGGGCTGGAACGCCCAGATCTCGCTGCTGGCGGGCACCGAGGCGGCCCGGATCATGGTCGACGGCGGCACCGGGCTGCTGCGGACGCTGGCGCCGCCCGACGAGCGGACGCTGGCCCGGCTGCGCCGCAGCGCCACGGCGCTGGGGGTGGCCTGGCCCGCGGCCACGGCGGGAACCGGAACGGGGACCCGGACCGGGTATCCCGAGCTCGTGCGGTCGCTCGACCCGGCGACCCCGGTGGGTGCGGCCCTGCTCGTCCAGGCGTCGCGGGCCCTTCGGGGCGCCGGCTACGCCGCTTTCACCGGCGGCGTGCTCCCGGAGCGTCACGTCCATGCCGCCGTCGCCGCGCCCTACGCCCACGTCACGGCGCCGCTGCGGCGGCTGTGCGACCGGGCCGCCAACGAGGTGACGCTGGCGCTGGTGTCCGGCGACGACGTGCCCGAATGGGCCGCCGCCGAGCTGATGCTGCTGCCCGACGTCATGGCCACCGCCCGGGCCCGTGAGGGCGACTACTCGCGGGCCGTGCTCGACCTGGCCGAGGCGCTGGTCCTGCGGTCGTCGGTGGGCGAGCGGTTCGCGGCGGCCGTTGTCGACGTGGACGAGGACCGCGAGCGCGCCCAGGTGCAGCTGCGCGACCCGGCGGTCGTCGCCCAGGCGCGTGACGGCCGGGGCAGCCGGCCCGGCGACGAGGTCGAGGTGGTCCTGCGGGCCGCCGATCCGGTCGCCCGCCGGATCGACCTCGAGGTGGTCTGATGTTTCGTTTCGCAACCAGAGGTTGCGAAACGAGTCTTTGGTCGCCGCCTTTCGGCGGCGTCGCTCTTCGGTCGCTCGACCGGCAAAGCCGGCTCGAGCGACGGTGGGGGGCTCCGCCAGGAGGCTCTGCCCCCCACACCCCCCACCGGCGTCTTGCACGAGCACCCGCCAAGCGGGTGCGTGGGGCTTAGGAGCCGCGCATGCCGGACGACGCCGCCGTAAGCGAGTTCCTGGCCGTGGCCCGGGCAACCGTGGGCGGGTCCGAGGTGCTGACCGACCCCGACCTGATTGCCGGCTACTCCGTCGACTGGACCCGCCGCTGGCGGGGCGCGGCCGCCGCCGTGGTCCGCCCCACGACCACCGAGCAGGTCGCCGCCCTGGTGGCGGCGGCCCGGGCCCAAGGCGTGGCGCTGGTCCCGCAGGGCGGGAACACGGGACTGGTGGGCGGGGCCGTGCCCCGGGCGGGTGAAGTGGTGCTGAGCCTGCGGCGGTTCGACGACTTGGGCCCCGTGGACGTGCTCGCGGGGCAGGTCACCGCCGGCGCCGGGGTGACGCTGGCGGCGCTGCAGGCGCACGCGGCCGCAGCCGGGCTGGCGTTCGGCATCGACACCGGCGCCCGGGACTCGGCCACCATCGGCGGGATGGTCGCCACCAACGCCGGCGGCGTCCACGTGGTGCGCTACGGCCCCATGCGATCCCAGGTGGTCGGTCTCGAGGCGGTGCTGGGCACCGGCGAGGCCGTGTCCCGCCTCGGCGGGCTGGTCAAGGACAACACCGGCTACGACCTGGCCCAGCTGCTGTGCGGCAGCGAGGGCACCCTCGGGGTGGTGACCCGGGCGCGGCTCCGGCTGGTGGCCGACGAACCCCACGTGGTCGCCGGCCTGCTGGCACTGGGTGGGGTGGCCGAGGCCGTGGCCCTGGCGGCGGCGCTGCGCAACGACGTGCCCGAGGTCCGGGCGCTCGAGGTGATGGAGGGCGACAGCATGCGGGTGGTCGCCGCTCACCTGGGTGCGCCGCCGCCGGTCGCACCCGACGCCGGCGCGTTCCTGCTGGTGGAGGCCGCCGGCCACGCCGATCCGACGCCGGCGTTGGGGGCCGCGATCGAGCGCCACGCGGGGCGGGCGGACGCGGCGGTGGCGGTCGAGCGGGCCGACCGGGAGCGGTTGTGGCGCTGGCGCGAGGCGCACCCCGAGGCGGCGGCGGCCCTCGGCGTGGTGCTCAAGTTCGACGTGACGCTGCCAACGGCGGCGATGGCCGGGTTCTGTGCCGCCGTGTCGGAGCGGTTGGGGGCGGGCTGGCCGGGCGCGACGACGCTGCTCTACGGCCACGTGGGCGACGGCAACATCCACGTCAACGTCGTGGGGCCCCACCCGGACGACGAGGCGGTCGACGACGTCGTGCTGGGCTTGGTGGTGGACCTCGGCGGCTCGATCAGCGCCGAGCACGGCATCGGCGTGGCCAAGAGGGAGTGGCTGGCGCGGGACCGCTCAGCGGCCGAGGTGACCGCCATGCGGGCGATCAAGCGTGCCCTCGACCCCGACGGGATCCTCAACCCGGGCGTGCTGCTGCCGTAGGCGGGAGCCGCGGCGGTCAGCGCACCTGGTCGAGGATGGGCTGGGCCTCGCCCTCCCGCAGGATGAGCACCGATCCCGACTCGTTCCAGTCGAAGTCGGTGGGCAGCTGCAACGTGTCGGAGTCGATGCCACGCAACGCCCACCCCAGGCGGAAGGCGTCGAGCATGGACATGTCGTCGTCGATGCGCAGCCCGCCCGACAGCCCCGAGAAGGCGCTGGCCAGGGAGAAGGGGTTCTTGGTGTCGCTCAGCTTGGAGAACACCGCCCGCAGGAACTTCTGCTGGCGCTCGATGCGGCCCAGATCCGCGGTCGCGTCCACCTGGTTCTGGCCGTTGATGACCTCGGTGTAGGTCCGCGATCGCACGTAGGCCAGCGCCTGGTCGCCGTTCAGCTCGACCGGGCCCGACTCGGTCACGTTGAGCCCCGACTTCGGGTCTAACGCGGGGTGCTCGAAGTCGATGGTTACCCCGCCCAGCCCGTCGACCAGGCCGGCGAAGCTGACGAAGTCGACCTCCATGTAGTGGTGGACGGGGATGGCGAGCGTGCCGCCGGTGACGGTCTTGATCAGCCGCTCCGGGCCGCCGTTGTAGGCGGAGTTGAGCTTGGCGTGGTCGCCGCCGGTGTCGGCGATCTCGACGTAGAGGTCGCGTGGGAGCGACAGCATCTGCGCTTTCCCGCCCTCGAGATGGAGGATCATCATCGTGTCGGAGCGCTGGCCCCCCGGGCCGGCGGGATCGAACCCGGGATCGCCCTCCTCGAGGTTCTCACGGGAGTCCGAGCCGACGATGAGGTAGTTGGTCCCGCTTCCGCCGTCGGACAGGACCTCGCTCACCTCGACCCGTTCGATGCGGTTCCAGACGCTGCGTGCCCACAGGTAGCCACCGAGCATGGCCAGCAGCAGCAGAACGGCGGCGATGGCGAGCACGCGGCGCCAGCGCAGCCGTCGCCACCAGGGGCGGGCGGGGCGGGCCCGGGCGGGCGCCTTCCCGGGTGGCTCGCCGGGCGGGCCGGCGGGCTCGGGGCGAGCGGGCCGTTCCGGGGGCCGGAGCGGCGGCGCCGGCCGCGTGCGGGCGCCGTTGGGAGGGGCTTCGGGACGCGCCGGGCGCGGGGGCGCGCCCCTCGTGCCGCCGGGGCTGGCGGGCGGCGCGGGCGGGGCGGGGACGAACACCCGCCGGGGATCGCTCGTCGACGGCCGCTCGGGCTGGTGGCTGCGATCGGTCACGAGGCCTCACAGCCTACTGAGGGCCGGGGACCGGCCGTGGTCATCCCGGTGTGCGAGGCAATAGCCGCCGCTGGCTAGCTTTCGAGGCAATGCCCGCCGCTCCCGGCTGCCATTGCCTCGGGAGTGCCGCCGCGGCCCTTATTGCCTCGAAGCCGCTGTGTCCCCGGGCATGGTCCGCCACCGGCGCTACTTCTCGGTGACGCCCGCCTGGTCGAAGGTGGCCATCTCGGCCAGGACCCGGGCGGCGGCCTCGACCAACGGCAGGGCCAGGGCCGCCCCGGTGCCCTCGCCGAGGCGGAGGCCGAGATCGACCATCGGATGTAGCCCCAGCTCGGCCAACACGGCAGAGGCGCCGGGCTCGACCGAGCGGTGGCCGGCGATCGCGCCGTGCTCGACCCCGGGAACCAGCCGGCTGGCCACCAGCAGGGCCGACGCTGCGATCACGCCGTCGACCACCACCGGGATCTGGAGCGCGGCGGCAGCCGCCATGAACCCGGCCAGCGCCGCATGCTCCAGCCCCCCGATCTCGGCCAGGATCGCCAGCGCGTCGTCGCCGTGGAGCTGCCGCGCCCGGGTGGCCGCTGCCGCCACCAGTGCCGTCTTGTGGCGCAGCGCGTCATCGTCGATGCCCGTCCCGCGACCGGTCACCGCGGGCGCCGGGCGGTCGGTCAGGGCGGCGATCAGCGCCGATGCCGGCGTGGTGTTGGCGATCCCCATGTCGCCGGTGACCAGGCAGTGGGCCCCCCGGTCCACCAGGTGGGCGGCCACCTCGGCGCCCACGTCGAGGGCCCGGGAGGCCTCGTCGGGGCTCATGGCGGGGCCGCTCGCGAGGTCGGCGGTACCGGCGCGCACCTTGCGCACCAAGAGTCCGGACGTCGCTGGCAACTCGGTGGCGACCCCGACGTCCACCACCACGACGTCGGCGCTCGCCTGCCGGGCCAGCACGTTGATGGCTGCCCCGCCGGACAGGAAGTTCGCCACCATCTGTGCGGTGACCTCCTGCGGCCACGGCGACACGCCCTGGGCATGCACGCCGTGGTCCCCGGCGAACACCGCGACCGCCGCCGGTCGCGGCAGCGGTGGCGGCACGGTGCCGGCGATGCCGGCGAGCTGGACGCCGACGTCCTCCAGCCGCCCCAGCGATCCGGGTGGCTTCGTGAGGTGGAGGTGGTGAAGCTCGGCCTGGCGCTGCGCCCGCTCGTCGAGCGGCGCCCACAGCAGGGCGGAGGCGGCGAAGGCGCCGATCCGCGCCGCCAGCCCGTCGAAGACGGCCAGGTGCAGCGGGCGCGAGCCGTCGGTGACGACGAGCGCGCGAGCGTCGCGCCGGGGTGGCGCAGCGGCGACCCGCACCTCGATGCCGCGACGCGCCAGTCCCGCCAGCAGGCGGCGGGCGCCCGGACCGTCGAGCAGCGCCGCCGGCTCGACCACGACGGCATCGATGGGTGTGGGTGGGGTCACGGCGGTCATCCTCGCCGCCCGGCGACGACGTCGGCCAACGCCGCGTCGAGGCGTTCGAGGTCACGGGCGTCCGGCACCGCGATGCGGACGTGGTCGGCCAGCCCGAACGACGCGCAGTTGCGCACGACGACCGCCCGGCGGGCGAGGGCGTCGCGCAGGCCGGCGGCACCGGGCACGAGGACCCAGGGCGCGTCGGACGGCTCGGGCGCCAGCCCGTGGGCCCGGAGCACCGCCACCAGCTCGGCCCGGGCCGCGGCGATGCGACGGGTCCAGCCCGGCGGATCGGCCCGAGCCAACAGGTCGGGGAGCAGGCCGCAGGCGAGCGAGCCGACGGCCCAGGCCGGTCGACGCCGGCGCAGCTCGGCTCCGGCGGGCTCGTCCGGGGCGACCACGAACCCCAAGCGCAGGCCGGGGCAGGCGAAGGCCTTGGTCAGGGAGCCCAGCGCCCATCCCGGCCGGCACCGCGTCCATGCGCCGGCCGACAGCGGGAGGAACGCCTCGTCCCACACTGCCGCCTGCTCGCCGGTGCCGGCCAGCCGGCCGGATGGGTTGTGCGGATCCGACCGCCAGCGGGGTGCTCCTGGGTCGAGGCGGGCCAGGTGGTGGCCGTAGAGAGAGAAGTCGGGCTCGTCGACCCAGCCGGGGCCGAGGTGGTCGGCCACCAGGGCAATCGCCTGCGATCCACCCGCCGTCAGCACCAGGCGCTCGGTGTGGACGGCAACGGCCTCGGCCAGCCGGGCCTCCGCCTCGTCGACGTCGGGGTAACGCCGCAGGGTTCCGAGGTGGGAGACGGCTAGCGCAGGGACGTCCGGCGCGAAGGGGTTGAGGCTGATCGACAGGTCGAGCACCGCGTCCGGATCCAGCCCCAGGGATGCGGCGATCTGCGCCCCATCCCCGCCGTGAGGTCCCGGCGGCGGAATGGTCACCGACGGATCCTCCGGCGCCGGGCGGCCATCTCGCCGGCGGCGCCCACCGCCACCAGCAGTCCCGCCAGCAGCCAGGTCACGTCGCGGGACAGGGCGACGGCGGCGGCGATGTCATGGCGGCCGGGTGGCCGCCCTGCACCCAGCGGGGGCCGGGTCTCCACCACATCGCCGTAGCGGTTGGCGCCGGCGCCCAGGCGCAGGCCCAGCGCCGCGGCGAACGCCGCCTCCGCCACGCCCGCGTTGGGGGAGGGGTGGGCGGCGGCGTCGCGGCGCACGGTACGGGCCACATCTCGAGCGCACCGGGGCCGGGCCAGGGCGACGAGCACGGCCGTCACCCGGGCGGGCACCCAGGCCAACAGGTCGTCGAGGCGGGCCGACGTCAGGCCGAAGCGCCTGTAGCGGTCGTCGCGGTAGCCCACCATCGAGTCGAGCGTGTCGCCGGCCCGGTGGACGAACGCCCCAGCGGGGCCGGCGGCCGCGGTCCACAGCGCCGACGCCACGATCGCGTCCGTGGTGTTCTCCGCCACGGATTCGACCACGGCGCGGGCGATGCCGGCCTCCTCGAGTTGCGTGGGGTCGCGGCCGACGAGCGCGGGCAGGAGGGCCCGCGCGGCCGGGAGGTCGCCGGTCTCGAGAGCGTCCGCCACGTCGAGGGCCGCGACGTGCAGGCCGCGGCCGGCGGTGCTCACGTAACCGGCCACGGTGGGCGAGCCCAGCACCGTCCCGGCCGCCCCGGCCAGCCCCACTCCCGCCGCCGCCAGGACCGCGCCGGGCCCCGGGCTGTCGCGGTAGACACGCCGCTCCAGCGCGGTCACGGCCGAGCCGAACAGCGCCACGGGGTGGAGCCGGTCCGGCACCGGCGGCTCGCCGACGACACGGTCGAGCGCCAGGGCGGCCCCGGCGGCGAGGGCCCGCCGCGACCAAGTGGTCCTCACCGCTTCACCGTCTCACCACCGGCCCGCCGCCACCAGCAGCCCCGCCGTCTCGGCCACGACGCCGGCGGCACCCAGGACATCACCCGTGTACCCGCCCAGGCGGCGCCAGGCCAGCGCCACCACGCCGGCGAACCCCACCAGGGCGCCAGCGGCCACCGCCAGGCCCGGTGCCCATCCCGCGTCGACCGTCAGGGCCACGAGCCCGCAGCCCACCACCAGCGCGGCCGCAGCCGGGGCGGCGGATCCGCCCCGAAATCTCGAGGCGGCCCCACCCGGGCCCCGGGCGTAATGCAGCCAAGCGAGCGCCAGCGCCATGGCGGCCCGGGCGGCCGTCCACAGGCCGGCGATCACCAGCGGGTCGGGCTCGAGCGCTGCCAACGCCGCAACCCGGACGAGCACGACCAGCACCACCACCGTGACGCCGAACGCGCCCACGTCGGGAGCGGCCATCACCGCCAGCCGGCGCTCGCGATCGAGCGGCGGCAGCAGGCCGTCGGCGCTGTCGGCCAGGCCGTCGAGGTGCAACATGCCCGTGAGCGCAGCGTCGACGGCCACCGCCAGGACCGCGGCGATCAACGGCGGCCACAGCTCGCCCGCCGCCCACCACGCCCCGCCCACCGCCAGGCCGAGCACGGCCCCGACCGGACCGAACCACGCCGGGGCGCGCCGGTCGGGCGGGACGGCGCCGGCGACGACGGTGAGGAATCCGAGTGCGCTCCGCATCAGCGGTGGTCGGGGAGGCCGAGCCCTTCGATCGGGGTGAGGGGCAGGACCCGTCCCGCCACCACCAGCAGCACCTCGTCGGCCACCGCCGCCACGGCTCGGTTGAGCTCACCCAGCACGTCCGCGAAGCGGCGCCCGGCCTCCGTCTCCGCGTGGACGCCCAAACCCACCTCCTCCGACACGATGATCGTGTCGGCCGTGCGCGCCGCGAGCGCCCGCTGGAGCGAGTCGGTGTCGGGGGACAGGCCGGCGTGGGCCGCGACCCAGGTCCCCAGGGAATCGACCAGAGCGGGTCCCTGAACGCTCTCCAACACCGCCGGCAGGTCGGTGCCGGCCTCCAGTGTGGGCCAGCTCGCGGGGCGCCGGGCCCGGTGCGCCGCGATGCGGGCGGCCATGTCGTCGTCGTACGGCGTCCCGGTCGCCACGTAGGTCACGGTGCCGCCGTGGCCGGCGGCGGCCAGCGACTCCGCCACCTCGGACTTCCCCGAGCGCGTCCCGCCCAGGACCAGCGTGATCACTGGCCCACGCTCAGTTTGCGTCCGGAGGGACGGCGTCTTCCTCCATGACCTGGCGGGCGAGCTTGCGCGGCGCGACCAGGGTGTAGGACGTCCGGACCCACTCCTCGACCTGCCGCCAGCGCTCCTCGTCGGCGTCGTCGTCGAGCGCCAGCGAGATCCAGCCGTGGCGCCCGAGCCCATAACCGGTGGGCTCGACCTGGGGATCCTCCGCGACCACCGCGGCGGCCTCGTCCTTGGGCAGCTTGACGCTGAGGCTGCGGGCCGTCTGGTCGCTGAAGATGAAGTTCTTGCCCCTGACCCGGAACGTGGGCTCGTCGTCCCACGCCGCGATGTCGACCCGGACGGCCTCGGGCAGGCGGGTCACGATCCGTTCGAGCCGTTCCATGTTGTCCATTGTGTTGATGATCCATCGGGTGGCGCCCGGCGCCAAGCCTGGAGCAGCACGGACCCTACGGGGCCGGCCCCATGGCAGACTCGACGGACCATGGCGCTCGACGTTCCCACCGCCTCCTACGCCCTGCCCGACGGCGTCGATCCGCCCGGGCTGCTGGCCTACCTGGACAAGCGGTTCGCGCTGATCGCCGAGCCGGGCGCGACCCGCACGTACACGGTGCTCGACACGGCCGATCGGCGCCTGGCTGCGGCCGAGATCGACCTCGACCTCGAGGCCGGGCGCAGCGGTGCCCGCCTGGTGCTGCGGGACCACGGGGGTCGGGCACCACTGACGGCGGACGTGCGCCGTCCCCGCCGCAACCGCTACCTGCTCGAGGACCTGCCCGCCGGCTCGCTGCGCGACCGCCTGGCGCCGATCGTCGAGATGCGGGCGCTGCTGCCGCTGGCGAACGTGCGGGTCGAGGGCCACCGGGTACGGGTGCTCAACGCCGACGACAAGACGGTGGCTCGCCTCACGATCGCCACCCCGATGGCGCTCGGGGGGGCCGAGGCCGTTCCGCTCACGCCCCGCGCCGAGATCTCAGGGGTGCTCGGCTACCGCAAGCCGCTGACGCGGGTCACCGCCGCTCTCCAGCGGGGACCGAAGGGTGGACTGGTCGACGCCCCCGCCAGCGTGGCCGACGAGGCCATCGAAGCCTTGGGCGGAGATCCCGGTGGCATCCGCACCAAGGTGCAGGTCGACCTCCGGCCCGACCAGCGCACCGACCGGGCGGCCGTGGCGGTGCTCGACGACCTGGCCGGCATCGTCGAGGCCAACCTGCCGGGCACGCTCGACGACCTCGACACCGAGTTCCTCCACGACCTCCGGGTCGCGGTGCGGCGCAGCCGATCGGTCCTGCGCGAGCTGAAGCGGGCCTTCCCGCCCGAGCCCCTGGCCACGCAGCGCGACGCTCTGCGGTGGATCCAGGCGATCACGGGGCCCACCCGCGACCTCGACGTCCAGCTGCGGGACTGGGACCATCTGGTGTCCGCCATCCCGGTCGAGCGCCACGCCGCATTGAAGCCCGTGCGGGCCTTGCTGGTCCGCCACCGCGCCAACGCTTTCCGCACACTGCGGCGGGAGCTGCGGGGCGAGGCCTACCGGCAGGCGTGGGACGGCTACCGGGCGTTCCTCCCCGGCGATCTCGGACCGCCGGGCGACCGCCCCGATGCCGAGCGGCCCATCATCGAGGTGGCCGGCAGGCGCATCCGCAAGGTCTACCGGCGGATGGTGGCGATGGGCGCCGCCATTGACGACGCGAGTCCGGCCGAGCACCTGCACGAGCTGCGCAAGCGGGGCAAGGAGCTGCGCTACCTGCTCGAGCTGTTCGGCGGGCTGTGGCCGGGTCAGGTGGTCAAGCCCATGGTGCGGTCGTTGAAGGGGCTGCAGGACGTGCTCGGCGTCCACCACGACCGCGAGGTGCAGGCCGACTACCTACGGGGCCTGGCGGGCGAGCTGGCGGGGACGACGGGCGGGCCGGCGGCGTTGCTCGCGCTCGGCGTGATGGTCGACCGGCTCGATGCCGAGCAGCGCGAGGCCCGGGCCGACTTCGCCGACCGCTTCGAGGCGTTCGCGTCCGCCGACCAGCAGGCGCTGGTCGCCAAGGCGTTCTCGTGAGGATCGTCGCCACCTACAACATCAAGGGCGGCGTGGGGAAGACCTCGGCCGCCGTCAACCTGGCGGCGCTGGCCGCCCAGGACGGGCTGCGCACGCTGCTCTGGGACCTGGACCCGCAGGGGGCGGCGTCGTTCCTGTTCCGGGTGCGGCCCAAGGTGAAGGGCGGGGGCGGCAAGCTCGTAAGAGGCCGGTCAGACCTGGCGGGCCTGCTGCGGGGCACCGACGTCGAGGGGCTCGACCTCCTGCCGGCGGACTTCTCCTACCGCCACATGGACCTGGCCCTCGACGCCACCGGCAAGCCCACCCGCCGGCTGCGCAAGGTGCTTGCCCCGGTGGCCGCCGACTACGACCTGGCGGTGCTCGACTGCCCGCCGTCGATCTCGTTGGTGTCCGAGAGCGTGTTCGATGCCGCCGACGCCCTGCTGGTGCCGCTCATCCCCTCGACGCTGACCCTGCGCACCTTCGAGCAGCTCGGCGACTTCGTCGCCGCCGAGGTCGATCGGAGACCGGACATCGTGGCGTTCTTCTCGATGGTCGACGGCCGCAAGCGCCTGCACCGGGACGTGGTGGCCACGCTTCCCGACAGCCGAACCGACGTGGTCCGCAGCGCCATCCCCGCCGCCACCGAAGTCGAGCTGATGGGGGTGGAGCGGTCGCCGGTCGTGGTCCACGCCCCGCACAGCCGCGCCGCCCGGGCCTACCGGTCGCTGTGGGACGAGGTCCGCCCCCGCCTCCGGGTGTGAACCTTCTGTCAGTCCTCAACCGCCATGTCGCGCGTGAGCGCTGACAGAACGGGTTGGGCGGGCTCAGTCGCCCCGGTCGAGGTCGAGGGCGGCGGAGTTCAGGCAGTAGCGCAGGCCGGTGGGCTGGGGGCCGTCCTCGAACACGTGGCCCAGGTGCGAGTCGCAGCGGGCGCAGCGCACCTCGGTGCGCACCATGCCGTGGCTGGTGTCGGTGACGGTCTTGACCGCATCGCTCGACAGCGGCTCCCAGAAGCTCGGCCAGCCCGTGCCGGAGTCGAACTTGGTGTCCGACGCGAACAGCGCCTGGCCGCAGGCGACGCAGCGGTAGGTGCCGTCGCCCTTCTCGTCCCAGTAGATCCCCGTGAAGGCCCGCTCGGTGCCGCCCCGGCGGGTCACCTCGAACTGCAGGGGATCGAGGCGCTCACGCCACTCTTCCTCGGTGGTGGGCAGGTCGGGCATCTCTGGCATCGCCGTCAATCTACCCAGCGCCCGCCGACCGCCTACCCCAGCGACTCTGCGAGCCGGCGGACGTACGGCTCGGGCGACAGGCTGGCGGCCCGCTCGAGGGACTCGAGGGCGAAGGTCACCTCGGTTCCGTGGCCGCGGCCCTGCAGCGTCACCAGCAGCGAGCAGGTCTCGCCCGCCTCGCGGACGACCACCTCGAAGATCCCGCAGCTCCGGTCGACGTAGCTCACCGAGCCGACCCGGTGGCCGGCGTCGAGCAGCCGGGCGAACGCCTCGGGGGGCGGCGCGGCCAGCAGCAGGGTGTCGTCGCCCACGACCGCGAACCCCACGCGTGGCGGGGGAGGGGGAGGAGGCGGCGGGGGCGGCGCGGTTCTCCGGGGTGGCGACGGGGCGCCGGTGTGAGGTCCCGCCGCTGTCCCCACGCGGGACCCCTGGTGCCGCGCCCGGCTCAGCACGGCGTAGGCCTCGTTGAGCCGGGCGGCCGCCCGCGTGGTTCCCCCGGCCCGATCCGGATGGGCGCTGCGTATCAGGCGGCGGTACGCAGCGCGCACGACGTCCCAGCCGTCGCCCTCGGCCACCTCCAGCACCCGGCGGGCCTCGCGGACGTCCATGCCGGTCACGATGGTGTCACGACGGGTCGAGGAACGCCGCCAGCAGCGCCTGGTAGGCGGCGGGATCGTCGCTACCGGCGTGCTCGCGGGCGGCGTGCATGGCCAGCTGGGGCATACCGACGTCGACGGTGGTGATGCCCAGTCGGGCGGCGGTGACCGGGCCGATGGTCGACCCGCACGGCAGGTCGCTGCGCATGGCGAAGTGCTGCAGCGGGACCTCGGCCTGCTCGGCGGCGAGCGCAACCAGGGCGCTGCCGGCGGCGTCGGTGGCGTAGCGCACGTTGGCGTTGACCTTGAGCACCGGGCCGCCGTTGAGCGCCACCTGGTGCTGGGGATCGTGGCGGTCGGCGTAGTTCGGATGGGTGGCGTGCGCCATGTCTGCCGACAGGCACGCCGAGCGGGCCAGCGCGCGGTGGAGCGCCTCGCGGTCGCCGCCCCGGGCGAGCACGATCCGCTCGAGCACGCTCGGCAGCAGCGACGACGCCGCGCCCCGGTCGGACGTGGAGCCGATCTCCTCGTGATCGAACAGGCAGACGAGCGGGACCGGCCCGTCGTCCGGCGACTCGGACACGTCGCTCAGCGCCTCCACCGCCGCCCAACACGACGCCAGGTTGTCGAGCCGACCCGAGCCGATCATCTCGTCGTCGGGCCCGACCAGCGCCCCGGGCGCCAGGTCGTGGAGCATCAGGTCCCAGGCGAACACGTCGTCGGGGGCCACGCCCAGCTCCTTGGCCACGAAAGCCCGGAAATCGCCCTCGACGGCGTTGCCGTCGGCGGCGACCCCCCACAGGGGGGTGAGGTGGTGCTGGGCGTCGACGACCAGGCCCTTGTGCGTCACGTCCCGGTCGAGGTGGATGGCGAGCTGGGGGATGCAGCACACCGGCCGATCGACGCGCAGCAGTCGGACGGCGGCGCCCGCGCCGTTGCGGCGGACCGCCACCCGGCCCGACAACCCGAGATCGCGGTCGAGCCAGCTGTTCAGCAGCACCCCGCCGTAGGCCTCGACGCCGAGCTGGCGGACACCGGCCCGCACCAGGTCGGGCTGCGGCTTGATGCGGAGGTTCGGGCTGTCGGTGTGCGCCCCCACGATGCGGAACCCGTCGTGGGGCTTGTGCTCGGCCGACAGTGCCCAGGCGATGAGGCTGCCGCCCCGCACGACGAACCAGCCACCGGGCTCGCCGGGCCACGCCGTGTCCTCGGCCAGCCGCGTGAACCCGGCCTCGCCCAGCACCGCGGCGGCGGTGGCGCAGGCGTGGTACGGGGAGGGCGAGGCGTCGCAGAAGGCGAGCAGCCGTCGGGCGGGGTCGAGGTCGGAACCGTCCATGTCGAGAAAGGTACGAGTCGGTCGCAGACCGACGCCATCAGGGGCGGCGGGTGGGGTGTCGGGCTGGAGAGTTTGGCACGCGGTCGGATTCGCCCCATCGACCCGTGTGCAGGAGTATCCGTGCGTGGACCGGCCGGCGCTCGACCTCGTGATCGTCCACCGCCAGCGACCCACCGCGGCGGCCCGCACGGTCGGCCTGTTCGTCGACCAAGGGGTGCCCGTGCGGGTGCTGGTGGTCGACAACGGCTCGCCGCCGGCCGACGTGGCCGAGCTGCGGTGCGCCGTTCCCGCGGGAGTCGACGTGCTGGAGCTGGGCGCCAATACCGGGTTCGGGCCGGGCGCCAACGCAGGGTTCCGCTGGTTCTTGGCGCACGACCCGGCGCCGTGGCTGGGTGTGGCGCCCCACGATGCCGAGCCGCACGCGGGCTGCCTGAGTCGCCTGCTCGACGAGGTCGGGGCCCGGCCCCGTGCCGGGCTGGCGTCGGCGGACGTGGGCGACGGCGTCACCCCGGTGGTCGACCGTTACTTCGGGGCGATCCCCGCCGCCGCCACGGTCACCGACGGTTGGGAGCCGGCCGGCTATCCCCACGGCACGCTGATGGTCGCCCGGCGCCAGTGCCTGGAGGACGTCGGGTTGTTCGACGAGCGCTACTTCGCCTACTGCGAGGAGGCCGAGTTGGCGCTACGGGCCCGGCAACGAGGTTGGGAGGTCGGCGTGGTGCGGGGCGCGGAGGTGCGCAACCGCGACGTCGGCTCGCAGGCGGCGGTCGTCGACTACCTGCAGCTCCGCAACACGCTGCTGATGGTGCGGGAGCACTCGGGGCGCTACCACGCCACGATCCGCCTGGTGATCGCCCTGTGGCAGCTGGCCGCCGGGCTGGTCGTGCCCGCGCGCCGGGGCCCGTACTGGTCGCCCCGGGCGCGGCTGCGGGCCATCGCCGACCACCTGCGCGGGCGTTACGGCGCCCCGCCGGCGGGGGTGCTGGGCACCTGAACGCGCTTTCGGGACAGGAACGGCCGCTGCGACGGCCATTCCTGTGCTGAAACGCTCAGACGTGGCGTCCCAGGCGCCGCTGGAGGCGGCCGGGCGCGTCCTCGAATCCCGGCAGGGGCGCCTGCAGGCTCAGGCCCAGCTCGGCCACCCGGGCACCGACCAGGTCCTCGACACCGGCCCAGTCGGTGGCCCGCGGCCCCTCGACGTCCCGGTTGTAGGGCTGGTCGAACACGATCACGTGGGCGCCCGTGGCCCTCAGGGCGACAACGTTGTGGGGGGCGTCTTCCACGTAGCAGTCGGCCTCGACCTGGGGCTTGGCCCCCAGGAAGCACAGGTCCCGGTAGGGGATGTTGGTGGCGTCGAGCCAGTCGACGGTGTCGGCCACCGCGGTGGCGTGGCCCCAGTTGACGTAGAGGCGGTGGGTGATGATGCGGATCCACACCCCGGCGTCCGAGAGCCGCCACAGCACCTCGGCGACCCCGTCGAAGGCCGGCATGGTCCGGAAGATCCGGTGCTCCAGGACGGCCGCTTGGTGGAGCCGCTCGAACTCGGCGGGGGCCAGGCCCCACTCCCGGAAGTCCCATGACCGTTCGAGGGGGAGCGACTCGACCCCGACGCCCCGCTCCCGGGCCACGATCTCGCGCAGCGCGCCCGTGTAGTCCCCGCAGACGCCGTCGAGGTCCACCCCCAGGATGAAGCTGCTGTCGGTGGCCACCACGTCTCAATCAGTGTCGGTGCGCCGAGCTTGCCACACCCGGTCGACGATCACGTCGGCGACCACCAGCAGCACCGCCAGCCAGCCCAGCGGGTGGACCCGGTCCATGTCGAGCGGCCACTCGAGACCGGTTGCGGGGGAGTTGCGCACCTGCATGTACACGACGTACAGCGCAGCGACGCCCAGGGCCGCGGGGCTGGCCAGCAGCAACCAGCGGCGGAACGTCTCGTGGCGCGCCCCGAGCCCGGCCGCCACCCCCACGGCGAGACCGACGGCGGGGCCTGCGAAGATGAACGACAGCAGCCCGACGCCGACGCCGGTGAGCACCGCGGTCCGCAGGGTGGGCAGGGCCCCCTCGTAGCGGAAGGCGAGCACCCTCGAGTAGGGCTCGGCGAGCGCCGACGGGGCGATCACGGCGGCCCGGGGCCGGCGGATCGTCAGGAGCAGGCACAGGGCCGCTCCCACCACCGATACGGCGATGGCCACGTCGACGCGCCGCTGAGGGGTGAACCGTAGGTCGACCGTGAACGTCTCGGCGTCCGGCACGACCTGCCAGCCGTTGGCGAAGCCGTCGACCAGCTCGGGGTCTGCGATCTCCTCCCCGTCGATGCTGGCCGCCCACCCGTCGTTGTAGCTCTGCCCCAGCACCAGCCAGAACGGCTCGCCCGGCGTGGCCCCCGAGACCTCGACCTCCACGTGGTCCTGGCCCTCGCCCACGACCCGCACGGTCGGGGCGGCGGACCC
>DASQUK010000044.1:0-3950 GCA_035641315.1 Acidimicrobiales bacterium | reverse complement strand
CAGGGCTGGGGCCTCGCACCGGCCAGGCCGCAGCCCGAAGTCGCGGAGAGCGGCTTCGACGCGGATGCCGCCTTTGCCCGGTACCAGGCTTCGCAGCGCCAGCCGCAAGCCAACCCTGCGCCGGTTATGCCGCAACGGCCGACCTTCGGACGTAGGGTCAGCTAACCCCGCGGTTGCCAAGCCCGCGCGGCCAATGCACGGTCGCGCCATGGCCCAGTCGATGCACGACGTGTCCGACCCGCGGAACGCGTCGATCCTGATCAACGTCAATGGCGAGCTGAAGCCGCGCGCCGAAGCCGTCGTGTCGGTGTTCGACAGCGGCTTCATGCTCGGCGACGGCGTGTGGGAGGGGCTGCGCGTCCACGGCGGCCACCCGGTCTTCCTCGACCGGCACCTCGACCGCCTCTACGAGGGCGCGAAAGCCATCGCGCTCGACACCGGGCTCAGCCGGGACGACCTGCGGGCGGCCATCTACCGGACGTTGCGCGCCAACCGGATGACCGACGGCGTGCACGTACGGCTCATGGTGACCCGCGGGGTGAAGCGCACGCCGTACCAGGACCCCCGCATGACGGCGGGACCGGCGACGATCGTGATCGTCCCCGAGTACAAGGAGCCGAGCCGGGCCGTCGTCGACGCGGGGATCCGCCTGTTCACCGTGCACGTGCGGCGCCCGTACCCGGACGTGCTGGACCCCAAGCTGAATACCCACAGCAAGCTCAACGACATCACCGCCTGCATCCAGGCCTACTCGGCGGGCGCCGACGAGGCATTGATGCTCGACCCGCACGGCTTCGTGGCCACCTGCAACTCCACCCACTTCTTCATCGTCCGGCAGGGCCAGCTGTGGACGTCGTCGGGCGCTTTCTGCCTCGGTGGCATCACGCGCGCGACGGTGCTGCGGTTGGCACGCGAGGCCGGCATCCCGACCTACGAGCGCGATTTCAGCCTCACGGACGTGTACGGCGCCGACGAAGCCTTCGTGACGGGCACCTTCGCCGGGATCGTGCCCGTCCGCGAGGTCGATGGGCGCACGATCGGCGACGCTGACGAGCGGCCGGTCATGCTCCGCCTGCGGGCGCTCTACCACGCCGCGATCGACCGTGACGTCACCGAGGCGGCGAGACGCCGAGGCCGGCGCCGGGGATGAGCACCGACGTCGTCCGGCTGGCTGTCTGGTCGGGCCCCCGCTCCATCTCCACCGCCCTGATGCGGTCGTGGGAGAGCCGTTCCGACACGGTGGTCATCGATGAGCCGCTCTACCCCCACTACCTGATGGCTACCGGCCTGGCCCACCCAGGCCGTGAAGAGGTGATCGCTGCCGGCGAGACCGATTGGCGGAGGGTCGTGGCCGCGCTGCTCGGCCCGGTTCCCGACGGGATCTCGGTCTTCTACCAGAAGCACATGACCCACCACCTGCTGCCCGACATCGAGCGAAGCTGGGTCACCGGCCTCACGAACGTCATGCTGATCCGTGACCCCCGCGAGGTGGTGGCGTCGTACGTTCGCGCCCGGGCCTACGTGACCGTCGAGGACCTGGGTCTTCCCCAGCAGGTCCAGCTGCACGACGAGCTCGTGGCGGCGGGGAGGCCGCCGCCGGTGATCGATGTGGGCGACTTCCTCCTCGACCCCGAGTCCTATCTGCGAGCGATGTGCCGGCACGTCGGGGTGGACTTCACGGCGCGGATGCTGGCGTGGCCGCCGGGACGTCGTGAATCCGACGGGGTGTGGGGGCGCTACTGGTACGAGGCGGTGTGGCGCTCGACCGGGTTCGCCCCGTACAAGCCCCGGGATCCGCAGTTGGCGGGCCCGGCGGCCGCGGTGGCCGAGAAGTGCCTGCCCCTGTACCAGCGCCTCCACGAGGCGCGCTGGCTACCGTGAGCCCTGGTCGGCACAGGCCCGTCGCCGCATCCACCCCGAACTGCCCCGTCCGCCGGTCCGCGCCGTGGAGCCTCTGGTCTGCTGCCCGGTCGGGAGGAGGTCAAGCTCACTCGGCCTGAGGTCGCCGAGGTGACGGCCGACCCTACCCTGGCCGAGCGCTGGGTCGCGCTGGGGTCGCTCCCCGAGGGCTCGCTGGGCCGGCGCGTCTGGCCGCTCTCCCGGGCGTGCGGCTTCACGTTCCCGGGGCGGCCGCGGGTATCAGAGGACGGTACGGCGAACCGTCCCCCGCTGTCATCCGTCGCGGGGACGCTCCGCGACCGACCCGTACCGCTGAAAGGCGCCGACCGACCATCGGGGCCTCTGCTTCGGCGTGCAGGGGCGCCAAGTTCAGTGAGGCCTCACGAACAAGAGACACCCAGAGTGGACCCTCGACCACAAATCGTGGGCGCTCCAGGAGGCGCAGTTACAAGCCGATGACATGTGGCATTTGTTTGGTTCGCGGCCTCGTGTGACGAACTAAGCCAGGTCGGGTCGTGCTGACGTAGGCCGCGCCACCCAGAGCACGTCGATCGCTACGGCCTCGTCGGCATGCGGGTCATCAGCTGGCACTCCGTCAGCCTAGGACCGCCTGAGAACGCGGAATCGGCGCCCTGGATCGGGCCTATCGGCAGTCACAGCCGGTCGAGCCCGCTGCCCATCGCCAGCACCGTCCGGGCCCAGGACAGCTCTGAGCCCGGACGGCGGTGGATGGACGCCTCCGCCCGGCTGGCTACGGCACGCTGAAGTCCTGTGTCTGCGGGTTGAGGTGTGGCAGGCGCATGGCGCCATCGGTGGCCGGGTCGCTGAGCCGGAAGACGTTGAGCCCCTTGGTGATCTCCGACTCGTAGATGAAGTTGTTGTACCAGTACGACGACCACGCCCCGCCGAGCTCGTTGACGAGCTCGCCCGCGGGGTTCATCACCTGCGGGAGCGGCGGCGGGTCGGACCAGCCGACGGTGACCGGGTTGGCCGGGTCGGTGAAGTCGGTGGCCCAGGTGCCGGCCTGGTAGTTTCCGCTGACGGCCACGTAGCGGCCGCTGCGGGTGGGCACGATGTTGTAGTTGTGGATCGTGCAGTTCTCCGCGGCGCTCTGCGGCCGCGGCAGGACCCACGTGCCGAGCTTCGCCCCGGTGGTCGCGTCGTAGAAGAACATGCTCTTGTCGATGTCGGGATCGGTGGCCTCGCACTCGGGTTCGGCGCCTCCCCCCGGCTCCCATCCCGCCACGATGACCTCGCCGTCCCAGGTGAACACCGTGGAGTGCCAGCGGCCGTTGGTGCCGGCCACGCCGACGCCCGGCTCGAATATGGTGAACAAGAGCGCCGGGTCTTCGGGGCTCCCGCCGGGCGTGGCGTTGGCGCCGATGTCCCACACGTTGATCGTGTCGGCGCTGGCGCAGACAACCTTGTTGACGTCGCCCAGGATCGCCCCGGCATCGTGGCAGCCGGTGCGCACGTCGGTCGCCGGACCGGCCAGCGGCTCCCTATGGATGAGGCTGGCGCCGGCGGGGTTGTCCAGCGGCACGGCGATCACGTCCATGAAGTCCCCGACGGGGTCGTCGTTGGCGCGGGTGCCGTCGACGCAGCCCGAGCTGCTGGAGTTGTTGCTGTAGACGATGAGGTTCCCGTCGGAGATCCCCGCGGTCGTCAGGGTGTGCGAGCCGCACGGCAGCACGACCGAGCCGATGAGCGCAGGGTCGCTCCGATCGCTGACATCGAAAACGTGGACCCCTTCGAAGCCGGCGGGCACGGTCTGGCCGTCGCATAACCGGGCCGTGGTCTTCTTCGAGTTCCAGGCCCGGACGAGGATGTTGTCCCAGACGACGATGTCGCCCTGGTCTCCGTTGCAGGACGGGTGGGAGATCTCCGCCGGGTTGTCCGGGTCCGAGATGTCGACGACCCGGAAGCCGTCGTAGTTGCCGTGAAACGCCGTCCGACCCCAGAACGCGATGTCCGAGCTGATGTGCCGCACCCCGTCGGGCTCGCCGAAGAACGTGGCCGGGTGCGGGCTGTGGCCTTTCGCGTGCATGTTC
>DASQUK010000043.1:0-3412 GCA_035641315.1 Acidimicrobiales bacterium | reverse complement strand
AGCCCCCAGAAGAGTGCGGCCGAGGAGCTCCTCAAGGCGGCGGTCCTGGCCCGCATCGATGACCTGCCCGCCGGCCAGCAGGTCGTGTTCAAGCTCACCCTGCCCGACGAGGACGGCTTCTACGGTGACCTCGTCGCCCATCCGCGGATCATGCGCGTCGTCGCCCTGTCCGGCGGCTACTCGCGCGACGAGGCCAACGACCGCCTCGCCCACAACCCGGGCGTCATCGCCAGCTTCTCGAGGGCCCTGACCGAGGGCCTCATGGCCCAGCAGAGCGACGAGGAGTTCGACACGGTGCTCGATGCCTCGATCAAGAGCATCTACGACGCGTCCATCACCTAGACCACACCTGGTATGGCGGGGCCGCTCCGGTACCTAGCCCGGATCGGCAAGCGCCTGCGCTCAAACGCCGGGGTCACCCTCGTCAGCGTTCTTGCTGGCGCAGCCTCGATCAATGTCGCGTGCAAGGGATTCGAACTGCTGTTGTACGACTCCGACGATCTCGAAGATCCGCGCCCGTCTCTCCCTCGAGCCGTCTACGTATCGGGTTCTCGTGGTTGCCGTGATCTACGTGATCGTGACCGTCGGCGCGCAGATGCTCGTCCCCGATCCGCTGATCGTCGCCAACGGGGAAGTGTGGCCTGCGGTCGCCGGCCGACGCGCCTCTCGGTACCGCCGGCGGGTGGCTCGCCATCGCCACGTTACTGTTCGCCACGTCGTCGGCGATCAACGCAACTCTCTTCTCGCCCGCCCGCCTGGTGCGGGATCTCACATCGTTCAGGAGCTTGCGGCGCGCCTCGGTCACGCCCGCGGCGGCCTCCCGGCGACTGCGACATCGGTGCTCACACTGATCGCAGCCGGGCTCGCGATGGCGCCCGGTGTTACGCAGGTCCTCGCCTTTGCGTCGGTGACCTTCCCCGCGCTGTTCGCGCTGGTCAACTACTTGCACGCCCGGAGCACCGACGTCCGCCTCGAACGCTGGCTGGGACGCCTCGGCGGCAGCGCCTGCGCGCTGACAATCGGCGTGCTTCTCGCACGGCTCGCTGCAGCTGACCGCGCCGTCCTCGTACTTATGTTGCCTTGCTTCGCGAGCGTCGGCGCATTGCGGGCCATGTTCGTGCACCGCCGGCGTCTCACGCAGTCGATCGACTGATGCGATCGCCCTCGTGTCCGTCCGACGATGGGCTGTGACGGGCGGGCACGGCCTCGGTGCAACAGGGCACCGTCGCTCTCGATTGCGATTGCAATTCCCGATGGCGGACGTCATCCGCGACTCGATCAACACGGCCGGCCCACGGCCCCGCAGTCCCTACTACAGCGACGTCAGTGCTGCGACCGTGCGGGAGGTCCACCCACCCTCGGCGGTCGATCGGGACTCGACACCCGGCAACGCCGACGACGTCATCACAACGTCCTACAGGACCGCCAACTCCTCTGAGGTAGCGCATGCTCCGTTTCGTCCAGTGGTTGGGTTACTGCTTCCGTCGGGCGTTGGACCGGCGTCGGACACGGCGGCCCCATTCCCAAGCAGATCTGAACCAGCACCCGGTGCGGGGTTGGAGGAAAGCGGCCATGACGGCGGTGACCGTCCCCGTCAACGAGCCGGTCGCCGAGCAGCAGACGGCGGCTCGGGGGCCGATGTCTGACCGAGCCCGGAGTGAACAGCGGCTCGGCTGGCGCGTGGTGACCCCGGCGGTCGTGGTGATCCTGGTGGTGACCGCCTACCCGCTGGGCCGGGCCGTCTATCTGTCGCTGTGCAGCTACCGGTTGACCGACCCGGCCGGGAAGGAGTTCGTCGGCATCCGCAACTACGGCGTGGTCCTCACCGACAGCCTGTCGTGGCGACGGTGTTGACGACTGCGGTGGCCATCGCCATGTTCCCCACGGTCGCCCTGGCCTGCTTCGGCTGGAACGACTTCGTGTTCGGCATCTCGCTCAGCGCACGGATCGGTCCCGTCCGGTGCGGTCGGCGCTGGCGTTCTTCACCGGCGAGACCTTGTTCCAGCAACCCACCGCCGCCATCTCGACGGCGGCGGTGATCGTGACCATCCGGTGATGATCCTGGTGCTCGTGTCCCAGCGCCAGATCATCTCTGGCCTGACCTTCGGGCGGTGAAGGGATGACAACAGCGAAAGGTGACCCATGACCACCATTCGGCTCGACCACCTCACCAAGACGTTCTCCGGCTCCACCACGCCGGTCGTCGACGACGTGAGCCTCGACATCGCCGACGGCGAGTTCGTGGTCCTCGTCGGGCCATCGGGCTCCGGAAAGTCGACGATCCTGCGCATGATTGTGGGACTCGAGGACATCACCTCCGGCGAGGTCTTCCTCGGCGACAAGAAGGTCAACGACCAGGCACCGCGCGACCGGAACATGGCCATGGTGTTCCAGAGCTACGCCCTCTACCCCCACCTGAACGTGTTCGAGAACATCGCCTTCCCGCTGCGGCTCCACAAGGTTCCCACGACGAGGTGCGCTCGCGCGTGCGGGAGGCGGCCGACCTGCTTGAGTTGGAGGCTTTCCTCGACCGCAAGCCGTCCCAGTTGTCGGGTGGTCAGCGCCAGCGGGCGGCGATGGGCCGGGCGATCGTGCGGCAGCCCGACGCTTTTCTCTTCGACGAGCCGTTGTCGAACCTCGACGCCAAGCTGCGCGGCCAGACGCGGACCGAGATCTCGCGCCTCCGACACCGGCTCGGCGTCACCACCGTCTACGTCACCCATGACCAGATCGAAGCCATGACGCTCGGCGACCGCGTGGCCGCGCTCCGCAAGGGCGTGTTGCAACAGGTCGATGCGCCCCGCGAGCTCTACCAGCACCCGGTCAACCTGTTTGTTGCCGGGTTCATTGGATCGCCGTCCATGAACTTCATGCCCGCCGCCACCGACGGGGTGAGACTGCGCCTGCCCGTTGGCGACATCGAGCTGACACCCGACGCCGCAACCCAGATCGCAGGTCACGACATCCTCATCGCCGGTGTCCGGCCGGAGCACATCGAAGACGCCGCTGCGGTCGACGACGAAGGCAGACGCCACGGTCTCGTCTTCCGTGCCAAGGTCGACGTCATCGAGTGGCTGGGCAGCGAGCAGCTCGCCTACGTGCCGTTCGACGCGCCCGCGCAGGTCCGCCGCATCCTCGGCGAGCTCGCGAACGAGCTCGACAGCGAAACGATGCGCACCCAGCTCATCGTCACACTCAACCCCGAGACCCCGCTCCGCAAAGGCCAACACGCCGAACTGTGGCTCGACCCCACCCACGTGCAGCTCTTCGACCCAGAGTCCGGCAACAACCTCACCCCCAGGCACGGCGTCGGGACCCGCCAGCCGGTCTCCACCACCGCCCGATGACCGCCGCCAGCAGACCAAGCCAACGGACCCGGGCGGCACGCTCTGCCGCTCGTCGACCCCCCGTT